>NZ_JAJVKV010000005.1:0-364750 GCF_024198175.1 Pyxidicoccus xibeiensis
GAAGCGAGAGTTTGCAGGGGCTGTACCGCAACCAGTTCCAGCTGCTGCCCAAGGCGGTGCCGTTCCGTCCGAGGCGGCTGACGGCGCTGCCGCAGATAGCGGGGCCGCAGACGGCGACGGTGACGGGCCCGGCGGGAGAGGAAATCCACACCGACGCGCACGGGCGCGTGAAGGTGCAGTTCCACTGGGACCGGGAGGGCAAGAGGGACGAGAAGTCGTCGTGCTGGGTGCGGGTGGGGCAGCCGTGGGGCGGGCCGGCATGGGGCGACGTGTGGCTGCCGCGCATTGGGCAGGAGGTGATTGTGCGCTTCCTGGAGGGAGACCCGGACCGGCCGTTGGTGGCGGGGGCGGTGTACAACGGGGCCAATACGGTGCCGTACGCGCTGCCGGACGAGAAGACGAAGTCGACGCGCAAGAGTGCGTCGAGCCTGGGCAGCGACGGCTTCAACGAGGTGCGGGTGGAGGACGCGGCGGGGGAGGAGGAAGTCTTCACGCACGCGCAGAAGGACGAGGACCTGCTCACCGAGGACAACAAGGAGCAGCTGGTGCAGGGGTACGAGGACCTGCTGGTGAAGAAGGACCGCAAGCGGACGGTGGAGGGGAACCAGAAGCTGCACGTGGAGAAGGACGACGTGGGGGTGGTGGAGGGGAACCAGACGCTGCTGGTGCAGAAGAATCGCGACACCACCACCACGGGCAGTCACGACGAGGCGGTGGAGGGCAACCAGGCGATGACGGTGGGCAAGAACATCACCGTGCTGGTGGCGCAGGGGACCATGGAGAGCGTGGGCGCGGCGAAGGCGACCACCATCGGCGGCGGCTACAGCGTCAACGTGGCCCTGGTCTACAACGAAGCCACTGGCGGAGCGCGGCTGCTGCAGATTGGCGCCGCGCACACCGAGTACATCGTCGGCAGCAAGCAGGAGACCGTCTCCAAGGACAAGCAGTCCAAGGTGATGGGTGACCAGGGCGCGCAGACCCGGGGCATGCTGACCATCACCATCGGCAAGGACCTGACCGAGCAGGTGAAGAAGACCAGCAGCCTGTTCGTGGAGGGCCCCATCTCCGTGCTGGCGAAGAAGTTCGAGCTCAAGGCGGACACCTTCTCGCTCGCCGTCAACGAGAAGGAGTTCCTGCGCATCGAGAAGTCCGGGAACGTGACGCTGTCCGCCAACACGCTCACGCTCGAGGGCTCCGAGATAAAGATGAAGGGCGCGAAGATAAAGAAGGAAGCCGCCGGCTCGCTCAAGGGGCTGACGCTCGAGAAGCAGGAGGTGGAGAGCCTGGTGGAGCCCAAGCCCGGCCCCGTCGAGTTCTCCCTCAAGGACCCCAAGGGCAAGCCCCTGGCCAACCAGAAGTTCGAGCTCACGCTGCCCGACGGCACCGTGAAGAAGGGCACGCTCGACGGCAGCGGCAAGGCGAAGCTGGAGGACATGCCCGCCGGCCAGTTCCAGCTCACCTTCCCCGAGCTGGAGAGCAGCCTCACCCGCCAGAAGTCCGACGCCTGAGCCCCGCCCCCACCCGACGTTCCGTGCGACGCACACAGAGGGACGCAGCATGAAGTCTTACAGCGTGAACGAGGGCGACACCCCCGACAGCATCGCCCAGCGTTTCGGCTTCGAGAGCTGGAAGGTGGTCTACGACCACAAGGAGAACGCGCCGCTGCGCAAGCTGCGCGGCCCCAATGAAATCAAGCCCGGCGACGAGGTGATGATTCCCGTCCTGCCGGAGAAGGTGACGCTCAACGGCGGCGCCCCCAGCAGCTTCGTCGCCGACCCGGGCGCGAAGAAGTGGCCGCCCGTCGTCTTCGACGCGCACATGCACATCCAGAGCGGCAACTGCACGCCGCTGCCGCCCATCTACGGCCTGCTCGGCGAGCGCGTGGGCGCCCTGGCCGTGTTCGGCAAGCTGCACGCGTCTCGCGGCGTGGTGAATGCCTTCGGGCGCGCGGCGGCGTGGATCCACCGCATCCCCATTGCGCCCATCTCCCGGATGATGCCGCTCATCGGCGAGTGGTCCTGCCTGCCCACCAACGACATCGGCCACCGCACCGTCAAGCACAACGACAAGCTCATCAAGAGCACGTACCCCCGCTTCGACAGCGCGATGCGGCTGGCCACCGACGCCGAGGACAACTACCTGGGCATGTCCATCGTCCTCACCATGGACATGGACTACTGCCACATGGATGGCTACTGGGGCGTGCCCATCTACCAGGAGGACCCGGAGACGGGCGCCGTCTTCCACTACGAGCGGCGCAGCGGGGTGCCGGAGTACAAGGGCAAGGCGGTGGAGATCCCCGACAGCGAGTGGGTGCTCCACGAGACGTGGGAGCAGCAGCGCGAGCTCACGGAGGAGGTCGCCGTCACGCACCCCTTCCGCATGCTGCCCATGTATCACTACGAGCCCCGGCGCTACCTGAAGGCGGAGCCCTGGGACGAGCCCTTCGCCCAGGTGGCCACGCCGTCCAAGCCCGGGCTCTACGTGGGCTTCAAGATGTACTCGTCGCAGGGGTACATGCCGTCGGACTTCAAGAACACGCTGCCGGACGGCACGCAGCGGCTGCCGCACCTGAAGGACTTCTTCTCCCGGTGCGCCAGCGAGGGCATCCCGGTGATGACCCACTGCACGCCGTCGGGCTTCTACACGCACCAGCGGCGCTTCTTCCTCGACCTGGAGCCGGACGCGGCGAAGCGCAAGAAGTACACGCCGGACTCCGGGCCGGTGCTCGAGGCGCTCGCCACGTTCCGCAAGGAGCGGACCCGCTTCAAGAAGGACCTCAAGGACTCGCGGAAGATGGAGGAGGCCCGGCTCAGCGCGAAGGAGCTGCTCAAGTCCTATCGCAAGCAGGTCCAGCAGGAGCGGCTGCGCTACTTCAAGGACCACTACATCCACCCGGAGGCGTGGCGCTCGCTGCTCGCGGAGGTGCCCTCCCTGAAGGTCTGCCTGGCCCACTTCGCGTCGGACGAGGCCATCTGGATGCGCGGGCTGCGCAAGGCCCTCAAGGACAAGCCGGGGCTCCAGGAGGAGGACCCCAAGGACCGCAAGGCCGAGGAGCGCCTCATCTCCGAATGGGAGAAGGAGCAGAAGGACAAGGGCCTCTCCCTGGACCACTTCCTCGACGGGGACGGGCTCGTCTACGAGAAGGACTGGATCGACTCCATCGTGAAGCTCTGCGCCGACTACGAGAACGTCTACACGGACATCTCGTACCTGCCGCTCGTCAGCCGCTTCCCGCTGGGGCGCAAGTACCCCTACTGGAAGAAGCTGGCCGAGGTGCTGGAGTCGAACCCGAAGATGTTGGACCGGGTGATGTTCGGCACCGACTGGTACATGGTGCTCGGGGACTCGGTGAAGTACGACAAGTGGATCGAGGACTCCGTCACCGGCCTGGAAGAGGTGTCGAAGTACCTGAAGAAGCAGGGCAAGGGCATCAACCTCTTCCACCAGTTCGCCATCGTGAATCCGCTGCGGTTCTACCGGATGACGGAGGTGGCGCCGCAGGTGAAGGCGGCGCTGGAAGAGGAGATTCCCAAGCGGGAGACGCGCAAGAAGAAGCAGGACAAGCTGAAGGAGCAGCTCAACCGCAACTACGCCATCCTCATGCGCGCCCAGGAGCCCCTGGCGGAGCTGAAGAAGGACGAACACGCGCCCGAGACGGGCTTCCGGTTCATCTGACGCGGCGCGAGCGCGGACCCAGGCCCACCCATGAGTGAAATCCCCCTGCTGTCGAGCGACTGGCCGGAGCCGCTGGCTCCGAGCCGCTACGCCCTCCCGGTGCCGCTGGAGGAGCTGCGCATCATCACCCCGGCGGCGGTGCCCAACTCCGTGGCCGCGGTGGGGCTGGACGAGAAGCTCTACCGGTGGGAGTTCGCCGCGGGCGAGGTGCGCGCCACCGAGGTGGACCGCGAGTACGTGGAGCAGGTGGCCGGCGGCCTCTTCCAGGCCTTCGGCCCGGCGCTGCTGCCGGGAGAGACGGCCTACCTCCAGAGCCGCCGCATCGTGCTCTACCAGGTGCCCAACCGCATGGTGCGCGAGTACCGCGTGGCGGGCCTCAACGAGCTGGCCATGGCGGCCCAGTGGCTGACGACGAAGCCGCAGCAGGTGGCGGTGCTGCTCAAGGACACGTCGAAGTATGGCCAGGGGCGCCGGCTGGACTGGCGGCTGCGCACCTTCGAGCTGGGCCTCAATGGCGTGAAGCGGCAGGGCGTGGTGGAGCTGGGCTCGCGGCCCGCGCCGACGTTCGCCTGGTCCGCCGGGCACGGGCGGGTGGCGCTGGTGAAGGAGGACGGGCAGCTGGCCCTCTTCGACGCCGCGCTCAAGCCCGTGGCGTCTCCGCTGGTGGCCGCCATCACCGCGATGCTCCAGGACTCCCGCCGCGTGGTCTCCGTGCGGCTGCACCCGCGTGAGGAGCTGCTCGTGCTCGGCGTGGTGGAGCGGGACGACGCGGGCCGCTCGCACCACCTGCTGTGGCGGGCCTCCATGGAGGAGGGCAAGCCGCTGGTGCTCCCTCTCGCGCGCTTCCCCACGCTGGAGTCGCTGACGGTGGGGCCCTTCTCTCCGACGGGGGAGTACGTCTGCTACGCGGCGGACCTGGGGCCGCGCATGCGCCTCTTCGTCCAGAAGGTGGAGGGGACGCCGGGGGTGCCCGTGGCGCTCGGCGCGGTGGAGTCGCCCAGGCTCATCGACTGGGCGCGCGAGCCGCTGGCCCTCATCGCCGTGGACGAGGAGCCCGAGGCGCTCCTGCACTGGAACCTGGAGAAGCTTCCCGGCGCGAAGGGGAAGAGCCCCTAGCGTCCGCCCTTGAGGCGCGCCGCGGACCAGCGCGCGGCGGCCTCGCAGAGCACCTTCGAGGCCGGCTCTCCCGGCTGGGCCTGGGAGGTCAGGTCCACCACCTCGTGGAAGAGGTCCAGCTCCAGTCCGTCCGAGCGGTCCACGCAGCCCGCGAAGAGCACCACCGGCGTGCCGTGCTCGCGGGCCAGCCGCGCCAGCCCTCCGGGGCCCTTGCCCATGGACGTCTGCCGGTCGAAGCGCCCCTCGCCCGTCAGCACCACGTCCGCCAGCAGCACCCGCCGCTCCAGGCCCAGCGCTCGCGACACCAGCTCGTAGCCGGGCACCAGCCTCGCCCCCAGCAGCGCCGCCAGCCCGAAGCCGAAGCCTCCCGCCGCGCCCGTCCCGGGCCAGCCCACCGCCATGGCGCCGACCACCGCCGACAGGTGCGCCAGCGCCGCCTCGAGCTCGTCCACCGCCGCCGCGTCCGCCCCCTTCTGGGGCCCGAAGAGGCGCGCGGCCCCGTCCGCCCCCAGCAGCGGCGCCGTGACGTCCGTGGCGCCCAGCAGCTCCACCACGCCCAGCCGGGGATGGCGGCCGCTCGCGTCCACCGTGGCGAGCCCGGCCAGCGCGGCGCCTCCGGGCTCCAGCGGCTGCCCCTTCGCATCCAGGAAGCGGTAGCCCAGCGCCGCCAGCGCGCCCGTGCCGCCGTCCGTGGTGGCGCTGCCTCCCAGCCCGACGATGAGGCGCTCGCAGCCCGCGTCCAGCGCCGCGCGCATCAGCTCGCCCGTGCCGTACGTGGACGCACGCCGCGCGTCCCTCGCCTCCGGCGCCAGCAGCGACAGGCCCGACGCCGCCGCCATCTCCACCACGGCCGTGCGCCCGTCCTCCACCAGCGCCCAGCACGCCTCCACCGGCTCGCCCAGCGGCCCGCGCACCACCTGCCGGCGACGCTCGCCGCGCGTGCCCGCCAGCAGCGCGTCCACCGTGCCGGGGCCGCCGTCCGCCAGCGGCGCGACGTCCAGCACCACCTCCGGCGAGGACTCGCGGATGCCCTTCGCCATCGCCTCCGCGGCTTCCGCGGCGGTGAGCGTTCCCTTGAACTCCTGCGGCGCGACGAGCCAGCGGGGAGAAATCACGGTGAAGGCTCCGGCGCCTTCCGGGGCACGTCCGACGTCGACACCGCCGGCCGCACGTCCAGCCCGCCCTCCGGCAGGGCCAGTGCCTCGCACCGCTCGCTCACGCCACTCTCCACGCAGCGCTCGTCCGAGCGGCACTGGCCACGGCAGGGCAGGGCCAGGCAGTAGCCGGTGGCCGAGTCACAGGTGGTGCCCGACGGACAGGCCGCGTAGCAGCCACCCCCGGCGCGCTCCACCGCCGCGCTGCCCATGGCGATGCCCGTGTTGATGAGCGCGCTCGCAACAGCCCCCTCCGACCCCCGGCAGCCTCCGGCGACGGCCAGAACCCATGCCGCCACGATGAGCCCCCGCCGCGTCCCTGCCGCCCTCATCGTAATTCTCCTGCCATGGCCCA
Source organism: Pyxidicoccus xibeiensis (assembly GCF_024198175.1). Classification (NCBI taxonomy): domain Bacteria; kingdom Pseudomonadati; phylum Myxococcota; class Myxococcia; order Myxococcales; family Myxococcaceae; genus Pyxidicoccus; species Pyxidicoccus xibeiensis. The sequence continues at coordinate 6,304 of NZ_JAJVKV010000005.1, forward strand.
CGGCCCGGCATAACACTCCCGCCGCGATTCTGATCCTCGCTTTCGATGGCCCTCGCTTCGCTTCCCGCACCCAGGCGCTCTGTTGTTCCTGAATTCCCGCCCTGCCACGAGTCAGGACGCGAAAATCAGGGGGTCGGCAGTGACACAGCGTGCATGCCGGCGGCAGTGGCGCCGTTCGAGAGGTGCGCACCCCGCGCGCCTTCGCAACCTGCCCTGCGGGCGCCGTCAGGTGTCTTCCGGAGTCCCCGCGGCCCGGGCCTCGGCGTGCCACTCGAGCAGGGGGCGCGGGGCCTTCAGCGCGGGGGCCACGCGCTCGGAGATGCGCTCCAGCCGCTCCAGCAGCGAGCCCACCGCCTCCGCCGGCTGGCGCGCCGGCCCGCGGATGCGCTCGCAGAAGAAGGTGCGGCAGCCGAAGGGCCGGTCCGCGTACACCGTGCAGCGCAGGCCCGCCGCGTCCAGGTAGGGACAGCCCCCGTCCCCGCGCGGCGGCGGCAGCGGACGGCCCCGCGACAGCAGCTCCCACTCCGGCTGCCACAGCCACGGCTGACGGCCCGTGCGCGCCAGCTGGCAGCACTCGCCACTGGCCGGACACGAGTAGGGCGCGTACGCCGCGTCCGCCTGGCGGTAGACGGTGCGCGTCTCCTTCAGCGCGCGCTCCCGCTCCCGGGTGCCGCCCGTCGGTGACTCGTCGTCCTGCTCGTCCCAGTCCCGCGTCCGCATGTCACCGGTGCTCCCTCGCGCCCTGGCTTCACAGCACCCGGAGCACGAAGCACTTGAGGTAGCGCGTCTCGCGCAGGTTGAGCAGCACCGGGTGGTCCCGGCCCGCGCCGCGCCGTTCGATGATTTGCACCCGCCGGCGCGCGTCCGCGGCGGCCGAGGCCAGCATGTCCTCGAAGCCCTGCTCGTCCACGTGGTACGTGCAGGAGGCGCTGATGAGGATGCCGCCGGGCCTGAGCAGCTGCATGGCGCGCAGGTTGATTTCCTTGTACCCGCGCAGCGCCGCGGCGATGGCGTCCTTGTTCTTCGCGAAGGACGGCGGGTCCAGGACGATGGTGTCGAAGTGCTTCCCGTCGTCCACCGCGTCGCGCAGGAAGTCGAACGCGTTGGCCACCACCACGTCCAGGTTGGTGAGCTTGTTGGAAGCCGCGTTCTCCTTGAGCTGCGCCGCCGCCGACTCCGAGATTTCAATCGCCGTCACGTGCTTCGCCCGCGTCGCGAGCTGGAGCGCGAAGCCGCCCACGTACGAGAAGCAGTCCAGCGCCTCGCCATGCGCGTAGTGCGCCGCCATGACGTGGTTCTCCCGCTGGTCCAGGAACGCGCCCGTCTTCTGGCCCTCGAGCAGGTCCGCGCGCATGCGCACCAGGCCCTCGTCGAAGGACACCGGGCCGGGCGCCTCGCCGCGCAGGACGCCCTTCTCCGGGGTGAGCCCCTCCAGGTTGCGCACGCCCACGTCCGAGCGGTTGATGATGCCGCGCGGGCGGAACTGCTCCTGCAGCAGGTCCACGAGGAGCGCCTTGCGCTGCTCGGTGGCGGGCACCAGGAACTGCACGCTGAGCCAGTCGCCGTACCGGTCCACCACCAGGCCCGGAATCCCGTCCGCCTCGCCGTGCACCACGCGGTACGTGGCCTCGCCCGGCAGCGCGCGGCGGCGCAGTTCGTCCGCGGACAGGAGGCGCTGGCGGAAGAAGTCCGCGTCCACCGCCACGTCCTCGAACGTGAGCCAGCGCAGCGAAATCTTCGACTGCTTCGAATAGAAGGCCTTGCCGAGGAACCAGCCGCGGCCGTCCGTCACCCGCACCACCTCACCGCCGGCGAGGGCCGGGTCGCCGTTGAGGTCGGCGCGATATATCCACGGGTGGCCGGCCTGCCAGCGCTCCACGCCCCGGCGCACCAGCGACACCTGGGGCAGGCCGTCGGGCGCGATGTCGGGCGTGGTGCGGTCCGGAGCGGGCTTCTCGGGACGGGCGTGGTGGGGGCGGCCCCGGCCCTGGGCGGGAGGGGGACGGCCACCGCGCTGGGAATTCGGGGGCTTGGAGGAGGTCGGCATGGCGTTCGCGGCGTATACTCGCAACCCGCGTGAGATACGAGTTGCTCCTCCAGACGATGACTCCGGGCACGCCCTACGAGGCGGCGCGGGTGGATGCCCTCCTCTCCGAGCGGCAGGTGTCCGCCCGCCCGGACGGCGTGCGCGTGTGGCGCCTGCGCAGCGGTGAGGTGGAAGTGGGCGAGCTGCGCGAGGGCGGCCAGGTGGTGGCCACCGAGCTGCGCGTGCCGCTCTCCGACCGGCCGGACCTGATGCGCGAGCTGCTGGGCGAGGCCGCGGCCCTGGCGACGGCGGCCGGGGCCCGGCTGGTGGACCCGCAGCTCGGCCGCTCCCTGGCCGCGACGGATGACGGCGTGGTGGTGGAGCAGTACGGCCGCACCGCGCGCTACGCGGCCGAGGTGGCCGGCCTGCCCGAGGCCATGGGGACGGGGAGCTACGCGGCGACGTCCCAGGAGTCGCGGGGCTTCCAGCCGTCGGGCCGCTTCTTCCTCATCGCCATCGGCGTCTTCTTCGCCCTGTACCTGGTGGTGGACTCGCTGCTGTCGAAGCTCAACGGGAGCTGAGCGCCAGTCCGGTTCTCCGGCAGGGCCTCCTCCGGCGCGTTAGGGTGGGGGCGTGTTCAAGTACCTCCTGCTGGCCTTCACCGTCGTGCCCTTCATCGAGCTGTACCTGCTGTTGGCCATCGGCCGGCAGGTGGGGCTCGTGCCCACGCTCGCCATGGTGCTGGTGACGGGCCTGGTCGGAGCCTCGCTCGCCCGGCGGGAGGGCGGGCGCGTGGTGAAGAGCTGGCGCGAGTCCATGGCCCGGGGCCAGGTGCCCGAGGAGGGCATTCTCAGCGGCGCCCTGGTGCTGGTGGGCGGCGCGCTGCTCGTCGCGCCCGGCGTCTTCACGGACGTGGTGGGGCTGCTGCTGCTGATTCCTCCGACGCGCCGCTTCGTGGCCGCGCGGCTGAAGCGGATGCTGGAGCGCAAGGTGCGAGACGGCTCCGTGCGCGTCACCACCGTGGGCTTCGGCGGGTTCGGTGGGTTCCAGGACACGCGCGGCGGGCCGTTCGCAGGCGGCGTGTTCCAGGACGGCGCCGGGCCGGCGCCCCGCCCACGGCAGGAGGGGCCGGTGCAGGGCGAGGTGGACGCGGAGTTCACCGAGGACAAGCCGCGGCACTGAAGACAGGGTCGTGGACCGGCGGGCGCCGCCGTGGCCCTGGCCGGCCTAGACGCGCGTGCCCAGGCGCGCGCCGCCGACGGTGGAGCCCAGCGTGGTGGAGCCCGTCCGCCAGGGCCGCACCTGCTCACGCACCCAGCGGCCCACGCGCGCCACCAGCGCGCAGACCAGGAGCAGCGCCACGCCCACGCCCACCGCCGCGGGCAGCGACAGCGTCTGGCCCACGCGCCCGGCCAGGCCGGCGATGTCCGCCCAGCCGTAGACCACCGGCAGGTGCAGCACGTAGATCCACAGCGACAGCCGTCCGAAGGGCGCCAGCAGCCCGCTCAGCCGCCGGGGCAGCAGGTTCACCGCGCCCATCACCACGAGCCCCTGGCCCACCCGGTACGCCACCATCCACGGGCTCGTGGGACTCCAGTCGGACGGCATCAGGTGCGTCAGTCCGAAGAGCCCCGCGCCCAGCGCCACCAGCGCCAGCCCCTGCGGCCAGCCCGGGCGCAGCAGGTTCAGCGCGTGCGCGGCGAAGGCCCCGGCGAAGAAGAAGCCCGCCCACGGGAAGAAGGGGAAGCGGGCGCCCTCGGCGCTGCCGATGAGCTGCTGCACCGGGCCGGGCAGCCCGACGCCCAGGCGCCACATCGCCGCGCTCACCAGGGGGACGCCCACCGCCAGTGCCAGCAGCACGCCCGCGCGGCCCCACCACCGGGCCGGCGCCAGCCGCAGCAGGGTGGCGCCGAGCAGCAGCGCGAAGCCGATGCACTGGAGCGCGTCGAAGGAGAGGACCTTGGACAGCATCGCCTCCGTCCACCCCAGGTCCCGAACCGCCCACCAGCCCGGCCAGTGCAGCAGGTAGCCGAGGAACAGCAGCAGCAACGCCCGGCGCACGCGGCGACCATACGTGTCCCGGGCCGCCGTGGGCTTCGTCCCGAGCGCCGCCACCACCGCCCACCCGCTCACCAGCAGGAACAGCGGCGCTGTCACCCCGCGGAAGGCCCAGTAGTGCTGCACCCAGGGCAGCGCGCGCGCGGCGGGCGCCAGCAGCGCGTCCAGCGTGTGCCCCATCACCATCGCCAACACGGCCAGACCCCGCGCCCCGTCGAGTCCGGGGTGCCGGTCTGGCTGCTTCTCGAAGGTGAACGAGGGGGCGAGTCGTTTCACGCGACCCGGAGCATAGGACGGAGTGCGGGCCACGTCTCGAAAACGCACAAAACGAGCAGGCTGTCTTCACCGGGAGCCAAGCCTCCCAGACAGGTCGTGGGGTGCTACATGTCTGGGATATGTGCTCACTCCGGCGCCGTCTGCTCGCCCCCTGCCTCGTCCTGCTGGCCGCCCCCACCGCGCGCGCGGCCCCGGAAGACGACTGGCTGGGGCCCGACAAGCCCAAGCACTTCGCCGCGTGTCTCGTCTTCGCGGGCGCCGGCTATGGCGGGGGCGCGCTGCTCTTCGACTCGCCCGGAGCGCGCTGGCTCACCGGGGCGGGGCTGGGCATGGGGGTAGGGGTGGGCAAGGAGCTGTATGACTCCCGCCGGGGCGGCACCGGCTTCTCCTTCCAGGACCTGGCGTGGGACGCGGCGGGGACGGCCACCGGGCTCGCGGTGGCCTACCTGGTGGACCGCTTCATCCTCGGGACGGAGGAGCCGGCCTCACACGTCGGTGCCGCGCGCGTCCCCGGAGGTGGGGGGCGGGGTGCCCCGGGCCTTCCGCTCGACGAGCTGCACCAGCTTCTCGCGGTGCAGGCGCGGGTCCACCGTCACCATGGCGCCGCCCCGGCCGTCGCCGCTGGTGACGAGCACGGTGACCTGGCCCCGGGGGCACTGGTTCATGCAGCCGGTGGGCAGCACACGGACCTGCCCGGCGAGGCCCCGCCCGGCCAGCTCGCCCTGGAGCCAGCGAGGCAGGTCCAGGCTTCCTCCCCTGGCCCCTCCCCGCAGCAGGCACTTGCGGCAGACCAGCACCTCCACCTCCTCCCGCGTCTCCTCCCGTCCTCCGCCGTTCTCGTCCTGCATCCATCCTCCGCTGGGGGTTCGTTCCAGGCCGACGCACCGGTGCTCGCCCGGTGGCGACAGGGTGGGACGTAGCCGCGTCCACGCCTCCTCGCAGGCCCCGCCGGCCCGTCCGTGCGCCGGGCGGGCAGGGCTGCCTTCGTGGCACGGGGTGTGCTGATGGCTGGGGAAAGCCGGCATGGGGGTGCGTCATCACGACGCGGACCGCCTCCCATCCCGCTGCTGTTACCCTGCCGCTCTGTTTTCCGTCTCCCCCCTGGAGGGCCCCTGCCATGCGCCGCCACCGGCTGCTCCCGCTCCTGACGCTGTCCACCCTGGGTGCCAGCGCGCTCCCGGCCTGTGACGCGAAGCCGGAGCCCGTGGCCGTGGCCGCGGTGGCTGCTCCCGTGGCCGAGGTGAAGCCGGCCGGGCCGAAGGTGCTGACGCCCGAGCAGCTGGGCCACTTCTTCCGCCCGCCCGCTCCGGCGAAGGGCGCGAAGCCCGCGCCCGTGGACACCGGGGCCCAGGTGGCCCTGGGGCGGATGCTCTACTTCGAGCCCCGCCTGTCGAAGAACCACGACGTGTCGTGCAACACCTGCCACGGGCTGGGCACCTTCGGCGTCGACAACAAGCCGCTGTCGGACGGGCACAAGGGCCAGAAGGGCACGCGCAACTCGCCCACCGTCTACAACGCCGCCGGGCACATCGCGCAGTTCTGGGACGGCCGCGCGGACACGCTGGAGGCCCAGGCCTCGGGGCCCATCCTCAACCCCGTGGAGATGGCGATGCCGGACGAGAAGCGCGTGGTGGCCACGCTCTCCTCCATCCCCGAGTACACCACCCGCTTCCGCGAGGCCTTCCCCGGGGAGAAGAAGCCGGTGTCGCTGGCCAACGCCGCGCGCGCCATCGCCGCCTTCGAGCGCAAGCTCACCACCCCGTCCCGCTTCGACCAGTACCTGTCGGGCCGGCACGACGCGCTCTCCGAGCAGGAGCAGCGGGGCCTGCAGCTCTTCGCCGCCACCGGCTGCACCACCTGCCACAACGGCCCGGCCGTGGGCGGCACGTCCTTCCAGAAGCTCGGCCTGATTGAGGACTACCCGGGCCTCAAGGACGCCGGCCGCTTCGACGCGACGAAGAACGAGGACGACCGGGGCAAGTTCCGCGTGCCCACGCTCCTCAACGTGGAGAAGACGGGCCCGTACCTCCACGACGGCAGCGTCCAGGACCTGCCCACCATGGTGCGGCTGATGGCGAAGCACCAGCTGGCGCGGACGCTGACGGACGCGGAGGTGGACGACCTGGTCGCCTTCCTCAAGAGCCTCACCGGCGAGCTGCCGCCCGCGGAGCTCATCTCCGAGCCGCCCCTGCCGGCCAGCACGAAGAAGACGCCGAAGCCAGACCCGTCGTGAAACGTGCGCGGAGCCCCGCGCGTTGGTAAGCAGCGAGGCCCATGGACCGACCCATCTTCTACGCCCACTCCGGACTGCGCTACCTGGTGCTGCTCGCCGGGGTGCTGGCCATTGCGTACTTCGCCTTCGGGCTCGCCACGAAGCGGCCCTTCGACAAGGTGGGGCGCATCCTCGGCGCTTCCTTCGCCGGGCTGCTGCACCTTCAGGTGTTGCTCGGCCTCCTGGTGCTGGCGACGCGCTTCTACTACCCGCAGCTCATCGGCCACATCGTGATGATGGTGCTCGCCGCCGTCATCGCCCAGCTGGGCATGTCCCTCAACCGCCGCCGCCCCCAGCCGGCGTGGGGGCTGCCCCTGGTCGGCGTGCTGGTGGCCTTCGTGTTCATCGTCGGCGGCATCATGGCCATCGGCCGCGGCGTGTTCACCACCACCGCGATGTGATGCGGGCGTAGCGCGAGCGCACGCGCCGCCGGGAAAATGCTGCGCCGTGGCGCGGCGTCCGGCGCAAATGCTGCGCTCGCTTCCACCTCCGGCCCGGGTGTCCGCCCGGAGGTTGGCTGCCCGACATCCTGGCCTTCGCATTGCAGTCGTGCCCCGCGTGCCGGGCACGGAGCCCGGCCTCCTCGAGAGGAGGGGCAGGCCTCGATGCGGACACAAGCCCTGGGTGGACGGCCGCGCCAGCCGCGCGGGGGCGTCCCCTTCATGCTGTTGCTGGCAGTGCTGGTCTCGCCCGCCGCGCTGGCGCAAGGCGCCTCGCGGGGCGCCCGGCTCTTCGCGCAGCGCTGCGGCACCTGCCACTCGGTGGGCGAGGGTGACCGCGTGGGCCCGGACCTGCACGGCGTGCTGGAGCGGCGCGACGAGGCGTGGCTCACCCGCTTCCTGGAGAGCCCGGGCGCGCTCATCGACGCGGGCGACCCGGTCGCCACCGCGCTGCTGAAGCAGTTCAACGGAATCCGCATGCCCGACCAGCCGCTCTCCGAAGAGGAGCGCGCCGGGCTCTACACCTTCTTCCGCGAGTGCACCGCGAAGGGGAAGGGCAGCTGCAAGCCGTCTCCCACGCAGAAGCCGGGGACGGACGCCACGCCGGAGGAGGTGGCCCTGGGCCGCCGCCTCTTCGAGGGCACCGAGGCGCTGGCCCAGGGCGGCCCCTCCTGCCTGGGCTGCCATGACGTGCGCGGCACCGGCGTGGCCGGTGGCGGCACGCTGGGCCCCAACCTCACCTTCACCTTCGCGCGCCACGGGGACAGGGGGCTGACGCCGCTGCTGGCGAAGCTGGACACGCCGCTGATGCGCGAGCTGTACGCGAAGGCGCCGCTCACGGAGGAGGAGCAGTACGCCCTCAAGGCGTACCTGGCGGACGCCTCCCGCGACGGCAGCAGGCCGCGCAAGGACAGGGACTTCTTCTTCCTCGGCGTCGTGGGGCTGCTCGCCGCGCTGGGATTCATCGGACTCGTCTGGGGGCCGCGCGGGACGGACCCGCGCGCCCACTGACGGCACTGCTCGACGCGAGACCTGCCATGAGCGACTCGTTCCTCTTCTCGTTCCTTCCCTATGCCGCGGCCGGCGTGGCCGTGGCGGGCCTGGTGCGCCGCCAGCTGTCACGCGCGCCCGCACGGGCTCCCGCTCCTGACGAGCCCTGGACGCCCGCGGGCCGGGCCGTGCTGGCCGGTGGCGCCACCGTGGCCCTCACCCATCTGCTGGGGCTGGCCGCGCCCCGGGCGATGCAGGTCTTCAACGCGTCCCCGGCGCGCCTCTTCACGCTGGAGGCCGTGAGCCTCATCGGCGGCATGCTGCTGGGCTGGGGGCTTCTGAGCCTCACCCTGCGCCGCGTGCAGGAGCGGCAGTGGGCCCAGGCGGGCTTCCTGGGGCTGCTGCTGGCCCAGGTGCTCACCGGCCTGCACATCGCGGTGGCGCTGCGCTGGGCCTCCGCCTGGTACCTCCACGTCTCGGTGCCGTACCTGCGCTCGCTGCTGGCCTTCCAGCCGGACGCGACGCGGCTGGCCGCGGCCCCCGGCATCTTCCAGGTCCACCTGCTGGCGGGCTTCGTGCTGCTGGCGGTGGCCCCCTTCGTCCGCGCTCGGCGGGCGGTGGGGCTGGCGCTGGTGCCGCGGGCTCCGGAGTCGCCGCTCCTCGCCACGCCCCGGGAGGAGACGCCGTGAGCGACGCCCTGATTCGCCTCCTCCTCGCGGGCGGGCTCTCACTCGCGCTGGCCGGGTGCAGCGGCCCGGTGAACAGCCAGCAGGGCTACATGCCCGAGCAGCCGGTGGCCTTCTCCCACGCGGTCCACGCCGGCCAGTACGAGCTGGACTGCCAGTACTGCCACACGGGCGCGGAGAAGAGCCGCCATGCCGGCGTGCCCGCGTCCAGCGTCTGCATGAACTGCCACACGCAGGTGAAGAAGGACTCGCCCGAAATCCAGAAGGTGGCCGCCGCCGTGGCGGAGAACCGGCCGCTGGAGTGGGTGCGCATCCACCGGCTGCCGGACCACGCGTACTTCAACCACGCCAGCCACGTCACCTCCGGGCTGGAGTGCCAGACGTGCCATGGCCCCGTGCAGGAGATGGTGCGCCTGGAGCAGGTGGAGCCGATGACGATGGGCTGGTGCCTGGACTGCCACCGGAAGACGGCGGCGGAGCAGGTGTCCGCGCCGCCGCCCTCCGCGCCCCGCTCGGGCGAGCTGCTCGCGATGTCCACCCAGCCTCCGACGCCGGCGCCGCCGAAGGTGCCCCGCATCCTGCAGCCCCCCACGGACTGCTCCAGTTGTCACCGCTGAGGAACCCCATCCATGTCCGACACCCTTCCCAAGTACTGGCAGAGCCTGGCGGAGCGCGCGGGGGACCTCGGCGTGCTCGAGCAGGCACGGAACGAGTTCGCCGAGGAGCTGCCGGTGGGCGTGGCCGCCGCGCCCCCGGACCCGAGCAGCCGCCGCGACTTCTTCAAGGTGATGGGCCTGAGCGCCGCGGCGGCCATGGTGGCCTGCCAGCGCGCCCCCGTGCAGAAGGTCATCCCGTACGTGGCCCGGCCGGACGAGGTGACCCCGGGGCTCTCGCTCTGGTACGCGTCCACCTGCGGCGGGTGCAGCGCCCGCTGCGGCCTGCTGCTGAAGACGCGCGACGGCCGCCCCATCAAGGTGGAGGGCAACGACGAGCACCCGGTGTCTCGCGGCGGTGTCTGCGCCGTGGGGCAGGCGTCCGTCCTCTCCCTCTATGACGCCAGCCGCGCCCGCTTCCCCGCGCTGGCCTGTGAGCGCACCACCTGGGCGAAGCTGGACGCCGGGGTGACGGAGGGGCTGCGCAAGGCCGCCGAGGCGGGACAGGGCATCCGCGTGGTGCTGCCCCCGGTGACGGGCCCTTCGGTGGAGGCCGCGGTGAAGCGCTTCCTCGCCGCGTACCCCACGGCGCGCACGGTGCGGCACGAGCCCCTGGGCGAGCTGACCGCCATCGGCGACGCGTACCGTGTCACGCACGGCGCGCGGGTGGTGCCGGACTACCGCTTCGACCGGGCGAAGGTCATCGTCAGCTTCGGCGCGGACTTCCTGGGCACCTGGGTGTCGCCGGTGGCCTTCACCCGCCAGTACACCGAGGCGCGCGACGCGGCCGGCAAGCGGGCGATGGCGCGGCACTACCAGGTGGAGCCGGTGCTGACGCTCACCGGCGCCGCCGCGGACCACCGCTTCCCGGTGGCCCCGTCCGACGTGACGCCCGCCCTGGGAGACCTGGTGAAGCGGCTGGCCCGGAGGGCGGGGCGGGCGATGCCGGCCCTGGACTCGCTGCCCGCGCCGGCCCTGGAGGAGGCCGCGCTGGAGCAGCTGGCGGAGGCCCTGTGGGCGCAGCGCGGCGCCTCGCTGGTGGTGTGCGGCGGGGATGACGTGGCCGCGCAGGTGCTGGCCAGCACCGCCAACGCGCTGCTGGGCAACGAGGGCACCACGGTGTGCCCGGCGGAGGGCGTGACGCTGGATGGGGACGCGCTGGCCTACGGCGAGCTGCTGGCGGAGCTGCGCAAGGGCGGCGTGGGCGCGGTGCTCTTCGTCGGCGTCAACCCCGCCTACGCGGACCCTCGCGGCGCGGAGCTGACGGCGCTGCTGAAGGGCGTGCCGCTCACCGTGGCCACCAACGACAGGCTGGACGAGACGGCCTTCCTCGCGCGCTTCCACGCGCCGGAGCCCACCGCCCTGGAGTCGTGGGGGGATGCCGAGCCCCGGCGCGGTGTGCGCTCGCTGCGCCAGCCGGCGGTGGCGCCGCTGCACGACACCCGGGACGGGGTGGAGTCGCTGCTGCTGTGGGCGGGCGCTCCCCGCTCGCACCATGACCTGCTGCGCGAGCGCTGGGAGGCGGAGGTCTTCCCCCGGGCCGGCGCGGCCGGGCAGGACTTCGGCGCCTTCTGGGACGACGCCCTGCGCCGGGGCGTGGTGACGCTGCCTCCCGCCCAGGCGGAGGCTCCGGCCTTCCGCGAGGAGGGGCTGGCGAAGGCGCTGGCCGGCGTGGCCCGCCCGTCCGTGGAGTGGGAGCTGGTGCTGTACCCCACGGTGGCGCTGCGCGACGGCGCCCCCGCGAACAACGCCTGGCTGCAGGAGGTGCCGGACCCCATCACCAAGGTGACGTGGGGCCACCCGGCCTGCATCGCCCCGGCGCGCGCGAAGGCGCTGGGCCTGAGCGACGGGGACGTGGTGCGGGTGCGCGCGGGCGGGCAGGAGCTGTCGCTGCCGGTGCTCGTCCAGGCGGGCACGCACCCGGCCGTCATCGCCGTGGCGGTGGGGCAGGGCCGCACGCGCGCGGGCCGCATCGCGGATGGCATCGGCGGCAACGGCTACCCGCTGGCGGCGGTGGTGGACGGCCGCGCGCGGCGCGCGGTGCCGGGCGTGACGGTGGAGGCCACCGGGGCGCGGGAGAAGCTGGCCCTCACCCAGACGCACAACAGCCTGGAGGGCCGCCCGCATGTGCGCGAGGCGGAGCTGGCCGCCTTCCTGGCCAACCCCCGCGCCGGCAACGAGGAGCATGGGGGCCACGGCGGCGGGCATCCGCTCTCCATCTGGTCCGGCCACGAGTACAAGGGCCACCGCTGGGCGCTGGCGGTGGACCTGAGCGCGTGCACGGGCTGCTCGGCGTGCGTGGTGTCCTGCCAGGCGGAGAACAACATCCCCAGCGTGGGCCGCGACGAGGTGCTGCGCTCGCGCGAGATGCACTGGATGCGCGTGGACCGGTACTACGCGGGGGACGAGGCCAACCCGGAGGTGGTGCACCAGCCGATGATGTGCCAGCACTGCGAGAACGCGCCGTGCGAGACGGTGTGTCCGGTGCTGGCCACGGTGCACTCCAGCGAGGGGCTCAACCAGCAGGTCTACAACCGCTGCGTGGGCACCCGGTACTGCGCCAACAACTGCCCCACCAAGGTCCGCCGCTTCAACTGGTTCGACTACAAGCACGACGAGCCGCTCGAGCGCATGGTGCTCAACCCGGACGTCGTCGTGCGCAGCCGCGGCGTCATGGAGAAGTGCTCCATGTGCGTGCAGCGCGTGCAGGAGGCCAAGGCCAGCGCGAACCGCGAGGGCCGCCCGCTGCGCGACGGAGACGTCCAGACGGCCTGCCAGCAGAGCTGCCCCGCGAAGGCCATCCACTTCGGGGACCTGAACGACTCCGGCAGCGCGGTGGCGAAGCTCGCGAAGGACGGGCGGGCCTTCCGGCTGCTGGAGGAGCTGAACATCGGGTCGTCCATCACCTACCTCACGAAGATCCGCAACACCGGGTCGGGAGGCGGAACATGAGCCAGCAGCACCTGTCCCCGTTGCGCGTGCCGCTCGTCACCGAGGCGCGCACCCTGGGCCAGCTCACCGAGGAGATCTGCGCCCCCATGGAGCGCGCGCCCACGTGGAAGTGGTGGGCGGCCTTCGCCATCGCGGTGTCGATTCTGGGCACCGGCGCCGGCATCGTCGCCTACCAGATTGGGACGGGCATCGGCGTGTGGGGCCTGAACAAGACGGTGGGGTGGGCCTTCGACATCACCAACTTCGTGTTCTGGGTGGGCATCGGCCACGCGGGCACGCTCATCTCGGCCATCCTGTTCCTGTTCCGGCAGAAGTGGCGCACCAGCATCAACCGCGCGGCGGAGGCGATGACGCTGTTCGCCGTCATGTGCGCGGCGCTCTTCCCCGTCATCCACATGGGCCGGCCCTGGCTGGCCTTCTGGGTGCTGCCGTATCCCAACTCGCGCGGCAGCCTGTGGGTGAACTTCCGCTCGCCGCTCCTGTGGGACGTGTTCGCCATCTCCACGTACTTCACCATCTCCGCGGTGTTCTGGTACGTGGGCCTCATCCCGGACCTGGCCACCGTGCGGGACAGGGCGAAGGCGGGCCTGCGCAAGGCCATCTTCCGCGTGCTGTCGCTGGGGTGGACGGGCTCGCACCGGACGTGGAGCCGCTACGAGACGGTGTACATGCTGCTGGCGGGCCTGGCCGCGCCGCTGGTCCTCAGCGTGCACACCATCGTCTCCATGGACTTCGCCACGTCCGTCATCCCCGGCTGGCACACCACCATCTTCCCGCCGTACTTCGTGGCCGGCGCGGTGTTCAGCGGCTTCGCCATGGTGCTGACGCTGATGATCATCACCCGCGTGGTGCTGGGCTACGAGCACCTGATTACCATCCGCCACCTCGAGAACATGACGAAGGTCATCATCGTCACGGGCGGCATCGTCTCGCTGGCGTACGGCACGGAGGTGTTCATCGCCTGGTACTCGGGCAACCCGTACGAGCGCTTCGCCTTCCTCAACCGCGCCTTCGGCCCGTACGCGTGGGCCTACTGGACGATGGTGACGTGCAACGTGGTGTCGCCGCACCTGTTCTGGTTCAAGAAGGTGCGCACGTCGCCCGCCGCCATCTTCGTCCTGTCGCTCGTCATCAACGTGGGCATGTGGTTCGAGCGCTTCGTCATCATCGTCACCAGCCTGCACCGCGACTTCCTGCCCAGCAGCTGGTCCATGTACACGCCGACGATGGTGGAGGTGGGGACGTTCATCGGCACCTTCGGCCTGTTCTTCACCCTGTTCCTGCTCTTCGTGCGCGTGCTGCCCATCATCTCCATCGGCGAGGTGAAGAGCGTGCTCGGCTTCGCCCGCCCGCCCGGTGAGGCCCCCGCGGCCCTGCCCCGGAGGCCGGAGCACCCGGCGTCCGAGTCGCCGGCCCCGGAGCCGCTGGCCGTGCCGGGGCTGGCTCTCGCCTCCAGAAAGGATGTGCCCGTATGAGTGCCCCCGTCCTCGTCGGCTACTTCGACAGCGAGGAGAAGGTCCTCGACGCCACGCGCGCGGTGCGCGAGGCCGGCTACACCCTGGATGACGTGTACACGCCCTACGCGGTGCACGGCCTGGATGACGCCATGGGCCTGAAGCCCAGCCGCCTCACCTGGGTGTGCTTCGGGGCGGGCCTGCTGGGCTGCACGCTGGCCATGTCGCTGCAGCTCTACACCAGCGTGGTGAGCTGGCCGCTCAACGTGGGCGGCAAGCCCTTCAACTCGTTCCCCGCGTTCATCCCCGTCACCTTCGAGCTGACGGTGCTGTTCGCGGGCCTGTTCTCCGTGGCGGCCTTCCTGGTGCGCGCGAAGCTCTTCCCGGGCAGCCGGCGCCGGGCGCTGCCCCGCGTGACGGATGACCGGTTCGCCATCACCGTGGCCCCGCGCGACGCGGGCCCGGAGCTGGCCGCCGCGGAGGAGCTGCTGGTGCGCCACGGCGCGGTGGCCACGAGCCGGATGGAGGTGGCGTCATGAGACGGGCCCTGGTGGGCGCGGTGGTGCTGGGGCTGGCCGCCGCCGGCTGCGAGCAGGACGAGACGCAGCCCAACTTCGAGTACGCGCCGGACATGGTGTCGTCCGTGCCGTACGACAGCTTCGCGCCCAACCCCAACACGCCGGACGGGAAGACGCTGCTGGGCCCGGCGAAGGGCACGGTGCCCCGGGGCCACCTGCCGCTGCACCTGGCCGCGGGTCCGGAAGAGGCGGCGCGCGCGGGGCGGGAGCTGAAGAATCCCTATCCGTCCTCGCCGGAGGTGCTGGCGCGCGGAGAGACGGCGTTCCAGCGCTACTGCTCGCCGTGCCACGGCGCCGGCGGGCTGGGCGACGGCCTGGTGACGGCGCGCTTTCCCATGCCGCCCTCGCTGCTGGGCGCGCGGGCGAAGGCGCTGCCGGACGGGCAGGTGTTCCACATCATCACCCACGGCCAGGGGCTGATGCCGGCCCATGGCTCGCAGGTGGCGCCGGAGGACCGGTGGAAGGTCGTCCACTACCTGCGCACCCTGCAGGACCCCGCGCGGACGGCGCGGAAGGACGTGCCATGAGCTCCCCCCTGCATGACGTGCAGCCTCCGGTTTCCACCGGGGGCTTCGAGGTGGGCCCGGGCGTGCGCCGCGCGGCCCTGGGCTTCGCGGTGGCGGGCCTGGGCACGCTGGCCGTGGGGCTGGCGCTCGAGCCCGCTCGCGCGCTGTCGAGCCTGCTGACCAGCGGCTTCTACTTCCTGTGCCTGGGCCTGGGCGGCGCGCTGTTCCTGGCGCTGATGTACGTGGCCAACGCGGGCTGGTTCACCGTCTTCAAGCGGATTCCGGAGGCCTTCGCCGCGTACGTGCCGTGGGGCGCGGTGCCGCTGCTGGCGCTGCTGCCCTTCGCGCCGAAGCTGTACCTGTGGGCGCGGCCGGGCGTCATGGAGACGGACCACCTGCTGCACCAGAAGGCGGCCTTCCTTAACGTGCCGTTCTTCGCGGTTCGCATGGTGCTGATGCTGGCGCTGTGGACGGGCTTCACGTGGCTCTTGCGGCGCAACTCGCTGCGGCAGGACACGGAGCGGACGGAGGAGGGGACGCGGCGCAACGTGGTGGTGTCCGCCGTGTTCCTCGTCCTCTTCGGGCTGACGTTCTGCCTGGCCGCGTTCGACTGGCTGATGAGCCTGGAGCCGCACTGGTTCAGCACCATCTACGCCCTCTACAACGTGGCGGGCCTGCTCAGCTCCAGCGTGAGCGCCATCACCGTGGCGGCCATCCTGCTGCACCGGGCGGGCGCGCTGCCCCAGCTCAACTCCAGCCACCTGCACGACCTGGGCAAGCTGATGTTCGGCTTCGCCACGCTGTGGGCCTACCTCTGGTTCTCGCAGTTCCTGCTCATCTGGTACGCGAACATCCCCGAGGAGACGGTCTACTTCATCGCGCGGATGCACGGCGGGTGGGCGACGGCCTTCTACTGCAACCTGGGGCTGAACTGGGCGCTGCCCTTCCTGCTGCTGCTGCCCCGGCCGGCGAAGAAGGACCCGGGACACCTGCTGCGCGTGGCGTTCCTCCTGCTCGTGGGCCGCTGGCTGGATCTGCACCTGATGGTGGCTCCGGCGAACCTGCCGGACGGCGTGGGCCTGGGCGTGTACGAGCTGGCGGGCCTGCTGGGCGTGGGCGCGCTGTTCACGCTGGCGGTGACTCGCGCGGTGCGCTCGTCGCCCATGGTTCCGGTGGGGGACCCGTACCTGGTGGAGAGCCTGCACCACCACACATGAGGGCTTGCTGAACGATGTCCGCGGGCCGCGGACCGCCGGGCGCTGAAGTACTCCTCGAGCGTCTGGACCGCGCGGCCCCGGTGGTGACGCCGTCCGTGCGCCTGGTGGCGGGCGGCGTCACCTTCTTTTTCCAGGGGACAGTGGGCGCAGGCTTCCTGCTTGCGCCGCGAGGCGTGCTGATACGGTGGCGCCCCCGCGATGCCTCCCGTCGCGTGCGACTCCCGAGGAACGCCTTGAGCCAGAAGAAGCCCGGCCGCAATGACCCGTGCCCCTGTGGCAGCGGCAAGAAGTACAAGGCCTGCCACGCCGCCGAGGACCGGGCGCGCGCCACTCCGCCCGCCGCTCCCGCCGCCCACCCGCTCACCCAGGACCTCAAGCGCTCCATGGAGGTGCTGGGAGACCCGGACGTGTCCCGGCTGTCCGGCGCCCTGGAGCGGCTGCGAGCGCTGCTGACGGAGTGGGGCCCCGCGCCGGGCCTGCGCTTCGAGGCGAAGGCCTTCGTGGAGCACGTGGGCCCGGCGCTCGCGAAGCTCTCGGATGACGAGGCCCAGGCGCAGGACGCGGCCAGCGCCCGGCGCGAGCTGCTGGTGGGGACGGTGCGCAAGCTGGGCACGCCCGAGTTCCTGGCGAAGCTGGGGGCCACGCTGCTGGAGCGCGCCGGACAGCCGGGGCGCTCGGCCGAGGACCGGCAGGCGCTGGCCGTGGGCGCGCTGCTCGCCTCGGCGGCGAAGAAGGTCGGCGCCGCGCGCCCGGAGGACATCCCGGTGCTGGACGTGGTGTTCGACGTGCAGTTCCGCGAGTGGAGCGCGAAGCACAAGGAGCTGGCGAAGAAGTACGAGGCGCTGGAGGCCGGGCTGGCCGAGGAGACGCTCCCGCCCGAGGCGCGAGACGCCCTGAAGGCGGCACGCGAGGGCGACGTGGAGGCGCTGCTGCGCTACGTGCAGTCGGACCCGGGGCTGGCCGAGCGCATCGCCCGCGAGGCCCGCGAGCGCGCCGCCCGCGTGGAGGCCCGGATGCGCGAGCCCGGCGCGCCGCCCGTCTTCGCCCCGGAGGAGGAGCTGTGGCTCACCATCGCCCTGTGGGAGCCGATGCAGGCGCTGAAGTCCCTGGGTTCCGACGCCGACCCGGCGGCGCGCCGCGAGGCGGTGACCGGGCTGATGCGCGCGGTGAAGGGCTCGCTGGAGCCGGAGTTCCTCTCGGGCCTGCTGAACCGCCTGCGCGAGAAGGCGAAGGATGCGTCCGCCGACGAGGCCACCCGGGCGGCCTTCATGGACACGGCGATTGCCTTCGAGGCCGAGCCCGCGCGCATGACGCTGGCCGCGCTGCTCACCGCGAGGCAGGAGGCCGTGGGGCGCTCGGCGGAGGAGATGGTGATGCTGGCCGACCTCAAGGCGCTCACCGCGTGGACGCCCGAGGCATTCGAGCCCTACCGGGCGCTGCTCGTGAGCATGGGCCTGCCGGAGAGCGCGAAGCGCATCGAGCGCGCCCAGGAGTGGCTGCGCGAGCACCCGGTGACGCTGCGGCCCGAGACGGAGCCCTGAGGCCGGGCCCTCACGCGCACGGGCCCGCGGCCGTCACCGGCTGGACGCGGGCTGCAGGAAGAGCAGGTAGTGGCTCGGAAGGCCGTCGAACTCGGAGACGACGGCATAGCCCGCCTGCTCGGCGGCGGCGACGAGCGGTGGACGCATGGCCCGGAGGTGGCTCACCGCCACACGGCCATTCGGGGTGAGGGCGGGCCGCAGCCTGCGCAGATAGGCCACCCGGTCCGCGAAGAAGTGGTCCACCTCGGAAAGAAGAATCAGGTCATACGCGCCGGGTTCGAGGCCCGGCTCGTCCGGCGCCACCTTCCGCACCACGACGTTCTTCCGCCCCGACATCCGTGCGCGAAGTCGCTCGAGCGCTTCGTCGTTGATGTCGGTCGCCACCACCTGCCCCGCCGGCCCGACGGCATCCGCGAGGCGCGGCGTGAAGTACCCGAGGCCCGCCCCGACATCGGCAATCCGCTGCCCCGGGGCAATCCCCAGCGCGGCGATGAAGCGGGCGGGCTGACGGAACTCGTCGTACGCGAGCTGCGCGCCTTCGACGCCTCCGACGCCATGCAGGTCGGAGGGTTGCTTCGGCGCGGAAGGCGCCGCCGACGCCGCGGCGGGCTCGCGAGGCTTCTCCTCTGCGCTCTCCCGGCGACATGCGCCGGTCGTGGCCGTCACGAGACAGAGCAGGAGCCGCGCGAGACGCCTGGGAGCTGCACGGGCGGGAGCGAGGGGCATCCCCGAAGGTTACACGACGCGGTGGTGCTCGCGTCCAGCGCGTCAGCCGCGCCAGGCACCGCGAGCGGCCGCGGCGGCGGCGTAGGCCTCGAAGTCCTTGGGGGCTCGCCCCGTGAGTCGCTGCACGACGTCGGTGGGCTTCGAGTCCCCGAGGTCCCGCAGCGCGGTGAACGCCTCGACCTCCTTCTCCGTCTGCTCACGCGGGAGGCCCAGCGCGCCCATGGTGGCGAGGTAGGCCTCCGCGGTGCCTCGGTACTGGACCTTCCGGCCCGAGGCGCGGCTGATGATTCCGACGGCCTCCTCGAAGGTCAGCGCCCGGGGCCCGCTCAGCTCGTAGGTTCGACCGGCGTGGCCCGTCCCGGTGAGCACCGCCGCCGCGACTGCCGCGATGTCGTCGGCGTCCACGAACACCTGGCGTGCATTGCCCAGTGGTACCGCGACCTCCCCCGCCATGACGGCCTCGCGGAAGACGCCCTCGTCGAAGTTCTGGTTGAACCAGTCCGGCCTCAGGATTGTCCAGTCCGTCCCGGACTCCCGCACGGTGCGCTCGGCCGCCATCAGGCGCTCGTCACCCATGGGCTCGATGGCCCTGCTGGACAGCAGCACGAGGTGCTTCACGCCCGCGTCCACCGCGCACCGGACGAAGGCTGGAGCCACGGGCAGCTCGTGCGGAGCCATGAGGTACATCCGCGAGGCTCCCGCCACCGCGGGCTCCCAGGTCTTCTGGTCGGCCCAGTCGAAGCGCACCTCGCCTTTTCGGGACGCGGCCCGGACCCGGACTCCGGCCGTACGCAGCAGCCCCGTCAACCGCCGGCCGGTGGTGCCGGTGGCTCCGAGGACGAGGACTTCGTTCTTCTTCACGTGGTCCGCCATACACGCTCCATCGTCAGGAACATGACCCGCCGTTTCTCAACCACGCGGGGTGAACACGCGAGCAGCCATCCGTCTTTCCGTTCGCTCTTCCACGCTGGAAGGCCCGGTTCGCGAGGTCACCGAGCTCACGTGTTGGACGATGGCTGTACCTATTCGAAGTCGCTGGAATCCGAAGCGCGCGGCTTCGCCCGCTCTCCCCGGCGGGCCGCGACCGCCGCCAGCAGCACGCCCACGGGCTGGGCGAGCAGGACGAGCATGGCCGCGACACGCCAGGGCCAGCTGCCACGGCCCCGACGATGAGCGGGAGTTTGTGACGAAGCGCTCCGGAGCCGTGTGGAAGGAGGGGACGGCCATTCCGTCATTGAATGGCGCAACCCCGCCTGTACATGCTGCCGCCCCGAACAGGGGGCAGGATGACGAGCGCGAGTGGCAGTGACAGCGGCATTCAGTTCCCGTCCACCCCGGACGGGCGGCGCAGCACGTCGGAGACCGCACGGGCCGTCTTCGAGGCGGCCTTCGACGCCATGGGCGCCGGGGCCTCGGGGGAACTGCGCGCGGAGCGGCGCTGGCGCGAGCGCTATCCGCACTATCTGCGGCAACTGGTGGAGCACTCGCTGGAGCGCCCCGAGAATGCCATCGCCATCGCGCGCGCCGGCCTGGAGGCGACGCGGCGGGCGTTCCAGTTCTGGCGTGACGGGCAGCCGCGCACCCTCGATACGGCGATGGCCTCGCCCGCGGCGGAGGGCTTCCGCACGGCCACGCTCGAAGGGCGGGCTCGCACCGCCCCCACGACGTGGGAGGTGCCCTACCGCGGTCAGAGCCTCTCCGGTGACGCACTCCTGCGGCAGCTGGACGCCTGGGAGCGCGCGAGCGTCATCGAGGCCTCGCATGCCGAGGCGCTCCGGCTGGTGCAGCGCAACCCGGCGTGGCTGGACCTCTCCGACCGGACGCTGGTGCTGCTCGGCGCGGCCTCGGAGGCGGGGCCGTTCCCGTGGCTCATGCGCTGGCGCGCGAATGTCGCCGCCGTGGACCTCCAGCGCCCCCGCGTATGGCAGCGGCTCGTCGACCTCGCGTCCTCGGGCAATGGCCGGCTCCTCGCCCCGGTGGCCTCCACAGCGTCGGGAGGGGAGGGCGCCGAGCATGTGCTCGCCCACGCGGGCGCGGACCTGCTCACCCAGACGCCGGAGCTGGCGGCCTGGCTGCGCTCCCTTCCCGGGGACCTCGACGTGGCCTCGCTCGCCTATCTCGACGGTGAGCGGCACGTGCGCGTGTCGGTGGCGATGGATGCCATCGTCACGGCGCTCTGCGAGGCCCGGCCGGCCACCTCGCTCGCGTACATGGCGACGCCGACGGACGTGTTCGCCGTGCCCGAGGACGTCACCCGCGCGGCGGCCGCACGTTACGGACAGCGGGCCGCGCTCGGGCGCGCCACCCAGGCCACGCTGCGCGGGGTGAGCCGTGGCGCCCTCTACCAGCCGAATGTCAGCCGCATCGTCGAGAGCAGCAACGGCCAGCGCTATGGCACGGTGGACTGCATCATCCTGCAGCAGGGGCCCAACTACGCGCTGGCCAAGCGGCTGCAACAGTGGCGGGCCCTCGTCTCGCGAGCGGCGGGGCAGCGCGTGTCCATCAACGTGGCGCCGTCCACCGCGACGCACTCGGTGGTGAAGAACCCCCTGCTGGCCGCCGGCTTCCGGGGTGCCTCCACCTTCGGCGTGGAGATCTTCGAGCCCGCGACCACCAACGCGTTGATGGCGGCGCTCTGGGTGCATGACCTGCGAAACCCGGCGGCGCTGTCCGACCCCCGGGTGCCGCTGCGGCACCCGCTGGAGCTCATCATGCAGGGGGCCAACCACGGCGGCATGTGGCGCCTGCCCTACCTGCCGCGCTCGGTGCTGCCACTGGCCGCCCTCGTCGGCTTCACGCGCCGCTCGATGTACTGAGGGCGCCTGCGCCCGGCGCTTCCCGCGCTGCTTCGACTTCTGTCGTCGGACATCGCACAGCCCTGCCAGCCAGCGGGTCGACCACGCTGGCCCTGGAGCCGAAGATGCACTCCGTGACGAGAGCCCGCCCCAGCGGCACCGCGACCAAGATTGCCCGCTTCATGCTGCTGCTCGACTCGACTCCCCGGCTCGAGCGGGTGCTGCCCTCCGGGGCCGCGGAAACGGTCGAAGCCCTCCTGCGAGCATCCGGCGCGGTGCGGCGGCGCGAGGTCGACATGATGCGCGGGCGCACGGGGGCGCGGCTGTATGAGACCGCGGAGCGGCTCCTCGGGCGGGGCCAGCTCTTGTGGTTCGGGGTGCGCAAGCGCTGGATGCACGAGGCCGTCGAGCAGGCCCTCGCCGAGGGTGCGCGGCAGGTGCTCGTGGTCGGCGCCGGGTTCGACCCGCTGGCGGTGAGCGTGGCCCGCCGTCATCCGGACGTGACGTGCGTCGAGGTCGATGCACCGGCCACGGCGGAGCCCAAGCGCGCCGGCATCCAGGGGGCCGGGCTCGCGCGGCCCAACCACGTCGTCCTCGCCGCGGACCTCGCATCGAAGTCACTCGAGGAAGTCCTGCGGCCGACGGGCTGGCGCGCCGACGTCCGGAGCGTCGTCGTGGCCGAGGGGCTCCTCATGTACCTGGCGCCCGCGCAGGTCACAGCGTTCCTCGCCCAGGTGCGCGCGTGCACCGGCCCTGGAAGCCGGCTGGCCTTCAGCTCCATGGAGGTGGACGAGGAGGGGCAGCCGCGCGTGGTCTTCGCCGGGCGGCTGCTCGGGAGGCTGATTCGCTTCTCGCTCCGGCTCACGGGGGAGCCCCTCCGGTGGGGAATCGCTCCAGCGGCAGCCCCTGCGTTCCTCTCCGGCGCCGGGTATCGCGTCCTGGACCAGCCCACCCCTCGGGGGCTGCGAGAGCGCTTCCTCTCGCCCATCGGCCTCGACGAGGAGCCGCTCGCGCCGTACGAGCACCTCGTGCTCGCCGAGGTCTCCGCCAGTGAGCGCTGAGGCGCGCGTCGCCTCCTGGCCTTCCGGGCCGCGGCTTGCTGCCTCTACACTGTCTCCCTTCCGGAGACTTCATGTACCCCAAGAGACTTCGTCGGTTCCCCGCGGTCCTCTCGCTGGCCGCGGGAGTGGCGCTCGCCTGCACGGCGGGCTGCTCGGGCGATGACGCGCCGGGCGTGGAAGTGCCCAACCCGCTGACCAATCCCAAGGACGGCCCGCCCGCCGGCAATCCGAATGCGGAGGCCACGTGCAGCATCCCGGCGGAGGCGGGCCTCGCCGACGTCTCCAGGCCCACCACCGTCGTCGGTACGGGGACTCCGGGGAGCTGCACCAGTGCGGCCTTCGTCGACGCCGTGGCCCGGGGCGGGGTCATCA
The DNA here is from genome assembly GCF_024198175.1 of Pyxidicoccus xibeiensis. Taxonomy (NCBI): domain Bacteria; kingdom Pseudomonadati; phylum Myxococcota; class Myxococcia; order Myxococcales; family Myxococcaceae; genus Pyxidicoccus; species Pyxidicoccus xibeiensis. The sequence continues at coordinate 28,907 of NZ_JAJVKV010000005.1, forward strand.
CGTTCGACTGCGGGCCGGAGCCGGTCACCATCACCCTCGAGCAGACGGCGAAGGTCTTCAACGACAAGGGGCCGGAGATCGTCATCGACGGCAAGGGGCTGGTGACGCTCAGCGGAGCGGGCAGGCACCGCATCCTCTACATGAACACCTGCGACGAGGCGCAGAAGTGGACGACCTCGCACTGCCAGAACCAGGACCACCCCCGGCTGACGCTCCAGAACCTGACGTTCGTGGACGCCAGCTCCAAGACGGAGACCGAGTTCGACGGCGGCGGAGCAGTCTGGGTGCGCGGCGGGCGCTTGAAGGTCATCAACTCCCGCTTCTTCAACAACGTCTGCGCCGATGTCGGGCCCGACGTGGGCGGCGGCGCCATCCGCGTGTTCAGCCAGTACGAGGGGCGGCCCGTCTACGTGGTGAACACGACGTTCGGCGGCAAGCAGGGCTACGGCGGCGTCTGCTCCAACGGCGGCGGCATCAGCAGCATCGGCGTGTCGTGGACCGTCATCAACAGCCTCTTCTCCTACAACCGGGCCATCGGGAATGGGGCGAATCCCGCCAGGGCGGGCACTCCGGGCGGCGGCAGCGGCGCGGCCATCTACAACGACGGCAACAGGATGACGCTGTCCCTCTGTGGCACGCGCATCGAGCACAACGAGGTCAACGCCCACGGCAGCGCCATCTTCTTCGTCAGCAACGACCACTCGGGCGACATCCGCATCGACCGCTCGGTCATCCGGAACAACACGGGCGGCTCGTGGTACCCGACGTATCCCCAGATCTCGAATCACGCGGATACGCCCATCGTGGTGACGAACTCCACGATTGAGTGACGGCGCCGCGTCAGGCGCCCAGCCGCTCGAGCAGCTCGCGAACCCGCAGCGCGAAGGCGCGGGGCTGCTCGAGGTTGGGCAGGTGCGCGCAGCCCGCCATCACCCGCAGGTCCGCGCCCGGGATGCCGCGCGCGAGCAGGGCGCAGCGCTCCTGGAGGTGCGGCACGTCGAGGTCTCCGCACACCACCCGCGTCGGCACGCGCAGCTCGCCGAGCCTCGGCAGCGCCGGTGGGGGCTCGCGCTCCACGCCGGGTGACGGTGCGCGCAGCGCGATGCCGTTCATGTCGAGGAAGAGCGCACGCGCCGCGCCACCCACCCGGCCCTCGGGGCTGTCCGGGCCGTCCAGCCACAGGTGGGCCTCCAGGGCGTTGACGCGCTCCACGTCGCCCCGGGCCTCCGCCTCCTCGAGGTGCGCCGAGAGGCGGGCCACCGAGGGCGCGGGCTCGGCGGGGACAGGAGCACCGCTCACCGCGGGGGCGACGAGCACGAGGCTTCGCACCCGGTCCGGATGCGCGAGCGTGAAGTCGAGGGCCACCCGTCCGCCCTGAGAGCAGCCCACGAGGACCGCCTGGCGCGCGCCGAGCGAGTCGAGCACGGCGGCCAGGTCGTCCACGTGGCTGAAGGGCCCGGGCACTCCACGACTCTCTCCGAAGCCGCGCCGGTCATACGCAAGCGCGTGGTGGGTGGAGGCGAAGGCCTCGAGCTCGGTGCGCCACATCCGCCGGTCCGCCACGCCCGCGTGCAGGAACACCAGCGCCGGCCCCCGGCCCGCGTGCTCGCCTGTGAGAGTCCACTGCCCCTGCGTGACTTCGAAGCGCTCGTGTATCGGCATGGGCTCAACTTAGCGACAGGCTGCGATGACCCGGAAAATACAGCAGACCTCTCCTCTGTTGCCTGGACGCTTCACCAAGGGAGTTCACGACATGAAGAAGCCAAGCTGGAGCTTTCCGTTGGGAACGATTTCCGCGCTGCTCCTGAGCGTGCCGGGCCTGGCGGGGGCAGCACCCTTCACCGAGAACTGGGCGTCGTATCCGTCACCCTATTTCTACAGCTACGGCGGAGCCGCGAACTCGGCGTCGTCTGTCTCGCAGTCCGGCACGACGGATGGGCGCGCGCTGCGGCTGCGACTGTCGGCCTACCCGGCGGCGGGGGTCGGCGGAGGCATCACCCAGGAGAGCTCGGCGCGCTACAAGTACGGGACGTTCACCACCCGGCTGAAGACCCCGAGCTGCTCGACGCAGCCGAACACGGGCATCGTCACGGGCTTCTTCACGTACTTCAATGACGGCGGCGACTACAACGGCAATGGCCTGCCGGACAACAGCGAGATTGACTTCGAGTGGCTGTGTGCCGAGCCCCAGGTCATCTACCTCACGATGTACACGGACTTCGGGCCCACCGCGCATCGGCGCGTCTCGCGAATCCTCAACCTGGCCACCGGCACCCTCCACTCCACCTGCTACTACGAGAGCTTCAGCGGGCCCTGCCAGCCGCTCGCGGGCAACGAGAACCTGCCCGCGACGATTCCGGCACTGCCGGGGTACAACTCCAGCACGGCGTATTACGAGTATGGCTTCACCTGGACGGCGAGCCGCGTGACGTGGTGGGTGGTCCACCCCACCAGCGGCCAGCGAATCACGCTGTGGGACTACCAGGGGCCGGCCTCGCGCATCCCCGCCAACAGCTCCCACTTCCTGACCAACACCTGGCATACGAATGACTGGACGCCGCCCAGCCGCCCGCTGGCGACCCAGCCGCCGAACTCGACGCGGTATGCCTACGTGGACTGGACGGCGTACGTGCCCTGAGGCCGGCATGCTGGACGACGGCCGCCGGTGGAGGCGTCACCGGGCGGCCCTACGGCCACAGGTTCTGCCACTCGGGGAAGAGCTGTGCGTCCCGCGCCACGCAGGCGTGCGGCTCCGTGGGGCACAGCCCCGTGGTGCTGGTGAAGCGGGTCCACTGCGCGTTCAGCCGCTCGGGCGCCCAGTGTCTGACGGCGTCCGCGTCGCACGCGTCAACGGTGTAGCCGCTGGGGCTCCGGCCGCGGGCCACGAGGCCGCGGTACGTGTCGGCGCCGGGCGCCGTGGTGAGCGGCGGCAGGGACCAGCTTGCGATGGGCCCCACGCCGCCGAGCGCGTCGCAGGGCGAGGCGAGCATGACGACGCGGCGCACGCCGTAGTCCCTGCCGATGACGCCCGCGTGGCCGCCGCCCTGCGAGTGCCCGGAGAGGATGAGCTTCGCCGGGTTGAGCCGGCACGCCACGGTGCAGGTGGGGTTCACGAGGAAGCTGCCCCAGTTGCCGGAAGGGTCCCCCGTGTCGCGCAGGTACACGAGCAGCCGGGTGAGCCGGGGGATGATGGCGTCTTCCCGCGACAGCGAGGTCACCGCGCTGCCGGGCTGAACGTCGCCGGTGATGAGCGTGCGGCGGGTGGCGAGGAAGCAGGCATCATTCACGCCGCAGAGCTGACCGATGGACGGCTGGTTCTGGTACGTGAGCCCGATGGCGCGGTAGCCCTTGGAGGTCGCGCTGGCATACAGGTTGTGGTCGGCGTCCAGGTGCTGCCCGTCGAGATAGGCTTCGGGCCAGCCGCCCGTGCCTGGCAGGAAGACGACGAGCTCCGCCTTCGTCGGCTGCCGGGGACGCATGACGACGTGCGGCTCGGGGTACTTCCCCGAGCCGGGTGTCCCCGCCTCCGCGGGCGTGACGAGCCGGCAGATGGCTCCCGTGGGCCCGGTGCAGGTGCTCACGCCTTGCTCCAGCGTCCCGGCCGGCGGAGCCGTCGCGGGCTCCGGCCCCGCTCCGCACCCCATGACCAGTCCCAGCCCCAGCGCAACGGGGGCACACCACCGCATCCACATGCTCGGCTTGCTCAAAGCAGACGCCTCCTCATGGCCAGCCGGCTCATTCCCGCTGGCGGCCGCCGCTTCCACGGCGCGCTCCGGGCTCCAACACGCTCTATTCGGAATGGTTGCGGGGCAGGTGCAGCAGCTCCAGGGTCTCCATGGCCCGGCGTTCGAAGAAGCGGCTCTCCTGGTGCCGGGCCACCTCCAGCGCCCGGTGGAGGCTGGCGCGTGCCGCGTCTTCGTCACCCCTCCGCCAGAGCAGCTGCCCCTTCAGGTGGTGGAGCTCGGCCTCGACGCTGCGCTCGTCGAGCGCCTCCACCCAGCCCAGGGCCTCGTCCACGGCCTCCAGCCCGGACTCGAGCTCCCCGCACCCCAGGTGCAGGTCGGCCAGCAGGACGAAGCAGTAGGGCATTCCCTTGCGCATCCCCGCGTCGGCCCACTTCTGGATGCACGCGCGCAGCCCTCCGGCCTTCCCCCGCTTCTCCAGGCCCCACACGTGCAGGGCCTCCGCCACTCCGACGCAGCTCGACAGGTTGTAGTGCACCGTCAGCGGAGTCAGCTTCGCGGACAGGGCGTGGGCGCGCTCCAGGTCTCCACACTGCTGGAAGAAGACGCTCGCATAGACGAGCGCGAGGGACTCCGTCATGGGGCAGCGCAGCGTCTCGAGGTGTCGCAAGGCCTGCTCACAGTTGCTCACGGCTTCCGGACAGGGGCCGTCGAGCAGGAGCCGCGCCAGGGCCGGGATGACACACGCCAGCACGCGAGGTGAATAGCAATACACCTTCGACAGCGCCCGCTCCCGCTCGAGGTCGAACTCCGGGCCCAGCAGCTCGCGGGCCCGCTCGAAGTGGTCCAGCGCCGGCCGGAACCGGCCCTGGAGGAACAGGCAGTCGCCCAGCCACAGGCTCCCCACGCCCTGCACTTCCGGGGAGCCCGTGCGCTCGCCCACGTCGACCAGGGCCTTCGCCATGTCGAGCGCGGCCGCGTAGTGGGCCCGCTGGACATGCCAGAAGAAGAGGCCGGAGAGCGCTGGCGGGAGCAGGTCGGCCTCCCCGGTCTGGTGACACAGCTCCCGGGCGTGGAGGAAGAGGTCCTTCACCTCGTCCTGGGTGCTCCGGGTGAGCAGCATCGGCACGCCCATCTCCAGCAGCAGCCGCAGCTCCTCCGCCACACGGGCCGTCCCCGAGGGGAGCTGGGCCAGCGCGTTCCTGGCCTGCTGGTAGTGATGCACGGCCTCCGTGTAGGCCCGGTGCCCCATGGCCAGCCGCCCCGCCTCCTTCCACCAGTGATGGGCCTGGGCCCACTCCCGCGCCTGGGTGAAGTGGTGGGCCACCCATTCCGGAGGGAACCCGGAGGGCTCCGCGACGTGCTCGGCCAGGTGCCAGGCGATGCGCTGGTGGACCCTGCGCCGCTCGGGAGGGGGCAGCGACTCGCGCGCCTGCTCCTGCAACAGGGCATGGCGGAACTCGTACCGCGCCTCCCGTGCCGCGTCATTCCTCCGGAGGAGCCCGGCGGCCACCAGCGCCTCGAGTCCGGGACGCAGCGCCTCGGCCGGCTCCTCCACGCAGGCGGCGAGCAGGGACGGGGAGAAGCCACCGCCGAGGATGGCGCAGCGCCGGGCCAGGTCCCGCTGCTCGCGGGGAAGTGAGTCCAGCCGGGCCTGCAGCAGGGCCTGCAGGGGAATGGGAATGGCCGGGGCGTTCGCGTGGCCTCGGGCAGTCGCGGCCTCGCTCAGGAACATGCGGGCCATCTCCTCGATGAAGAGCGGGTTGCCGTCGGTCTTCTCGCGCAGGTGCCGGAGCTTGTCCTCGGAGAGGTGCTGGCCGCGCGTCACCTCGGCCACCAGGGCCGTGGTGTGCTCCACCGACAGGCGCGGCAGGACGAGCCTGTGGAACCCGGACGCGGTGGCGAGGGGCAGCTGGAGCTCGGGACGGGCGGTGAGCAGCACGCAGAGCCGGGCCGACCGCGTCCGGGCGAGCAGGTACCTCAGCAGGTCCAGGGTGGAGGGGTCCGCCCAGTGGAGGTCCTCGATGATGAGCAGCGCCGGGCGGGCCGCCGCGTCCCTGGCTCCGGTCAGCTCCAGGAGGAGGCTGACGAGCAGCTCCAGGAACTGGGCCTGCCGGCGCTGCGCGCCTTCAGGGCATGGGGCCTCGGCGCCGGGCAGACAGAGCAGGGATTCGAGCAGCGGCAGGAGCTCCTCACGCGAGCCGCCGAGCGCCTCCAGCGTCTGGCGCACGCGCCGCCGCCACTGCTCCGGTGAGGCCTCCGCGGGCAGGGCGAAGAGCTGTCGCAGCAGCTGGCTGAACGGGAAGAGGGGACTGGTGCTGGACTCCTGCCAGCACTGCGCCGCGACCTGGCACCCCGCCTCGGGGCCCACCTGCGCGCGCAGCTCCCGCAGCAGCCGGGACTTGCCAATGCCGGCTTCACCCTGGAGCAGGAGGAGGGCGCCGTGTCCCTCGCGCGCCCGCGCCCAGTGCTCCCGGAGCTGGCGCAGCTCCTCGCTCCTCCCCACCAGCGGCGACAGGCCTGGAGGAGACATCCGCTCGAAGCGCAGCGGCTCCTGGCGCTCCCGCAGCAGGCGGTGGAGGGCGACGGGCCCCGGCTGCGAGGCAAGGGGCTCCGTGACGAAGGCGCCTCGAAGCCCCTGGAACGTGCTCTGGCTCAGCAGCACCGCGCCGGCCTCCGCCTGGCGCGCCGCCCGGACCGCCAGCAGGTGCGCGTCTCCCTGGATGGCCGCGGAGGCGCCGCTGTGGCGTGCCGCGAGGGGGCTCAGGACGACCGAGGCCGTATGCAGCCCCACCCGGACGGAGAAGCGCGCGCGCGGCATCGTGGCCAGCTCCAGCCCCGCCCGCACGGCGCGCGGCAGCGCGTCTTCATCGGAGCGTGGGTGGCCAAGGCATCCGAGCACCTCGTCTCCCATGCACTGCAGCACCGTGCCGTCCTGCCGCAGGAGGTGTTCCGAGCACGCTTGCTGGAAGGCGGCCTGCAGCTCCCCGAGCGCCTCCTCATCGAGCGGCTCGTCGGGGCGTGCCATGAGACAGCAGACGAAGGTGACCTGGGCGCGCCGGGGCTCGGCCGGGGCGGTGCGCGCGGCCTCGCGCCGCTGCTCCAGCGCCTCCAACTGGCACGCCAGCTCGTGGACGGACTGGAAGCGGTGCGCGGGCTCCGGGGCCGTGGCCTTGCCGAGCAGGAGGTCCACCTCCGCGGGAAGCTCCGGGCGGCGGGCTCGAACGGAGGGCAGCGGCCTGGGGGAGAGCGCCCAGTCACGCATGGCTCTCATCGAGCCGCCGGGACAGGGGTGCTGCCCCGTCAGCAGCAGGTAGAACAGCAGCCCCGCGGCCCACAGGTCGGTGCGGGCATCATGCGGTGCCTCCCGCCACTGCTCCGGGGCCATGTAGGCGGGCGAGCCCACGGGGTGAAGGCCGCGGGTGGCGGCGCTGTCCGGGCCCGCCGCGAGCCGCGCCAGACCGAAGTCGAGGAGCTTGGCGCGCCCCCCTTCGAGGACGAAGACGTTGCCCGGCTTGAGGTCGCGGTGGATGACCTCGTGCGCATGGGCGTGGGCCAGCCCCGCGAGCACGTCCCGGAAGAGGGCCACGGCCTCGTGCCATTCCAGGGCACCCCGCCGCAGGCAGGTGGAGAGGGATTGCCCCTTCAGGAGCTCCATGACGAGGAAGGGGACGACGGCGGAGGGACCTGCCCGCCATTCCGAGACATCGAAGATGCGGATGATGTTGTCGTGGTCGAGCCGGGCGATGGCTCGCGCCTCCTGCTCGAGGAGCGAGCTGAGCAGCGGGCCGGAGACCTCCTCGAGGGGCTGCATGAACTTGAGCGCGACGTGGCGCCGCAGCACCGAGTCCCAGGCGCGGAAGACCTGTCCCATGCCACCCCGGCCCAGCTGCTCGTGAAGCTCGAAGCGCCTCCCCTGCTGTCCACCCAGGAGGGCGCCCGGGCGGGGGAGGGGAAGTGGCGTGGAAGCTTCCAGGAGGCTCCGCAGCAGCGCGTCGCTGAAGTCCGACGTCCCGTCAAGGGTCCGACAGCTCGTCTCCTGGCCCATCCGTGCCCTCTTTTGTCAGCGGCTCCAAGAGGGTGTGAGTGACGGATGCGACGTTGTAACGGCGCCGGCCCGACTGACGCGAGCGGGGGAGCCGGGCTCCGCCGCCCGCCTGGTCCGCGGCCCGTCCAGTTCCTCCAGCGGAGGCGTCAGAGCCGGCGCAGCGCGGCATCCGCACGCCGGATGTGGTCCACGTCGAGCATGTGCTCGCCGGGGTTCGCCGGGTCGTAGACGACGGTGACTTCCTGACCCTGCTGGAGCTCGTCCAGCGGGCCTCCCGCGAAGTGCGTGGAGGAGTGTCAGGCGCCGGGCGGCTCCGTCTCCGCCATCAGCACCGCGACGCGGCGGGCCGCGACGAGCACTTCGTCCGAGAGGGGCGTCCCCCGGGTGGCCTTCGCCAGGGTCAGCGCGCCGATGCACAGGGCGTACGTGGCCAGCGCCCGCTCCCGGGCACTCGCGCGGGCATCCCCGGACAGGTGGGCGGCGATGTCTTTCACCATCCCCTCCGTCCCGTCCGCGAGCGTCTGCTTCACGGGCTCCTCCGCCCGCATCACGTCCGCGAGCACCTGGGGCAGGGGACACGCGGGCACCTCGGCGTCCCGGTGTGCCCGGGAGACGTAGCGCCGCACCACGTGGCTCAGCCACTCCGCGCCCCGCAGGTCCTCCAGCCCCTGGAACCACTCGGTACGCCGCGTCCCCATGATGCGCGCGAGCGACTCGACGAGCAGCGCCTGCTTCGAGTTGAAGTGCGCGTAGAAGCCTCCCACCGTCAGCCCCGCCGCCCGCATCACGTGCTCCACGCTCGTCGCGGAGAAGCCCTGCCGGCGGAACAGCGCGCCCGCCGCCTCCAGGATGCGCTCATGCGTGGCCTGCTTCTGCTCCGGGGGATGTCCCATCCTCGCTCACCTCGTGGACCACATTATACACATCATCCGGATGTTGGATGGTTACCGCTGGCCACGCCTGGGCACTTCGCATTGCGACCAGATTATGACCATAATATGGTTGTCGTGACGCGAAGGGGGATGGCCCCCCACGCGAGGAGTGGGAGGGGTTGTCCATGGAAGCGTTCATCTTGGATGCGGTCCGGACTCCGCGCGCCCGCGCGAAGCCGGGGAAGGGCGCGCTCAGCGGGCTGCACCCGCAGGAGCTGCTGGCGCAGACGCTGAATCAGCTCCCGCTCCGCACGGGCGTCGACGTGTCGGAGGTGGATGACGTGGTGGTGGGCTGCGTGGCCCAGATTGACGAGCAGGGGGCCAACATCGCCCGCCAGGCGCTGCTCGCCGCGGGCTGGCCCATCACCGTACCGGGCTTCAGCCTCAACCGCTTCTGTGGCTCCGGCCTGCAGGCGCTGTCGCTGGCCGCCATGGGCGTGGCGTCCGGTGCGCAGCACCTCGTCGTGTCCGGCGGCGTCGAGCAGATGAGCCGGCTGGGGCTGGGCGCGGACGGCGGCGGCACGGATGGTGGCAACACCCGCCTGCGGCGCCGCTTCCACCAGGTGCCCCAGGGTATCTGCGCGGACCTCATCGCCACCCTGGAGGGCTTCACCCGCGAGGAGCTGGACGCGTTCGGCCTGCGCTCACAGCAGCTCGCGGCCCGGGCCCAGGCGGAGGGGCACTTCAAGCGGAGCCTCTTCGACGTGAAGCACCCGGACACCGGTGAGGTGCTCCTCTCGGTGGACGATGCTCCGCGCGCGGACACCACCCGCGAGAAGCTGGCCGCGCTCTCCGCGTCCTTCACGTCGGTGGGCGCGCAGCCCGCGGAGCCCGGAGGCGAGACGCTCGACGCGCTGGCGCTGCGCGCGTACCCGAGGGCCGGTGCGGTGCGTCACCTCCACACGGCGGGGACGTCCAGCGGCATCGTGGATGGCGCGGCGGCGGTGCTCGTGGCGTCCCGCGACTACGTGCGGGCGCACGGGCTGAAGCCCCGCGCCCGCGTGCGGGCCGTGTCGGCCGTGGGCAGCGACCCGGTGCTGATGCTGACCGGACCGGCTCCCGCCGCCGCCAAGGCCCTCAAGGCCGCGGGCCTGACGGCGCGAGACGTGGACCTGTGGGAAATCAACGAGGCCTTCGCGGCCGTGGTGCTGCAGACGACGCGCGCGCTGGAGGTGGACCCGGAGCGCGTCAATGTCAACGGCGGCGCCATCGCCCTGGGCCACCCGCTGGGCGCCACCGGCAGCATGCTGGTGGGCACCGCCCTGGATGAGCTGGAGCGGCGCGGGGGGAACATCGCCCTCGTCGCCCTGTGCACCAGTGGCGGGCAGGCCGTGGCCGCAGTGCTGGAACGCTTGTAACTTGAGTTGTACTGGTATTCGGGTAGCATTCACCGCGAGTGCGTGTTATCAATCCCCAGCGTGAATTTCTCACGCTGTTCAAAAGGGGAGTAACACATGCAGATCAAGACCAAGGTTCGTGGCGGTCCTCGCGGCTGTGGCGGTGTCCTCGTTCCCTACCCCGGCCCCATCTACGGCGGCGGCGGGATTGATGTGGTCCAGCAGGCGAACTAGTCGCGAGTAGCGGCGTCCTCGCCGCAAGGCCGCCAGCGGGCACGAACTGCCGGCTGGCGGCTGCTTTCTGTCTCGCCATTCTTCTCCGCTCATCCACCGCGAGGTCCGTGTAGAACCCTGCTGCCCGTTGCATGGGCCGGGCATCACGGGCGCCTGGAGGATGATGGCTCATGATTGAGCAGGCATTGAGGGCGCGGTGCGTCCGCGGGGTGGCGTTGCTGTGTCTGCTGGCCGCGTGTGGCGGGCGCTACGACGACGAGCCACGGGGGACGGGCAAGCAGCACCAGCTCTACGTCCGGGCTCCGCTCGCGCCGGTGGCCATGGGCCTGCGGACGCTGTTCCTCATCGACGACGTGCGGACCTGGCCGGAAGACGCCGCCCCAGAAGGCGCGGAGCGCGTCGAGCGGTGGGACTTCGCGGGGACGGAGCTGGAGGTGGACGCTCCCCAGGGGATGGACCTCGAGGTCACCCGGCAGGACTACCCGGAAGGCCGCCTGACGAGTCGCTACAGGCTGAACGTGCTCTGCGCCGCGGAGCCGGACGTGCCCCATGAGGTGCGGGTCCGCGTGCGGGTGCCAGGCGGCGCCATCCGCTATGAGGACCGCTTCGACGTCACCTGTCACGAGCCCACGCGCCTGGAGCTGCGCCGGGTGGAGCACCCGTATGCCGAGCCCTCGCCGCCCGGCGTGGGGCGCTACTTCGCGGGGGGCGCCCTGGAGGCCGACGTCCTGCTGTTCGCCGGCGCGCTGCAGCTCGGTGGAGACGGGCTCCAGGTCATTGACCGCCGGGGCATCCTGCGGATGGCGGGCCGCATGAGCTTCGGCAGCCGTGAGGGCGGGAGCTTCTTCGAGGTCCTCACCGAGGGGCAGGGGCCGGAGCTCGTCTACCGGAACGCCGTGCTGAAGCTGCCCATGGAGGCGGTGCGGGACGATGCCTGGACGCTCGAGCTGGGCGAGTGGCAGGCGCCGCTGGAAGCCGGTGGCCCGCGCACGCTCGATGCGTTCGCACGGGGCTCGGACGGCTCGACGTTGCGCGGCCTGCTGCGCTGCACCTGGAACTTCGGCGGTGAGGAGGCGAACCCGGGATGCCGGTTCGTCCAGCGCGGCTCGCGGGCGCCTCCGGAGATGTGTGTCTCGGCCCACGGGCGCGAGCGGTGCCGGCGCCAACCCTGAGCTGCTCGAACTGCCGGGTCAGGTCGCCACGGCCTTCGTCGGACATGGCGCCCGGCTCCAGGGGGGCTACCCGGCGGTGTCGCCGCAGTGGTTCACGCAGTTCGTGTGCCGGTCGAGGCCCGGCAGCGGACAGTGGTTTCGCTGTCGGTGCGGGTCCGTGCCGCTCAGCGTTCGAGGACGGCGAGTGACTCCGCGCGGGCGGTGGCGCGGAGCTGCTTCCGCAGGCGCGGGTCATCCGTCGTCCGCGCGAGCACCATGCCGCCGACGCAGAGGCTGACGATGAGGTGCGCCTTGCGCTCGGCGTCCCTGTCGCCCGGCGGGAAGGCCGCCCGGAAGACATGGGCCAGGTTCTCCACCACGGTGGTGTACGCGGCGCGGGGCTCCAGGCCGGCGCGTGCCACGTCCGAGGGGAGCGCGATGAGCGGGCAGTGCTTGTCGACGTCCCGCAGGATTTCATCCGAGAGGTACAGGTCGATGAGCTCGCGTGCGAGCTGGCGGGCCGAGGGGGCTGGCCCTGTGCGGCCCTCCTGGAGCTTCACGAACGGGTTGCAGGTCGTGAAGCTCCGCACCGCCTCGGCGTACAGCTCGTCCTTGCTGGCGAAGTGGTTGTAGAAGCCGCCGCGCGTCAAGCCCGCGCACTTCATCACGTCGTCGATGGAGACCTGGTCGAAGCCGTGGCGGTTGAACATGACCCTGGCGCTCTCGACGATTCTCGCGCGCGTGCGCGCCTTGTGTTCTGGGGTGTACGGCATGGCTGTCCTCCGTGCGGACCATCCTCGCGCGGGCTCAATCTATGTTCTTGAGCATATTTTGCACCGCGCCGACAGTCCGCCCACACACCGCTCACCGACCAGGAGATACCGGGACATGATTACCGTCAGCGCATTCAAGTGGGTGCCCCCGTTCGCGCAGGGCGTGGTGAGAGACCTCCGCGTACGGTGGGCACTCGAGGAGGCGGGCCTGCCGTACCGGGCGAGGCTCATCGACTCCGAGGTCCAGGCGTCCGCCGACTACCGCGCCCTCCAGCCGTTCGGGCAGGTGCCGGTGTTCGAGGAGGATGGGCTGGTCCTCTTCGAGTCGGGGGCCATCGTGCTGCACATCGCGACCCGCGGCGAGGCGCTCCTCCCGGCCGATGCGGCTGGCAGGGCGCGCGCCATGACCTGGGTGTTCGCGGCGCTCAACTCCATCGAGATTCACGTCATGCAGCTCGCGGAGATGGACCTCTTCGCCGCTGGCGAGGAGTGGGCAAAGCTCCACCGGCCGGACGTGGAGAAGATGGTCAGGCTCCGGCTGTCGGAGCTCGCCACCTCGCTGGGCGACCGCGAGTACCTGGAGGGCCGCTTCAGCGCCGGCGACCTGATGATGACGTCGGTGCTCCGCATCCTCCGCCACACGAACCTGCTGGACTCCCTGCCTGCGCTGAAGGCCTACAAGGAACGCTGCGAGGCGCGGCCGGCGTTCCAGCGGGCGCTGGCGGCCCAGATGGAGCCATTCTCGCGGAACCAGCCCTGAGCCCGGGAAGCCCGCACCTGACACAACCGCGCATCGTGAGGCGGTCATCAGTTGCAGTTGCAGCCCCATGTCCCTGACAAGGCATGTGTATTATCGAGACCGTGCGTGGCAGGGGCCACGCGCCAGAGAGGGAGAACACACATGCGGATCAAGACCCGGCTTCGTGGCGGTCCTCGCGGCTGTGGCGGTACCGTCATCCTCGCGCTTCACGGTGGCGATGGCGGCGTTGGCAGTGGTGGCACGGGCGCCACCGTGTAGCGAACGGAGGCCGCGTCCCGGTGGCTTCGTGGACGTGGGTCGCCAGCGGGCCTTCCGCTTCCCGCTGGCGGCGTTGTCTCCAGGCTGCTCCTGTGCCTTCCGGCCAGGATTCGAGTCGAAGCGCACATCGCCGGGGTGAAGACCGTGGAGCAAGACAGGACGCTGGAGTTCTGGTTCGAGTTCGGGAGCACCTACTCGTACGTGGGCGCGATGCGCGTCGAGGAGGCATGCCGGGCCGCGGGCGTCCCGCTCGTGTGGAAGCCGTTCCTGCTGGGGCCCCTGTTCACCGCGCAGCTCGGCATCAAGGACTCGCCCTTCAACGTGAACCCCGTGCGCGGGAAGTACATGTGGCGCGACCTGGAGCGGCTGTGCGCGAAGCATGGCCTTCCATGGCGGCGGCCCGCGGTGTTTCCCCGGGCCAGCGTGCTCCCGCTTCGCGTGGCGTGCGCGGGTGAGGGACAGCCCTGGCTCGGGGACTTCATCCGTGGCGTGTTCCGAGCCAACTTCGCCGAGGACCGCGACATCGCCGAGGCAGCGGTGTTGGCGGACGTGCTGAAGGGCCTCGGCGTCGACCCGGAGCCCGTGCTGGCCCAGGCCGTCAGCGCCGACGTGAAGGCCCGGCTCCGGGCGAACACCGAGCAGGCCGCCGCGCTGGGCATCTTCGGCGCTCCCAACTGCGTCACCCGGGGCGAGCTGTTCTTCGGCCAGGACCGCATGGACGACGCCATCGCCTGGGCCCTGGCGGAGCGCTGAGCTACTCCGCTCCGTCGTCCGCCAGCGCGTTCTGCTCCAGCCAGTCCGCCTCTGCGGCCCAGAGAGCCTGGGGCAGGGTGGGGCGGAACCAGCCGAAGTGGCCCACGCGCTCCACGCCCAGCTGCGCGGGCGTGCGGTACAGGTACTCGCGCTTCGCCCGCGGGTAGTAGTCGAGCAGCGCCCGCACCGAGGGCTCCGGCGCGATGAAGTCGTCCGAGAAGCTGTAGACGCGCAGCGGCGCCCGCAGGCGGTCGTTGTAGGGGCGCAGCGGGGCGCCGTGCTCGTCGGACACGTAGTGGCGGCTTCGCGCCCACCGCGCCCACTGACGGGCAATGCCTCCGGGCAGGTTCAGGTTCCCCATGCCCGCGAGCCGGCACGGGAAGTAGCCCAGCACCCGCGTCGTCACCGGCATCAGCCCGTACCAGAGCAGCGCCAGCTTCGCGGCATCCGCGCCCCGCCAGTTGCGCCACCAGCCGTGCGGCGGGGCAATCAGCAGCACCGCGCGCAGGCGCGACACGGACTCCGCGAGCCCCAGCATCTGCCCTCCCGCCGAGTGTCCCACCAGCGCCAGCCGGTGCGCGGGCCGGTGCGCCACCAGCCAGTCCTGCACGCCCGGCGCGTCCAGCTCGCCCCAGTCCTGGAAGCGCGCACGCCGCAGCGCGGAGGGCTCCAGCTTCGACTCCCCCATGCCCCGGTAGTCGTACGTCACCACCGTGAAGCCCCGGCCCGCCAGGAAGCGCGCGAAGGCGTCGTAGTACCGGCGTGGCACCGCCGTCGCCGGGTTGAGTGGCACGGCCACCCCGTTGCTCCGAGGGCCCTCGTACAGCGTCGCCGCCAGCTTCACGCCGTCCCGCGCGGGGATGAGGACGTCCTCGGCCCGCACCGCTCCGGCGTCCAGGGGCGTCTCCAGCATCATGGCTCCCTCCTGCCGGTGGGCTCCGGACGCAGGCACCGCCAGGCCGCGTCGGCCAGCACCTTCTCGATGCCGGGCTTCAGCTCCATCCTGCCTCCCGCCCAGTGGCGCAGCAGCTCCTGCGCCGGGCCCTGCAGCAGCGGCAGGTACGCGGACGAGGGCAGCTTCAGCAGCTGGCCGTCCCGGGCGTACGCCTTCAGCCGGTTGATGCCTTCGAGCAGGAAGCCTCCCGTCGCCTCCTGCAGCTCCGGCTCGGCGGCGGCCACCGCGTCCTCGCGGCGCATCCGGATGAGGTAGCGCGCGGCGTCCGGGTTCGCCCGCGACCAGGTGATGGTGTGGATGACCACGGCGCGCACGAAGGACTCCGCGTCGGTGGCCTTCTCGAGCTGGAGCTTCAGCGTGTCCTGATGCTGGCGCAGGCAGTCCAGGTAGAGGGCCACGGCGATGCCCTCCTTCGCGCCGAAGTGGTGGTACACGCTGCCCACGCTGGCGCCGCTGACCTCGCGGATGTCCTCGATGGTCGTCGCCGCCCAGCCCAGCCGCGTGAAGCAGTCCAGCGCGGCGTCCAGGATGGCCCGCCGGCTCCGCTCTCCCACGGCCCCTCGACTCTCCTTCTTCATGACTAGAACCAGATTCTAGAATCTGATTCCAGTCAAGGGGCTGGCTGCTTCAGCGCACCGGGTGGGGCGCCGGGGCCTCGCCGAGCATCAGCCGGCGGACGATGGGCACGGGCGGGTAGCCGTAGGAGACCACCTGGTCGTGGAAGCGCTGGAGGCTGAAGTCCTTGCCCCACTGCGCCTTCGCGTCCTCACGCAGCTCCATCAGCATCTTCTTGCCCAGCGCGTAGACGAGGTACGTCGGGTCCGACGTGCCCCGGCGCGCCTCGCGCTCCGCGTTGATGCGCGTCATGTACGCCTCCTCCTCGAAGAGGCGCACGGCCTGCTCGTACGTCATGCCCCGCGTGTGCAGGGACAGGCCCGCCACGTAGCGCGCCAGCCGCTGGAGGTAGAGCGCCAGCTGGTTCAGCCGCAGCCGGTCCGCCTGGGGCCCCGTGCCGCCGCCGTAGCCCTCGTCCAGCATCATCTGCTCCGTGTACAGGCCCCAGCCCTCGGCGAACGAGCCCGAGCCCAGCAGCTTGCGCACCTTCGACTCCACCCGGTTCGTCCACAGGAACTGCACGTAGTGGCCCGGGTACGCCTCGTGGATGGAGACGATGGGCAGCGCATACCGGTTGTAGAAGCTCATGTGCTGCGTCGTCTGCTCGGCGTTCCACGCCGGGTCCGGCGGCGTCACGTAGTAGTACGCCTCCGTTGCCTTCTGCTCGAACGGGCCCGGTGTGCTCATGCTCGCGAAGGACAGCGCCCGGTTGAACGACGGCGTCTCCGCCACCCGCGCGCGGACCTCGCTGGGCACGGTGATGATGCGCCGCTCGATGAGGAACTGGCGGATCTCCTCCAGCGTCGCCAGCGTGGTGGGGACGAGCTCCGCCGGGGCGGGGTGCTCCTTGCCCAGCTCCCGGTACACGTCCATGGGCGCCTTGCCCGGGGTGATTCGCCCCGCCACCTCGCGGAACTGGTCCTGCGTGCGCTTCAGCTCGGATTTGCCCCAGGCCAGCAGCGAGTCGATGTCCTCCGTCACCGCCTCCTCGTACTGGAGCTTCTTCCGGTACGTCTCCTCGCCGATGGCGAAGTCCCCCTTCGAGCGGGGCAGCAGGTCGTCCTTGAGGAAGCGGAGGTACCCGTCGATGGCCGCGAGGCACTTCGCCTGATCCTGCTTGAAGGCCTCCTGCAGCGCCGCGTCCTTCACCGGCCCGAAGGCCGCCGGCAGCGTCTGGGCGTAGAGCGCTCGCGTCCCCTGCGCCTGCTGGAGGGCAATCTCCGTCCACAGCTTCGGCGGGTTCTTCAGCGTCGCCTGGGCCACGGTGAAGACCTCCGGCACCGTCGCCATGCGCTTCACCGCCGAGGCCATGCGCTGCTCCAGCGGCGCGAAGTCGCGGTTGATGAGCTGGAACACCGCGTTGGAGGCGACGCCCAGGTAGACGTTCGGGTTGCGCTCCCACGCGCGCACCGTCTCGTAGTCCAGGATGCGGGCGCGGAAGTGGTTCTCCAGGATGTCGTAGTCCGCCTTGTCCAACGGCGGCAGCGTGGCGCGGTCCACTGCCTTCGGCAGCGCCTCCAGCCGCTCCTTCAGGTAGGCCAGGTGCGAGGCGCGCTCTTCGGGACGGAAGCCGCGCAGCTCCGCGTCATACGTGTGCACGCCCGCGGAGGTGGCGGCCATGGGCGAGCGCCGGAAGTGCTCCTCGAAGTGCGCGTCCACGAAGGCGCGCAGCGCCACCTGGGCCGGGGCCAGCGCCGGGGCGGCGGTGGCCTGCGTGGCGGGCGACTCCGCCTGGGCGGTGGGCCGCGAGGAGGTGCAGCCGGGGGAGAGCAGCAGCAGCGCGGCGAGGACGCTCGTGGGACGCAGTGCGGACATGGGGCCTCGGGGGAGGAGGGCGTGGAGCGCCCGGGAGCCTCGCCGATGCTCCTGGGGGCTACAAGCGGACTGGCAGTGGCGGGAGGCTAGTCGGTGCTCGAGTGGGGCGGCTGCTCGGGATGGAGGAGGCCCAGCGGGTCCCAGACATACTTTTCGATGGGGACCAGGGCCATGTGGCTCATGGCATGTCGCTCGGCGAAGCGCTTGAAGCGTTCGGAGACGATGAGCTCTCCCCACATTCCCCTGGCCCGGAAGATGTCCTCGCCCTTCCAGGTGCCTTCCTCCAGCGCGAGGCCATCGATGGCGTCTGGTCCGACGTAGCGACACCAGGTGCACTTCACGGGCGTCTTGCTCAGGATGCGGCTGCGCTCCATGTCCAGCGCGGGGTTGCCGTAGGCCGGGGTGGAGAAGAGATAGGTGGGCGGGGGCCCGGGCTTGGGGCCACGGCGCTTGCGGCGTACGCGAGTCACCTCGACGGGCTCAAAGTCGCTGAGCCCCGTCAGCCCCTCTGCCTTGAAGCTCTCGGCGCAATGCTCGGTCAGCAGCACGCCACCGCAAGGCCCCTCCACGAGGTCTCCAAAGTCCTTACCGTAGAGTTCCAGTTCGCCCTGGTAGGGCAGTCGCCAGGTCAGCAGCCCGATGTTGTCCCCACAGTGGGGGCAGCGCAGAGCGGGGCCGAGGTTCGAGCTGGTCCTGCTGAACTCGGTGTCGTGCTGGCCTTCGCGCAGCTTGCGCAGGACGAAGAAGCGCGTGGGGGACGGAGAAATGTCAGAAGCCATTGGGGAATCTCGCGCGCATCGCAGGGCGGCTGTAGAGCTCTCGCAGGAAGGCCTCGAACTGCTTGGGCGTCGCGTTGCCATGAGTGCCAAGCCAGTCGACGACTTCCTCATCTACATCGCGGTGCCACTTCTGGTAGCCGTTGTGGGCAGCCTTGTTGGCGGCTCGCGTGACGAAGCGGGGATCCCTCTCGGTGTAGTGGCCTCGGAGCGTGCCATGTTCTTCAAGCCTTTTCGCGATCCGCTTGGAAATGACGTGATGTAACTGCCCGCTCGGAGCGGGCGTCACCTGGCCTGCTCCCGCGCCCCCGGCCACCATGGCGATGGCCGTGGTGGGCAGGGAGATGACGACGGTGCGTCCGAGGATGGCCACCGCGTGCACCTGGCCCACGTTCGCCAGGTGGATGCCCACCTGGGAGGCTCCCACCGCCGCGGCCTCCGTGAAGCTGGGCAACATCGCCAGCCGGGAGGCCAGCCACGCGGCACCGCCGGCCATGCCGTGACTCATCACCACCGTGACGGCGAGCACGAGGACGCGTGCGACCTGCGGGCCCACCCGGTGCGCGAAGCGCTCGCCGGCCTGCTGAAGCTCCACGGGCGTGGTGGCGACATCGGTGGCCCGCTTCAGCTCCCTGCTGGCTTCCACTACTTCCAGGAAGGTGTCTACGCCCAGGTAGACCAGCAGCAGCGCCGAGACGATGGCCGCGGACTTCGTGAAGACCGGCTCGGGGTTGGCCGCCAGCACGGCCCACGTCACCAGGCCCGTCGAAATCACCGCATAGAAGAGCTGGGGCGCGAGGGTGTCCTGCACGGCCCTGGAGATGCTCTGCTTCATGGGGTCGAGCGACAGGCCCAGGGCCAGCCCCAGCTTGTCCCACTCGCCCAGGCGCATCACGTCATCGAGCAGCGACAGGCAGTCTCTTCGCCGCTGCCCCGCCTGGCACACGCCGCCGTAGCCCTGAGTCATGAGGCGCTGCCAGCGGGTGTCCGCGTCGCCGCCGGGATGGGAGGCCCGCACCAGCCAGCCCTGCTGGGCTGCACGGAGCGTCAGGGGCGCCTCCAGCACCAGGCGCGTCAGGGCCTCTTCGAAGGCGTCCGCATCCACACGCACCGGCCTGCTCGCGGGTGGGATGTATTCCAGCGGCGCACCCTGGCCGGTTTCCAGGCGCACCGTCCGCGAGGCGCCACACGCCGCTGCCAGCGCCAGCAGCAGGACCGCCACCGTCAAACGAAGTGTCATGCGCTGCGCTCCGGAGCTTCCATGGGGGAGAGTCTATTGGTTGCTGCTCGAGGGGGGCGGCTGCTCAGGATGGAGGAGGCCCAGCGGGTCCCAGACGTACTTTTCGATGGGGACCAGGGCCATGTGGCTCATGGCATGTCGCTCGGCGAAGCGCTTGAAGCGCTCGGAGACGATGAGCTCTCCCCACATTCCCCTGGCCCGGAAGATGTCTTCGCCCTTCCAGGTGCCTTCCTCCAGCGCGAGGCCATCGATGGCGTCTGGTCCGACGTAGCGACACCAGGAACACGCCACGGGCGTCTTGCTCAGGATTCGGCTGCGCTCCATGTCCAGCGCGGGGTTGCCGTAGGCCGCGGTGACGAGGAGATACGTGGGGGGGGGGCCATGCTTGGGGCCACGGCGCTTGCGGCGTACCCGTTTCACCTCGACAGGGCGGAAGCCACTGAGGCCGGTCAGCCCCTCTGCCTTGAAGTCCTCGGCGAAGCGCTCGGTGACCAGCAAGCCACAGGGCTCATTCAAGAAATCCCCAAAGTCCCTACCGTAGAGCTCCAGGTCCCCCTCGTGAGGAGGCTCCCAGCTGAGAGCTCCGATGGTGTCTCCACACTGAGGACAGCACAGCGCAGGGCCGACATTCGTGATTGCTCCGTTGAACTCGGTGTCGTGCTCGCCTTCGCGCAGCTTTCTCAAGACATAGAAAGGCATGGGGTTCAATGGAGTCTCAGAAGCCATTGGGGAACCTCGCGCGCATCGCGGGCCGGTTGTAGATCTCTCGCAGGAAGGCCTCGAACTGCTTGGGCGTTGCGTTGCCATGAGTGCCAAGCCAGTCGACGACTTCCTCATCTACATCGCGGTGCCACCTCTGGTAGCCATTGTGGGCAGCCTTGTTGGCGGCTCGCGTGACAAAGCGTGGATCCCTTTCGGTGTAGTGGCCTCGGAGTGTCGCATGCAGTTTGAGCCTCGTCGCGATCCGCTTGGAAATGACGTGGTGTAACTGGCCGCTCGGAGCGGGCGTCACCTGGCCTGCTCCCGCGCCCCCGGCCACCATGGCGATGGCCGTGGTGGGCAGGGAGATGACGACGGTGCGTCCGAGGATGGCCACCGCGTGCACCTGGCCCACGTTCGCCAGGTGGATGCCTACCTGGGAGGCTCCCACCGCCGCGGCCTCCGTGAAGCTGGGCAACATCGCCAGCCGGGAGGCCAGCCACGCGGCACCGCCGGCCATGCCGTGGCTCATCACCACCGTGACGGCGAGCACGAGGACGCGTGCGACCTGCGGGCCCACCCGGTGCGCGAAGCGCTCGCCGGCCTGCTGAAGCTCCACGGGCGTGGTGGCGACATCGGTGGCCCGCTTCAACTCCCTGCTGGCTTCCACTACTTCCAGGAAGGTGTCTACGCCCAGGTAGACCAGCAGCAGCGCCGAGACGATGGCCGCGGACTTCGTGAAGACCGGCTCGGGGTTGGCCGCCAGCACGGCCCACGTCACCAGGCCCGTCGAAATCACCGCATAGAAGAGCTGGGGCGCGAGGGTGTCCTGCACGGCCCTGGAGATGCTCTGCTTCATGGGCTCAAGCGACAGGCCCAGGGCCAGCCCCAGCTTGTCCCACTCGCCCAGGCGCATCACGTCATCGAGCAGCGACAGGCAGTCTCTTCGCCGCTGCCCCGCCTGGCACACGCCGCCGTAGCCCTGAGTCATGAGGCGCTGCCAGCGGGTGTCCGCGTCGCCGCCGGGATGGGAGGCCCGCACCAGCCAGCCCTGCTGGGCTGCACGGAGCGTCAGGGGCGCCTCCAGCACCAGGCGCGTCAGGGCCTCTTCGAAGGCGTCCGCATCCACGGTGATGGGCGTGTTCGCGCCTGACGGGTTGTGCTCTATCGGAGCACCCTGGCCTGTTTCGAGGCGCACCCTTCGCGAGGCGCCACACGCCGTGAACAGCGCCAGCAGCAGGACCGCCATGGTCAGACGAAGTGCCACGAGGTGCCCTCCGGAGCTCGCACGGGGGCATTCTAAGAGGTATGGCGGCTGGGCCCGAGGCCTCAGTGGCAGCTCGGCGCGTTGCCTCCCGCGCCCACCGCGCGGTAGATGAGCACCGCCGCCGCCACCAGCGGCACCGCGCGCTGGAGCACGAAGGTGGCCACCCGGGGCCGGTGCTTCCAGAGCCCCGCCTGCAGCTGTGCGCCCAGCAGCGCGGGCAGCCCTCCCAGCGCGAAGGCTCCCAGCACCAGCGCCCCACCGCCGAACGAGCCGCTCGCCAGCGCGGCACCGAAGACGCCGTAGAGCAACCCACACGGCAGGAGCGGCGTCACCGCACCCATTGCGCCCGCCCGGCCCGTCCACGAAAACTTTGCGCCCCAGCGCGCCACCACCCCCGCCACCTTGGAAAGGCCCGGCAGCGGCCGCAGGCGCTTGCCCACCTCCAGCGCCGAGGCCACCAGCGCCAGCGCCATCAGCCACGGCAGGTAGGGACGCGTCGACACCGCCAGGACGCTCGCCACGCCCCCTCCCAGCGCGCCCAGGGCCCCTCCCAGCAGCGCGTAGGACGCCACCCGCGCTCCCTGATAGGCGAGCACCGCCCGGCGCCGCTCCGGGCCGGGAACCGCTGGCAGCCCCGCGCACGCCAGCGGCCCGCACATGAGGAGGCAGTGCACGCTTCCCGTCAGCCCCACCGTCAGCGCACCCAGTGCGCCCGCCACCACGGCGGAGGAGGGCAGCAGGGCGGCAAGCACACTCGTTTCGGGCGTCATGCCCTCGCTGCTTCGCAACAGGCATGCCGTTCGCAAGGCGACACCTCGCATGCCCGCCACCTCGCACAGGCCGTCCGTCTCCGACGCGTGCCTCCACTGCGGCAGCCCCATCCCCGTGGGCGCCGCGTCACCCGGCTTCTGCTGCGCGGGGTGCGAAGCCGTGCACGGCCTGCTGCGGGAGCAGGGGCTCACCCGCTACTACCAGCTCACCCAGGGCAGGGACGCCCCCGCCCCCGAGCCTCGCAAGGACCGGGGCTTCGCGTGGCTGGAGCCCCTGGTGACTCGCGCCGAGGCCGCCGCCGGGCCCGTGTGCGCGCTGGAGCTGGACGTGCAGGGCATCCACTGCGCCGCCTGCGTCTGGCTGATGAACGAGCTGTTCCGCCGCCAGCCGGGCGGCGCCGGCCTCACCGTGGACCCGGCCCTGGGCAAGGTGCGCGTGCAGTGGCGGCGCGGCGCCTTCGACGTGCGCCGCTTCCTCGGCGCCGTGGAGGACTTCGGCTACCTCTTCGGCCCCAGCCGCAAGCACCCCGAGGCCGCCAGCCTGGACCTGCCCATCCGCCTGGGCATCTGCGCCGCGCTGACGATGAACGTGATGCTGTTCTCCGTCAGCTTCTATGTGGGGCTCACCCCCGCCGATGGCGACGTCTTTCGCCTCTTCACCGGGCTCAGCGTGGCCCTGTCCACCGCCGTCGTCCTCGTGGGCGGCTGGCCCTTCTTCCGCTCCGCCCTCCAGGGCCTGCGGCGCGGCGTGCCCCACCTGGACCTGCCCATCGCCCTGGGCATCCTCCTCGTGTTCGGCACGTCGCTCGTGCAGGCCCGCGGCGGCCGTGGCGACCTGGCCTACTTCGATACCCTCAACACCTTCGTCACCCTGATGCTCGTGGGCCGCTGGCTCCAGCAGCGCGTGCTGGAGCGCAACCGCCGCTTCCTCCTCGAGGACGATGGCGCGGAGGGGCTCTTCGTCCGCCGCGAGGAGGGGGAGCGCCTCGTCACCGTTCGCGCGCCGGAGGTGGGGGAGGGGGAGGTGCTCGTCATCGCTCCGGGCGACCTCGTCCCCGTGGACGCGGTGCTGCTCGACGCGGACGCGCGCATCTCCACCGACTGGATTACCGGCGAGCCCGGTGAGCGCGCCGTGGCCCGGGGCGGTGAGCTTCCCGCCGGCGCCTTCAATGCGGGCCGTGAGGCCGTGCGGGTCCGGGCGGCCCAGGCCTTCACCGACTCGCCCCTGGTGGCCCTGCTGCGCCGGGCGCCTCCCAGCTCGGGCGGGACGGCTTCGCACTCGCGCTTCTGGGAGCAGGTGTCCCGCCGGTGGGTGGCCACCGTGCTCTTCGTGTCCGCGCTGGGCCTCGCGCTCTGGTGGCCGGCCGGTCCCGACAAGGCGCTGGAGGTCGCCGTGGCGCTGCTGGTCGTCACCTGCCCGTGCGCCATCGGCATCGCCACGCCGCTGGCGTACGAGCTGGTGCAGGCGCGCCTGCGCGGCGCCGGGTTCTTCGTGCGCAGCACCGACCTGCTGGACCGGCTGCCTCGCGTGCGGAAGGTCCTGTTCGACAAGACCGGGACGCTGACGCTCGGCCGGCTGGAGCTGGTGGACCGCGCCTCCTTGGAGCTGCTGGCGCCGGAGGCGCGGGACGTGGCGTTCGACCTGGCCTCGCGCAGCAACCACCCCGCGAGCCGGTGCCTCACCTCCGCGCTCGCTCGCGTGGGGGCGCGTTTCTCTCCGGAGGCCCGCGTGACGGAGCTGCCGGGGCAGGGCGTCGAGCTGATGCGCGAGGGGGTCCGCTGGCGGCTGGGGCGCTCGGACTGGGCCCTGGCGGATGGGAGCGCGGCCGACAAGGTGGGGCCGGTGTTGTCTCGCGACGGCGGGCTCGTGGCCTCGTTCGCGCTGCGCGAGTCGGTGCGGCCCGACGCCCGCCGGGAGGTCCAGGCGCTCCAGGCGGAGGGGCTCGGCGTGTGGCTCATCTCCGGGGATGCCCCGGCGCGCGTCCACGCCCTGGCCGACTCGCTGGGCATTCCCACCGCCCACGCGCTGGGCGGCCAGCGCCCCGAGGACAAGGCGTCCACCGTGACGGCGCTGGACGCGGCGGACACGCTCTACCTGGGCGATGGCGTCAATGACAGCCTCGCCTTCGAGCGCGCCCTGTGCGCCGGCACGCCCGCCATCGACCGGCCGGTGCTGCCCGGCAAGAGCGACTTCTTCCTCCTGGGGGAGGGACTCTTCCCCATCCGCGAGGCCCTGCGCCTGGCGCCGCGGCTGCAGGTCATCGTGCGCCGGCTGCTCGTGCTGGCCGTGGCCTACAACGTCGTGGCCGTCACCGTGTGCCTCGCCGGGTGGATGACGCCGCTGCGCGCCGCCGTGGCCATGCCCGCCACCAGCCTGGCCACCGTCCTCTTCACCCTGTGGAGCCTGTCCGCCGCGCGCGAGCGCCCGGCCGTGGCCACCACGCCGCTGCGCGAGGTGCCCGCATGAATGTCCTCGTCCTCCAGGTCTTCGTCAGCCTGATGCTCGTCGCCAGCTCCGTCCTGCTGTTCGCCTACAGCGTGCGCCACAGGGACCACGAGCACGCCGACCGCCTCTCCCTCTTCCCGCTCGAGGACGACAGCGCCCGCCCGGCGCCCTCCGAGCCTCCGCCCTCCAAGGAGTGATTCCGTGCAACAGCAACGAATCATCTACGACGACACCACCGTCCGCCGCTTCATCCTGGCGTCGGTCCTGTTCGGCATCGTGGGTATGGCCGTGGGCGCGCTGGTGGCCAGCCAGCTCGCGTGGTGGCAGGCCAACCTGAACCTGCCCTACACCACGTACTCCCGCCTGCGCCCGCTGCACACCAACGCGGTCATCTTCGCCTTCGTCGGCAACATGATGTTCGCCGGCATCTACTACTCCACGCAGCGCCTGCTGAAGACCCGCATGGCGTCCGACGTGCTCTCCAAAATCCACTTCTGGGGCTGGCAGCTCATCATCGTCGCCGCCGCCATCACGCTCCCCCTGGGCATCACCACGTCCAAGGAGTACGCGGAGCTGGAGTGGCCCATCGACGTGGCCATCACCGTCATCTGGGTGGTCTTCGCCATCAACTTCTTCTGGACGCTGAAGAAGCGCAACGAGAAGAACCTCTACGTCGCCATCTGGTTCTACATCGCCACCATCGTCACCGTGGCGGTGCTGCACATCGTCAACAGCCTGGCGCTGCCGCTCGACGGGCTGAAGAGCTACTCCGTCTACGCGGGCGTGCAGGATGCCCTGGTGCAGTGGTGGTACGGCCACAACGCCGTCGCCTTCTTCCTCACCACGCCCATCCTGGGCATCATGTATTACTTCCTGCCCAAGGCAGCCGAGCGGCCCGTCTATTCCTACCGGCTGTCCATCATCCACTTCTGGGCCCTGGTCTTCATCTACATCTGGGCCGGCCCGCACCACCTGCTCTACACCGCGCTGCCCGACTGGGCGCAGTCGCTGGGCATGATTTTCAGCGTCATGCTGTGGGCCCCCTCCTGGGGCGGCATGCTCAACGGCCTGCTCACCCTCAAGGGCGCCTGGCACAAGCTGCGCGAGGACCCCGTCCTCAAGTTCCTCATCGCGGGCGTCACCTTCTACGGCATGGCGACGTTCGAAGGGCCGCTGCTGTCCATCAAGGTGGTGAGCGCGCTGGGGCACTACACCGACTGGATTGTCGGCCACGTGCACAGCGGCGCGCTGGGGTGGAACGGCTTCATGGCCGCCGGCATGTTCTACTGGCTGGTGCCCAGGCTGTACGGCACGAAGCTGTACTCGACGAAGGCCGCCGACGCGCACTTCTGGCTGGGGACGGTGGGCATCCTCCTCTACGCCGTCTCCATGTGGATTTCGGGCGTCACCCAGGGCCTCATGTGGCGCGCCCTCAACCCGGACGGCACGCTGCTCTACCCGAACTTCGTGGAGACGCTGCTCGCCATCCGGCCCATGTACTTCGTCCGCTTCGCGGGCGGCTCCATGTACCTGGTGGGCTTCATCATGATGGCGTGGAACCTGTGGAAGACGGCCCGCGCCGGCCAGCCCGTCAACGGCGAGGTCACCGTGGTGGTGGAGGACGCCGCCCCCGCGCCCGGGGCGGGCGCTCCGGTGCCCGGCTGGGTGCAGGTCGTCACCGGCCGGCCCCTGGTGTTCGCCCTGGCCATCATCACCGCGACACTCTTCCTCGGCTGGGCGAAGCCGGTGCGCGCGCTGGTGCTGATGGGCGGCATCATCGCCCTGGGCGAGTTCGCCTGGATTGTCACCCGGCGCGAGCGCGAGGCCGGCAAGCCGTCCTGGTTCGGCCTCATCGAGGGGCGGCCCCTGGCCTTCACCGTGCTGACGCTGGTGGCCATCCTCATCGGTGGGGTCGCCGAGCTGCTGCCCACCATCCTCATCAAGCAGGCCGTGCCCGCGCATGGCCAGGCGCAGCTGCCGTACTCGCCGCTGGAGCTGCAGGGCAGAGACCTCTACGTGCGCGAGGGCTGCTACACCTGCCACTCGCAGATGATTCGCCCCTTCTTGGCGGAGACGCAGCGCTATGGCGACGTGTCCCGCGCGGAGGAGTTCCTCTATGACCACCCGTTCCAGTGGGGCAGCAAGCGCACCGGCCCGGACCTGCACCGGCTGGGCGGCAAGTACCCCAACCTCTGGCACTACACGCACATGATGGACCCGCGGGCCACCAGCCCCGGCTCCAACATGCCCGCGTACCCGTGGCTGGCGGAGCGGCGCCTCAAGACGAAGGAGGCGCCCAAGAAGCTGGCGCTGATGCAGAAGCTGGGCGTGCCGTACAGCAACGCGGACGTGGACGGCGCAGAGGCCCGCCAGAAGACCCAGGCGGAGGGCATCACCGCGGACCTGGCCACGCAGGGTGTCACCGTGGCGTGGGACTCGGAGCTGGTGGCCCTCATCGCCTACCTGCAGCGCCTGGGGCGCGGCCCGCAGGACGTGCCCGCGGAGCCGGGCGGGCCGGCCACCGTGTCCGCCAATGACAGCCATGGAGGGAGCCGCTGATGTACAAGCAATTCTATCAGGGGATGTCGCTCACCGAGCTGCCCCTCTTCGCGCTGTTCCTGTTCATCGTGGTGTTCCTCGGCGTCTGCGCGTGGGTGTTCGGCGTGCGGCGCAGCCAGGACTTCGACGCGCTCGCGCGCCTGCCCCTGGCCGAGCGGGGGGAGGGCGGTCATGAGTGAGAAGGCCCCGCTGCACTACATCTATGACGGCATCGAGGAGCACGACAACCACCTGCCGCGCTGGTGGCTGTTCCTCCTGTGGACGACCATCATCTTCGCCGCGGGCTACTGGTTCTGGTACCACGTGGCGGAGGTGTCCCCCGGACAGGCCGGCGAGTACGCCGCCGAGGTCGCCGAGGTGGCCAGGCGCACCAGCGGCAACACGCCCGCGTCCGACGAGTCGCTGCTCGCGCTGGCGGCGGACCCGACGGCGCTGGGCGGCGGCAAGGCCGTCTTCCAGTCCAACTGCGCGTCCTGCCACGGCGCCCAGGGCCAGGGGCTCATCGGCCCCAACCTGACGGACCCCTACTGGATGCACGGCGGCAAGCCCGTGGCCATCCACAAGGTGGTGGCCGACGGCGTGGTGTCCAAGGGCATGCCCGCGTGGGGACGCACGCTGGGCGCCGAGCGCGTCAAGGCCGTCACCGCGTACGTGCTGACGCTCAAGGGGACGAACGTCAAAGGCAAGGAACCGCAGGGCGAGCCCGAGCAGCCGTAGCTCGGAGAGGGCGTGGAACATGGCGGTGGCACCGCGACAGGATGGGCCGCGAATCGACCAGCTCAGCTCCATCCGGGCGGATGGCTCGCGGCTGGCCATCCACCCGGCGGACGTGAAGGGGCGCTTCATCACCCGGCGGCGGTGGGTGTTCGCCGTGCTGATGGCCATCTACGTGGCGCTGCCGCTGGTGGACGTGGGTGGGCACCCGGCTGTCCACCTGGACGTGGTGGCGCGTCGCTTCTACCTCTTCGGAGGCACGTACAACGCGCAGGACTTCTGGCGCGTGCTGTTCCTGCTCACCACCGTGGGCTTCGGCCTGCTGTTCTTCACCGCGTGGCTGGGCCGCGTCTGGTGCGGTTGGGCCTGCCCGCAGACGGTGTTCCTGGAGGGCGTGTACCGGCCCATCGAGCGCTTCATCGACGGGCCCCGCGAGCGCCGGCTGAAGGTGGCCGGCACGCCGTGGACGCCGGCCCGGGTGGGCCGGGCGGTGCTCAAGCATGGCGCGTACGCGGGCGTGTCGCTGCTCATCTCCCACGCGGCGCTGAGCCTCTTCGTGTCCGCCGGAGGCCTGGTGTCCATGGTGGCCGCGGGCCCGGCCGTGTCCCCGGTGGCCTTCGGCTGGGCAATGGCCGTCACCGGCGCGCTGTACTTCAACTACGCGTGGTTCCGGGAGCAGCTCTGCGTGGTGGTGTGCCCCTACGGCAGGCTCCAGTCCGCCATGCAGGACCGGGACTCGGTCATCATCGGCTACGACACGAAGCGCGGCGAGCCCCGGGGCCGGGTGGTGAAGCCGAAGCCCGGCGAGGTGCCCCCGCCGCGCGGCGACTGCGTGGACTGCTTCCGGTGCGTCGCCGTGTGCCCCACCGGCATCGACATCCGCAACGGCCTGCAGATGGACTGCCTGGCGTGCGCGCAGTGCGTGGACGCGTGCGACGGCGTCATGGACACGCTGGGCCGGCCGCGCGGGCTCATCCGGTATGACTCGCTCAAGGGGCTGGCCGGTGAGCCCCGGCGCGTCCTGCGGCCCCGGCTGGTGCTGTATGGCGCGCTGTTCGTGGCGGCCTTCGCGGGGCTCACCTTGAGCCTCGTGCGGCGCGTGCCCTTCGAGGCCAACCTGCTGCGCTTCCAGGGCATGCCGTACCTCGTGGAGGCGGGCACGGTGCGCAACCAGTTCGAGCTGCACCTGGTGAACAAGAACCCGGAGGAGACGACCTTCACCCTCCGCGTGGACAGCCCCGTGCCCGCGCAGGTGGTGGTGCCCCAGGCCCAGGTGACGCTCGCCTCCCTGGAGAGCTTCCGGGTTCCGCTGTTCATCACCGTGGCGCGCGAGCACCTGACGGCGCCGTTCTCCTTCACCGTGGAGGTGGCCGACTCGGCCTCCGGGGAGGTGAAGCGCATGGAGGCCCGCTTCCTGGGGCCGGGCCCCGCGCAGAGATGACGCTGGGGGCGGGGTGGGGCGCAGGAGTTGCGCGTCCCCGCCGCCGCCCCCGGGCCAGCCGCTGGCACGGGGATTGGAATGGAAGAGGGCGTGCTCATGCCCTCCGACGCGCTCCTGAGCCGGTACGACGTGTCCGGCCCCCGGTACACCAGCTATCCCACCGCGCCCGAGTGGCGGCCGGACTTCGGCCCCGACGCGCTCGCCGAGCGGCTGACGCTCGCCGGCACCCGGGACGGCTCGGAGCCCCTGTCCCTGTATGTCCACCTGCCGTTCTGCCGCAGCCTGTGCTGGTACTGCGGGTGCAACGTCGTCATCAGCAAGGACGCGGCCGCCGCGGAGCGCTACATCGACCACCTGGTGATGGAGCTGGACCTGGTGGCGGAGCGGCTGGGCCCCCGGCGCAGCCTGTCGCAGGTGCACTGGGGCGGCGGCACGCCGACGTTCCTGTCCGAGGCGCAGCTGGAGCGGCTGTGGACGGAGCTGACCCGCCGCTTCACCCCGCTGCCGGACGCGGAGGTGGCCATCGAGGTCCACCCCGCGCTGACGACACCCGGGCAGCTGTCGCTGCTGCGCAGGCTCGGCTTCAACCGCGTGTCCATGGGGCTGCAGGACTTCGACCCGCAGGTGCAGCAGGTGACCAACCGCCTGCAGACGCCGGAGCAGACGCGGGCGCTGCTGGAGCATGCGCGCGCGCTGGGCTTCACCGGCGTGAATTTCGACCTCATCTACGGCCTGCCACACCAGGACGCGGAGCGCTGGGCGCGCACGCTGGAGAAGGTGCTGGCGATGCGGCCGGACCGGCTGGCCGTCTACTCCTTCGCGTACATGCCGGAGAAGCTGAAGCACCAGCGGCGCATGCCCGCGGACGCCCTCCCCGCCGCCCGCACGAAGCTGGGGCTGTTCCTGGCGGCCTACGAGGCCTTCGTCACCGCGGGGTACCAGCCCATCGGCATGGACCACTTCGCCGTGCCGGAGGACGAGCTGGCCCGCGCCCTCTCGGAGCGCCGGCTGGGCCGCAACTTCCAGGGCTATACAGTGAAGGCCGCGTCGGACGTGGTGGCCCTGGGCAGCACCGGCATCAGCGACGTGGGCGGGGCGTATGCCCAGAACGTGCGCGCGCTGCCCGCGTACTACGCGCGCGTGGCGGGGGGGCGGCTGGCCACCGAGCGCGGCATCGTCCTCACCGGGGATGACCGGCGGCGGCGGGCCGTCATCACCCAGCTGATGTGCAACGCCTGGGTGGACCTGGGCGAGGACGGCGCGCGCTACTTCGCGCCGGAGCTGGAGCGGCTGCGGGCCTTCGAGGAGGACGGGCTGGTGACGCGCTCCGGTACCCAGGTGGAGCTGACGCCCGTGGGCCGCCTCTTCGTGCGCAACGTGGCGATGGTGTTCGACGCCTACCTTTCCCGGGCCGAGCGGCCCCGCTTCTCGAGGACCGTATGAGGACCGCGATGGACGCATTGGACGTATTGAGCCTGGAACATCGCCACATCCAGCGGGTGCTGGACGTGCTGGAGCGGGCCGTGGAGCGCGGCCGCGCGGGGGAGTTCGTCTCCGCCTCGCTCTTCCTGCGCACGGCGAACTTCCTGCTCACCTACGTGGACGGCAGCCACCACGCGAAGGAGATGGTGCTCTTCCAGACGATGCTGGCGCACCAGCTCCCGCTGAACCCGGGGCTGCTGGCCCAGGTGTCCGGAGAGCATGGCACCGGGGGCGAGCAGGCGAAGGCGCTCCAGCGCGCGGCGGAGGCGACGCTGCGCGAGGGCATGGACCCCGGGTCGATGCTCGCCGCCGCGGAGGCCTACCTGCAGCTGCACCGGGGCCACACCGACGTGGAGGAGACGCAGGTCTTCCCCCTGGCACGGCGCCTGCTGCCCGCGCCCGTGCTGGAGCGCATGCGCACGCGCTTCGCGCGCATCGAGGCCTCGCACGGACCGCTCGTCGATGCCGCCGAGGTCATGCTGCGGGCCTTCGCGCCCACCCGTCCCAGCCGGGCCCTGGCGGTGAGCAGCGTGCGCTCCTTCTGACGAGGGGGCAGGCGGGCGAGCGCCGCCGGGCTGCCCGGCCCTGGAGTCACGCCCCGGCCGTGCGCACCTCTACCCGTGGACCGAAAGGAGCGGGCGCATGGCGCGGCGACACGGCTGGCTGGGAAGGGCGCGGAGCGGGGCAAGGGCCCTGGGCGTGGCCGGGGTGCTGCTCGCCGCGTCCGTGGTTGGCGCCATGCCCCAGCCGGGGGAGGCGCTGCCGGAGTTCTCCACCCGGGACTTGCTGGACCAGCCACGCCAGAGCCGTGAGCTGACGGGGCGGCCCACGCTGCTGGTGGTCATCACCGACAAGGACGGCGGCGAGGCGATGCAGCGGTGGTTCGACACCGCGGGCACGCGCGTGCCGAAGGCCGTCCACCGCGCCTCCATCCTGTCGCTCAAGCTGCCCTTCTTCGTCAGCAACGGCACCGTGCGCGGCAAGGTTCGCGAGAAGGTGCCGCGCGACTTCTGGGCCGCTACGTGGCTGGACAAGAACGGCGACATGGCGAAGGCCCTGGGGCTGGCCACCAGCCGCACGCCGTATGCCTTCGCGCTCGATGCCCGGGGCCGCGTGGTGGCCGCCGTGCATGGCGACGCCCAGGCGCCGGAGGCCGAGGCGCTGTGGAAGGCGCTGTCCGGACCGTGAAGCGGCAGGCGCGCGCGGGAAAAGACAACGGGCGCCCCGGGGAGTGTCCCGGGGCGCCCGTGGTGCTTCATGCCTGCCAGCGTGTCCGGCCCGTCAGCGCTGTGCGAGGATTTCCTGAAGCTGCTTCTTGTCGCTGGAGAAGGAGAAGACGCTGTAGAGCTGGTAGCCGTTCTCCGGGTCGAGGATGCGCGGCTTCAGCGTGCGCACCGCGGCCAGCTTGTCCTGCGAGAAGGCGAAGTGGCTCAGCAGCTGCCCCACCTGCGAGATGAGGAAGTGGTTGTTGCCCGCCGCCATGGTGATGATGCGCATCTTGTCGTCGGTGAAGCTCTCATGCTTCACCGCCTCGTTGAGCCGCTTGAAGGGCCCCTCCGGCATCGGCTGGACCACCGGCATCGGCGGCGGGGGCGGCGGCCGCGGAGCCGGCGCCGGGTAGACGGTGCCCAGGTGCGGCGCCTCCGTCACGAACTGCTGCACCGAGTCCAGCGTCTCCTGCGCCTTGCGCACCTTGTTGCGCGCCGAGTCCCTGTCCCTGTCCCTGTCCCGGTCCTGGTCACGGCCACGGCGGTCCCTGTCACGGTCCGAGTAGCGCGACTCCTCCTCGAGGCGCTTCTCCGCGTCCTCCAGCAGCTTCTCCAGGCGGGCCAGGCGCGCGTTCAGCTCGTCGCGGTCCACCACGGCCAGGTTGCCCGAGCGGGGCGGCTGCTGCGGCTGCGGCATGGGGCGGCCCGGGGGCGGGTTGCGGCGCAGCTCGGCGCCCTGCTTCTCGGCTTCGTCCTGGGCGAGAGCGGAGGAGGCGGTGAGGAGGGCGACTGCGAGGGTGAGGGCCTTCATGGGGGAAGCGTCCTTTCGTGTGCTCGATGACTCTGACGCGCCAGGCCCCCCTGCATTCATTCCCCGGGGGAGGGGCTGCCCGCCAACGTCCTCACAGCGGCATACACCCCCTGGACGGCGCGAGCCATACGCGCATAGTCAAGCGTGTCCCACGTGTCCCCGGCCTCGTGGTAGCGCGGGTTCCGGAAGAAGGCCGTGTCCGTCACCATCACCGCCCGGTAGCCCTGCGCCCAGAAGCTGGCGTGGTCCGAGAAGTCCACCCCCGTCAGCGAGCGCGGCGCGCTCAGCGACTCCACCGGCAGCGGGCTCGCGCCCCGCATGGCCTCCGCCACCGTGTCCGTGAGTCCGCCGTCACCCGGGGTTCCCACCACGCCGATGAAGTTGCCCGTGTCCGGGTACTTCAGCTTCAGGACGGGCAGCGGGTAGTCCTGGCTGTCCGGCGCGTCCGTGTAGTGCCCGAGCATCTCCAGCGCCAGCATGCCGCGCAGCCGCACCCCGGCCTCCCGCAGCGAGCGCGCATGCACCGCGCTGCCCATCTGCGAGGTGTGGAAGTGGGGCGGCTCCTCCAGCGTATAGGCCACCAGGTCGACGCGAGCCGGCGGTGGCTCGCGGCCGAGCCTCGCCGCCAGCTCCAGCAGCCCCGCCACGCCGCTGGCGTTGTCGTCCGCGCCGGGCGTGCCCGTCGCCGCGTCGTAGTGCGCGCCGACGACGAGCCGCTCTCCGCCCTCCGGCCCGAAGCGGGCGATGACGTTGCGGTAGTCGCGGCCGTCCACCTGGAAGCGCTGCGACTCCACGTGCCCGCCCGCCCGCGACAGGTGGTCGGCGACGTAGTCCGCCGCGCGCTCCAGGTTCTCCGGGTGCCGCCAGTCCCTCGGGTGGAAGGTCTCCGACAGCATCCTCACGTGGGCCTTCAGGCGCTCCGCTTCGGCCTCCAGGCCGGGTGGGGCGGGCGTGAGGCCGGCCGCGGACGCCTCCCGCTGGCTCCACTTCCACGTCAGGCCCAGGCCCGCCGCCAGCACCGTGGCGCCCATCCCCAGCCATGCCCTTGCTCGCCGCACGCTCGCCCTCCCTGCCCGGCGCCCCCCGGGCCCGGGCCGTGTCTTCCTTGGACTTCCGAGGAGGGAGCGGAGTTCCCTACAAGGGTTCAGGGAGTGAGGGTGCGCCTGGTCAGTACCTCGCCCTCTGGCGACATCTCGTAGACGAGGGGCACGCCCGTGGCCAGCTCCAGGCCGACCACCTGCTCCCCCGTCAGCCCGTCCAGCTTCATCACCAGGGAGCGGTTGGAGTTGCCGTGCGCCACCACCAGCACGTGCTTGCCCAGGCGCAGGTCACCGGCGATGGCGCGCTCGTAGAAGGGCAGCACGCGCTTCGCGGTCATCTCCAGCGACTCGCCGTTGGGCGGGGGCACGTCGTACGAGCGGCGCCACAGCTTCACCTGCTGCTCGCCGAAGCGCTTCGCGGAGTCCGCCTTGTTGAGCCCCTGCAGGTCTCCGTAGTGGCGCTCGTTGAGCGCGGCGTCGCGGATGGTGGGGACGCGCTGGCCCAGCGTCTCCAGGATGATGGCCAGCGTCTCCTGCGCGCGGGTGAGCGCGGAGGTGTAGGCGACGTCGAACGTCATCCCCTGGAGCGCCCGGGCTGCCTGGCGGGCCTCCTCGCGTCCCTTCTCCGTGAGGGGGACGTCCACGAAGCCGGTGAAGCGGTTCTCATGGTTCCAGAGCGACTGACCGTGACGGACGAGCGTGAGCGTGGGCATGGGGCTCCTCGCTAGCGCAAGCCGGGCAGGGCGGCCAGGGGCGGGCACGCGCTCCCTGGGCCCGGGCGTTCCGGGGTCCACACTGGGGCCGTTCCGCCCCGGGCTCCCATACGCCGCGCCCCTGGTAGGGGGGCTCGGCATCCGGCGTAGACCGTGGCTGATGGCGAAGCAGGAGCCTACCTGCGCGCCGCGAGCAGCCGCGTCAGCTCGCGGTCCAGCGCGTTGGCGAAGCGCTGGCTGTCCTTGGGGGAGAAGCCCGCGGGGCCTCCCGTCGTCACGCCGCTCTCGCGCAGCTCCTGCATGAAGTTCCGCACGGAGAGGCGCTCGTCGATGTTCTCCGGCGTGAAGAGCTCGCCGCGCGGGTCCAGCACCACCACGCCCCGGGGCACCAGCTGCGCGGCGAGGGGGATGTCCTGCGTCACCGCGAGGTCTCCCTTCTGCGCCTGCTCGGCGATGTGGCGGTCCGCCACGTCCAGCCCGGCCCCCACCTGCACCGTGGAGACGAGCTCCGAGCGGGGCAGCGAGAGGCCCTTGTTGGCCACGAAGACGGCAGGCACCTTCAGGCGCTGCACGGCGCGCAGCAGGATGTCGCGGACGGGTCCGGGACAGGCATCGGCATCGACCCAGATTTTCATTCGGTGCTCAGGGGGCAGGAGGGGAGCGGCCCGGGAAGGCTCGCCTGAAGAGAGGCGCTGTTGTACTGGAGGGAGACCCCCGCGCACTGGAGCATGAACTTGAACCTCTACGACATCCCCCTTACTTCCATCGACGGCGCCTCGCAGACCCTCGGCCGCTTCAAGGGCAAGGTCCTGCTGGTGGTGAACGTGGCCTCCAAGTGCGGACTGACGCCCCAGTACGAAGGGCTGGAGAAGCTCTACGAGCGCAAGCAGGCCCAGGGCCTGGAGGTGCTGGGCTTCCCGTCGAATGACTTCCTCGGCCAGGAGCCGGGCAGCGAGGCGGAAATCATGGAGTTCTGCCGCCTGACGTATGACGTGAAGTTCCCGTTGTTTTCCAAAATCCCGGTGGTCGGCGACAACAAGCATCCGCTCTACCGCGAGCTGACCCACGCCTTCCCGGCGGCCACTGGCGACGGGCCGATGCGCGCGAAGCTCCAGGGCTACGGCCTCACGCCCAATCCGGTTCCGGAGGTGCAGTGGAACTTCGAGAAGTTCCTCATCGGCCGGGATGGCCGCGTCGCGGGCCGCTTCGCCCCGGACGTGACGGCGGACGACCCGCGCCTGCTCCAGGCCATCGACGCCGAGCTGGCGAAGCAGGCCTGATGCCTGGGCAGCCCCCTTCCGGCAACGGGCGGAAGGGGGGAAGCCGCGTCAGGGCGTGCACTGCGGGTGCGCCGCGGCGTGGAGCCGGTCGTACTCTTGTCTCCTCGAATCACTCCGCCTCAGTAGAGGTAGTTCAGCGCCGTGATGTCGGAGCTGGTGAACTCGCCCGTGTCGGTCGACCTGAAGCAGGAGTTCATGAGCGAGCCGCCCACCGTGGCAGTGGCCGGTGTCCCGGGGATGAGGATGGCCCCCACGCCAGCACTTCCCTCGGAGCCGGGCGGGCTGCAGCTGATGCCCTGATTGTAGAAGTCCGAGTGGCGGAAGCCGATGGCGTGGCCCAGCTCGTGGGTGATGACGTGCTCGTTCAGGTCGACGCTGGAGGTGTTCAGTCCGGTGCCGATGTTGATGGTTCCGTAGGGCCGTCCGCCCGAGGGGTAGCCCGAGGAGCCACCGGTGCCGGACATGGTCTGCGCGGTGATGTTCGCGGTGCAGCCGGTGGTCGGTCCGCGCGCGAAGGTAATCCTGAGCCCCAGGGCATTGTAGTTGGCGATGGCCAGGTCGAGCCCCTGGCTGAGCCGGGCGTAGCCGTTGAACCCCGAGGTGGGATTGACGCAGATCTTCGTCACGGCGGTACCGACGAGATTGGTCGTGCGGTATTGCTCCGTGCTTCCCTCGCCGCGCTGGAGCAGCTCCCGGGACGCCTGGAGCGTCACGTGCGCGTCACGCCCCACGTAGACGACACCGTCGACGACCATGATGTCGTCGGCCGGGAACCCGGCCTCGACCAGGTTGGAGATGAGCTCGTCGTTCTCGAGCTCCGGGGCCGTACCGCAGCCGGCCAGCCACGCGCCACAGCTCACCACGAGCACTGCCGCTCTCTTGAGCATGTTCGCTTCCCTTCTTGTCAGCGTCTGGGGCAACCGACTCCAGTAGACCACGAACACTGCACAAGGGGGCGATTCCAGCACCATTCGAAATATAGACACACATGTATTGTCTGCTCCCCAATTGAATTCCGTATTGGCTCGCGGTACTTGGATTCCACTCCATGCGAGGGAATGCGAAGCCATGACATACAGAAATACAGTGAGCCTGCCGGCCTTGCTGCTGGTGACGGGCGTCCTTGGAGCCGCGTGTCACCCCGAGGAAGTGCCGACGGAGGCGGAGGGTCGCGCCGGGGAATGTGTCGGCGACGCATGTACTTCCGCGGTGGCCGCGCTCGCATGCGAGCCCGGGACCACGACGACGGCCTGGGCCACGAGCTGCCCGACCTCGCCGCCGGCCTGCACTCCGGGCACGTGGACGGCGGGCGGGCCGGATCCAGACCACCAGAACTTCAGGCTCGTCAGGGAGTCCGCGCACTTCGCCATCTACTCGGACGAGGTCATCTCCAGCACCACCGCCCAGGCCGCGCTCGACACGCTCGAGAACACCATCTGGAAGACCTACTTCGGGTCGCCCATCTTCTTCAAGGAGCCGCTCTGCAACCTGACCAGCAAGACCAAGGTCAGCGTCCACGTCCACTCCAACTGGGGGCTGTCCGGTGGCGCCTGGAGCCCGACGCGGATGGGGATGTGGATTGGCCCCGGCGCGCTCAATGACCGCTGGGGGCTGGCGCACGAGTTCATGCACGCCGTGCAGAGCGTGAGCGGCGGCATGACGTGCAACCAGTCCAACACCTGCGGGTGGATCTACGAGAGTCACGCCAACTTCATGCCGCACCAGCTCCCCGAGTACCGCGGCGACGTGCACTGCTCGGAGATGGCGGTGAATGCCCCGCACGTGTACCTGGGCTCGACGAGGGACCGCTACTGCAACTGGCAGTTCATGGAGTTCCTGAAGGACAAGCACTGCTACAGCGCCGTCAATGAAATCTGGACGAGCAGCCCGAGCAACGACCCGTTCTCGCAAATCATGAAGACGCGGGGCTGGAACATCAGCCAGCTGAACGACTTCTTCGGCGAGTGGGCCATGCACAACGTGACGTGGGACTACAAGGACCCGCCCCCCACCAGTGGCGGCAACCAGGGGCCGACCTATCGCGCGAGGTACGGCTCCATCACGAGCAAGACGCGCCCCGAGCGGCGCCTCCGGCTGACGCAGCTCGAGCCACTGGACGCGGCCTACGCGACGAACCGGCGGTTCGTGACGCCGGCTGGCTGGGCGCCGCAGCGCTGGGGCTACAACATCGTGCGGCTCTACCCGGAAGCGGGCGCCACCAGCGTGACGGTGACCTTCCGCGGCGTCACGCAGGCCGGCGCGGACTCGGACTGGCGCTGGGGCCTGGTGGCCACCGACAGCGCCATCACTACGCCGCGCTATAGCCCGCTGCAGCGTGGCGCGGATGGCGCGCTCGACTTCTGCATCACCCCCGGCGAGTCACTGTTCCTGGTCGTCGTGGGCACCCCGTCGGTGCAGAAGCAGATTGTCTGGGACCAGGCGTACAACACCCTCCACCGCTATCCGTGGATGGTGCAGCTCACGAATGCCTGGCCGGAGGGATTCAGGACCGGCACGCAGGACGCCTGCCCCACGGGAACGCAGCGTCATCCGAACGGCGGCGGCTGCGTCATCAGCGGCGTTCCGTCGAGCGTGTACGTCGGTCCCTACGCCCAGGTGCTCGGCGGAACGGTGAGCGGCTCGGCGCGCATCGACGACCATGCCGTGGTCCTGTCGGGCAACGTCTCCGGCGGCACCGTCACCGGCCTCTCCGTGCTGACGAACGGCTTCAGCGTGAGCGGCTCGGCCAGGGTCGCCGCGACGTTCTACCCGCTGGGCTTCTACGAGGGCCAGCAGTCGGTGTCGGGCACGGCGCAGCTCATCGGCGACCTCGAGTACCGGGGCGTCGGGCTGAACAAGTCGAGCGGGACCTACTTCGGGTTCGTCGACGCGAGCACCCGGGCCGCCTCGAACATGACGGACGTCACGCTCGCGCCGCCGTACGCCTGGCGGCCGTAGCACGGCAAGGGAGGGGGCTCTCGCGACTGCTCCATGGGCGCCTCCTTCCGACCGCCTCGATGATGACTCCGAGCTTCAACAGAAAGAGCCCAGCAACCCGGTAGGGGTGCTGGGCTTCTGACTGAGGAGTCGGAGGGAATCGAAGCCGTGTAGGGGGCAAAAAGGCCCGCTCTGAAAGACGGCCTTCCCCTCGGTCTTGCCGTCCCTGGCGCGCACCCCGGCCCGAGCTCGAGCTGTCCGACGTGCGCCCCCGGCTCAAGCTGTCGGAGCATGCCTGGCAGACCCCCGAGGGAAACCGGCCCAGCCTTGACACGCACCGCCCCTCTTCGATGGAAAGACGTGGAATGAATTTCCGAACTTGCAGCGCACTCTGCCAAGCCGTTGCCGTAGTCGTAGCTGGGTGTGCCACCCCTCAAGAGGCGCCTGAGACCTACGCTTGGGCGCCTGTGCGCCCACCCGCTGTGCCCGGCACGGGCCTCCCCACCCGCGGGCAGCCAGGTCAGGTTCGCCCCCAGCCCCTGCCGCGGAGCCCGCACAAGCGCGAGCTGCCGCCCACCCGGGAGCCGGGCCTTTGGGCCGGAGACGCTCCACGGGCCTCGCAGGAACCGGAGGCGAACCCCACACCGGAGAGGTCCAGCGCGAACAGGAGGGACCCGCCTGCCCCGGTGATGGCGGAGCGCCGCCGTTCTGAGTGCGAGCCCATCCCGGTGCCTCACGCGGGCGAGGATGCCCCGCATAACGAGTGCGCTGACAAGTTTCCGCCGAACCGCTACCCCGGAATGGACGTGCTCGTTGGCGGCAAGCGCTTTGATGCGCTGCAAGTCGGCGTGCGCATGCTGTGGGAGATCAAGACTCATCAATTTGACACGTACTCGCGCTTTCTCCAGAACCAGGTGATCAGAGATCAGGTGCTCGACCTGAAGGAAGAGCGCGACATCGCGGAGGCCTGTGGGTATGGCTTCGCCGTCGGGGTTGGCAGCGCCGCGCACAAAGCCGCGCTGGAGGCACAGGACCGTCTCCTCAATGTCGTCGTCACGGGATGCAAACGATGACCACTCAAGATTTCCTCGTCCTCATCGTCTACGCGCCAGCGCTCATGGGCGATGACAGCCGCCCGCTCGCTGTCGTCCATGCGGTGGAACAGGCTCTCCCCGGTGCACACCTGGAGTGGGAGATTTCCAAAGCCGGGCACCCTATCGCGTTGCCCCAGCGCGACGCCTGGCTGGCCGAGGCGGCGTCACGGGGGGAGTTTCCCCTCGTGTGCAACGGTGACGAGCGCTACCCCGTCACCATCTACGGGCTTCCAATGAGCCCTCGCTCTGCATCGGGTGGCCAGCCGTTGCTCGAAGTCCATGCAGATCTGCCTCTAGACGCAGCAGGCATCGTGGCGGCAGTGGAGGTGCTGTGTGGAGTGGCGGAGAGCGCGCGGTCGTTCTGGGGCTGTGCGACGCCTCAAGGCGCGGCAGTAGAGATTGCGGGGCAGACGAGGGATCCAGCGCGTAAGCCGGGGGGGCCGCCACGCGGACTCCCAGCGCTCAAGTTCCCAGATAAGATCCGCTCGCCCGCGATTCCGCATTGCTTGGGGTGGCTGAACTACTGGTCTGCCGCAGCCGCACAGGCCATCGGGTTCCCGGACCCGGCTCGGGACGCGGACCTGCTCTCTCGGGCGCGGCGCACTGCGACGGGCGGGTGGGTCGTGCGGCTCACCGATGCGCCGCTGGATCTCGACAATCCCGCGCACCTGGAGGCGCTCTTGCGCGCGTATGAGCGCTTCCCGGAGGTTGGCGGGCGCGTGACTCCGCGCTGAGTGTGGCTGCGGGGCGCCCCCTGTCGCGTCAGGGGGGCGGGCTGGGCGCGCCACCGGTGCCCCGTTCGCGTTCCTACTCCTTCGACTCTGCGTAAAGTACGAACCCGTCAACGGGCAGTGGTGCGTGGGGGATTAGCGTCTGCACCATGAAGAGGTTGTCGCAGTGCTCGGCGTTCGGACCGCCGAAAACAGTCTTGAAGGCTGGTTCCACACACCAATCCGGGTCAAGGAACAGGCCGGTGTCGCCTGCTTCCGCGAACTTGCGGATGACATGTGCGGGATGAAATGTCCACACGGCATAGTGGCCGAGTCGACCTTCCGTGGGGTCAACCTCGGCGCCAATATCGCGGAGCCACCGCGCCAGCTCGGGGTCCTCTGTCTGAAGGTTCTCCTTGGAGGAATCCATCACTTTCACCCTTGCCTTTGGCCTGGATGCCTCGGCCCATGCAGCCACGTCCGAGGGGGCGATGATGCGAAAGCGCGGCTCTACGCGATCCATCGGCGGGTCTCCGTTCCAGTATTCTCTCGGCTCGTGCGACACGTACCCTGAAAGCTCCACGCGCCCACTCGCGTCCGACTCCATCAATAATCCTGAACTGCTGTCGTGGATGTTGTACTGGAAAGCAGGGGCGCCCACCCGTTCGGCGAGGCGTGCAAGAAGCGGCGAGCTTTCCTGCATCAACAATTCAAAGGGGGCGGTGCGGATGGCAGTCCATCCCGGGGCGCCACGGAAACCGGCTATCCCCCAACGGCAAACCTCGTCACCCTTTCCGATTTGCATGGGATCGCGATGGTCAGTCTTGCGCTGTCTCGGGGTCACGAGTCGCCGCCCTTTTTCCACCACAAGGCGGGCAAGTTCTCTCTCAACCCGGTCCACATCGCCACACTGGATAAAGGCCGCGTTCATCCAAGTTCCCATGAGGCAGGAATCTACTCCTGAGGTCGCCCGAATGTCTCGGCGGTGTTAGATTGGGTCGAGTCCCACTCTTCTGGGAGGTGCCATGAAGCTGAAGCCCGTGCTGCTGTCGTCCTGATGCTGGTAGGTCCGGTCGCGCTCGCTCAAGAGCCAAGCAAGAAGGCAGGACGAACGAAGACCATTTCATTGGTTTCACTCGTGAACCAACAAAAGAAGTGCCATGGGAATCGGGCCGACATGCTTGGATGCACCTTCGACGTCGGGCTGGACGTCTCCGTCCCAACTCCCGCGAGCGAGGATAGCTATTCGGCCTCGTAGTCGTGGCTGTAACCCGAACACCCACTGGAGCACAGTAATGGACCGACACGACTGGAGCGAGGCTGACGACCTCGTTGCATTCTACCTGTACAGATTTGGTACGGAGCAGCTCCCGTTCGACATGCCCGCCATCGCGAAGCGGCGGGGGGATCAAGCTGGGGAGCATGAAAATGCGGATCAGCAACTTCAAGGCGTACTCGGGAACGGGCGGACTGGGAAACATTGCACGGCAATCCGTGCAGGTCTTCGAGCGGTACAGGGACACCCCCGAACCCGAGCTTCGGAACCGCGCGTTCCCTGAACTGGCTCGATAAAGCGCGTGGTGCGAGCAGGGGCTCGCGGTGGCATCCAGGCAAGTAGAACCGGGGACGGGGCGTGTGAACTCTGACGCGGTGTCCGCCTGCGTGCTCTTCCGGCCCGCAGGCGTTTCTCTCTCCTTGTAGCGCATTGCCGGGTACGCACGAGGTGTGAAGCGTGGGGCCGCGCCGCTCCTTGACACTCGCGTGTTGTTACGGCCACGCTGCAACGATGACAAATACTCGTCACAGAGGCGCCCTTCGACAAGCGCTGACTGTAGTGACTGCGTTCGCGCTCCTGCTCGGCATCGGCAATGAAGCGGAGGCTCAACAAACGGGCAAAACGACCCGATATTGGGATTGTGGCAAACCAAGCGCTGCGTGGCCTGGGAAAGCCTCAGTCACCAGCCCGGTCAAAGCTTGCGCCAAGGATGGCGTCACCCCAGTCAGTCCGGATGCGAAAAGCGGTGCGAATGGTGGTGCTGCCTTCACGTGCAACAACAATCAGCCGTGGGCCGTGGATGCAAAATTGTCATATGGATTTGCTGCGGCTTTTGTGAGCGGCGGGTCAGAAGCCACTTGGAGCTGCGCCTGTTACGAATTGACATTCACCAGCGGGCCCGTGAATGGCAAGAAGATGGTGGTTCAGGTTGTCAATACGGGAGGGGATTTGGGGCAGAACCATTTCGACTTGCTAGTCCCTGGCGGGGGTGTTGGCCTGTTCAACGCCTGTACACCTCAGTGGAATGCTCCAGCCGATGGTTGGGGTGCCAGATACGGCGGCATCGCCAGTCGAGCTGAATGCAGCCAGCTGCCGTCTCAATTGAGGGCGGGCTGTCAGTGGCGATTCGAATGGTTCATGAACGCGGATAATCCTACCATGAGCTTCAAGCAGGTCGCCTGTCCAAAGGCACTCACTGATAAATCTGGCTGCATCCGCAAGTAAGAGCAGGCGAACGTATCGTTGACCACCTGCGCGGGCCGGGTTCCTTCAGGGACTCGGCCTTTGCTTTCTGTGGCAATGAGCGGGCGAAGTGGGCGGGGTCGTCGAGATCGAGCGGCGCATCGGTGAGCTGCACGACCCACCCGCCCGTCGCAGTGCGCCGCGCCCGTGAGAGCAGGTCCGCGT
Source organism: Pyxidicoccus xibeiensis (assembly GCF_024198175.1). NCBI lineage: Bacteria > Pseudomonadati > Myxococcota > Myxococcia > Myxococcales > Myxococcaceae > Pyxidicoccus > Pyxidicoccus xibeiensis. The sequence continues at coordinate 72,091 of NZ_JAJVKV010000005.1, forward strand.
CCCGAGCCGGGTCCGGGAACCCGATGGCCTTCGCAGCAGCGGAAGACCACAGGATGGCCGCGAGCCCGGCGTGCTGGCGCAGGACGGTAGGGGCCACGCGCATGGGCGTTCAATTGGACCGCGGCGCCAGCGGCCCGGCGTCCGAGGAGGAGGCCGTCGGCTCTTTGTCGGTCCTGCGCGCCTCGCTATCCCCGCAGAGAACCGGAGACGCGCGCCCGAAGCGTCCCGATGTCCCCGTCGTCGAGCCCCAGGGCCTTCCGCTCCCGCACCAGGTGCTCGACCACGTCCAGGAGGACCTCCAGGCGCCGTCCCGTCAGGTGGGCCGCGATGACCTCCTCCCAGAACCCGCGGTCCTTGAGGCAGGTGATGAGGTGGGCCCGCGTCAGCGCGTCCCCGAAGACCCCAACCCGCTCCTGGTCGCGGAGGCTCTGCATCACGGCGCGCAGAAAGGTGCCGAGGTAGGCCGCCGCTGCCTCCGGGGGCAGGTCGAAGAGGAACTCGGCCATCAGGAAGCCCACGGAGTCGATGTCCACCTCCATGGGCGCCAAGTCCACGAAGGCGTCGGCCTCCTCTTGGCTCAGACCCCACCCGGTGAGCCGCAGCTCGAGAAGGGGCGGGGCCGGAACCTCCGCCCAGGCCTCCTCCACAGCGCGCATCAGGTCCGAGGTCGTGGTCATGGGCCGAGCTTGTACACAACGTTGCGTCACGCACGATAGCGCCCGGTGCCTCTGCTGCATCGGGGGGCCTGCGGATTCTGGACGTGGGCCTGGGCCAGCCTGGCAGATAGGCGCGCCACCCGGACCGCAACCGCGTGGACCGCTACGAACCTTGGACTATCAGTAATTCCAAGCGACGCAGTCGGTCGTCGTGCGCGTGACGAACTCGGCCAGGGTGCGCAGGTTCCTGACGAACGTGCTCGTGTCGAGGTAGTCGCCCGGGGTTGCACCGCTTCGCGGGCCGCCCGGGCTATATGTCGTCAGCCACTTCTCGTTGTTCACCGCCGTGTCGACGGCCTGCGCCGTGTCGGCGCGGAGCTGCTGGCAAGAGCGCTTCATCACCGTCGTGTCGCTCGCCAGCCGGTCGTACTCCGCACGGAGGGCCGCAAGCTGCGAAGGCACCTCCCACGCATAGTTCTGGTACGTGGGCGGCGCCGGAGAGAACCGGACCGGGTACCCGCCGAGCTTCACCGTGTAGAAGCCGATGTTCGACGGCGAGGTGTCGTCGAGCTCGATGTAACGATGGATGAGCATGTTGCCCGCATGGTCGACGTTCTCGAGGTACGCCAGCGCAGTCCCGACGGCGGCGCGGTTCGCCGGCACGCCCGCGTCGAGCTGGTAGAGACGGAGGAGCGCCCACATGACGTCCTGGCTTTCCTGGCCTGCAATCGCCGGAGCCTCCCAGCTGCGCGCCCAGCGCGGCTGCATCTGGAGGTCGTACTGCTGCGCCCAGGCGGGCTGGGGCTGGGGCAGCTGCGCACGGCGAAGGAAGCCACCAAACGCGGTGAGCATGTCCTGATACGTCGCGGCCTGCGCCGGGTAGACCTCCCTTGCCCAGTACAGCATCTCCACGAAGGCCGACGCGAGGTTGTCATTCAGCGTCGGGTCGTCCCAGTACTCGTGGGTGTAGACGTTGTCGTAGCAATGGGCGAGACCACACGAGGTGTCCAGCGAGGGGGGCGGATAGCTCGCCGGGAGCGCCGCCCGCGCGGCGACGGGACCGGTGAACCCCTGGGGGAAGCCGCCATTCGTCGGGAACTGCGAGGTCTCCACCTTTCCACGGGCGTACGAGGAGGCTTCGGAGATGGCCGGATTCGCGAACCCGAGGAGCTGGTCGGTGCGCATCATCGCGATGAGCGCATTCTGGGTGACCTGGTCGTCGTAGCTCGTCGTCGTGCAGCCGCCGCAGCCGCAGCTGGCCGTGGTGTTGCGGTAGCACGCCCTCAGCGTTGGCGTCGGTTTGAAGTCCGCGTAGAGGCGCCAGCCTCCCGACTTCACCTGCCCGTGGCGTAGCGCCATCGCCGCGTCCGTCGCGTAGGTCTTCAGCGCAGGGGTTGCCGGGTCGGCAAGCGCGGCTTCGACGAAGGCAATCGTCACGTCCGACGTGCCGGGCGACTGAATCATGATCTGATCCCCGTCGAGCTGGATGTCGCCCCAGCGCTCACCCAGGTTGGTGGCGTTGTGGTGCCACGCATACCCGCCGTGGCGCGCGACCACGTCATGGAAGTACTTCGCCGCGTTCCGCATGCGTCCAAGCGCCTTCGCACGGAGCGGAGTCGTGGCTTCCCGCGCGGCCTCGCCAGGCTCGATGGCGGGTGGCGAGCCATCCCCCTCCCACCCGGTTTCCGCCGAGACGCAGGCGAACGTCGAGAGGGCAGGGAGGAGAACAAGCGCGAGGGGTAGTTTCATGAATTACACGTTTATCACACCCCGCGTGAGCGGAGCCCGGTTCCCTGGCGAAGGGGGTGAGGGGATTTCGCCCCGAGTTTCGTTGATGGGCCAGGACCGGGAAGCGCGCGGTGAACCCCGCCCGCTCCTCCGGCGGCAACAGGCCATCCACGCACACCCCGTACGGGGAGAGACACGGACACCATGAGACTCCGGAAGCAAACGCAGCAGTGGACGAGCGCGGCGCTCGCGGGGGCCCTGCTGCTGCCCGCTGCGGCGCTGGCGAACGAGACCCACGTCTACGGCATCGCCAACTTCGGAGGGGCGGGGCAGTGCGAGGCAGACTCGCACTCGGTGCATACGAAGACGGCGGCCGAGTTCTCGGGCTACTTCAGCTCTCTCATGAACTCCGGACAGTGGACGGACGTCCGCACGCTCAACAACTCGAGTGCGCGCACGGACCTCTGGACGGACGCCTCCAAGGGGTCGGCGACGAACGCGAAGGACACCCAGGCCAACGCGGGCGTAGACGACGCGAACGTCCTCTTCGTGCACACGCATGGCGGCCACAGCAAGACGAACAACCAGAGCTGGCTGGTGATGGGAAGCAACGCGGACTCGTGTAGTGCCATCACGAACGTCCACATGAGCCTGGGGAACGGGAAGCTGAACATCGCCGTCGTGAAGGCCTGCCAGTCCGCCGACTACGAGGTGTGGGAGCAGGGCGGGTACAGGACGCTGGTGACGAGCACCAGCGGCTTCAGCATGTGGAACGGCTTCCACGGCGACTCGTCGTGCGGCAACTTCGTGAAGCGCTACGTGAAGCGCTACGTGGCGAACTCGCGCAGCGACGGCGTGGGCGAGAACTGGATTGACGAGGCCTACGACTGGGCCGCCCTCAAGAACAGGGATGACTGCCCGGTGTCCATCGTCTTCGGTGACACCAAGGCGAAGCGCCTGGCGATGTTCGAGGCCGGCGGCTGGAAGGACCGCAAGAACACCGGCAGCAAGGGTGCCTCCACCTTCTTCTCCGTGGAGGGCTGCGACCCCGACAACGGGCGGGTGCTGCCCAACGATTGACCTCCGCCTCCATCGCCCTTGCTCAGAGAGAACGACACGCCATGAAGACCCAGCTCATCCGATTCCTGACCGCCCTCCCGCTCACCGCCGCGCTCGGCTGCGACAGCGGGGCGCCCGTCGAGCCCGCCGACACCACCCCCACCACCCAGGCCGCGAGCGCGACCTCCGCATTCAGCTTCGACTCCACCGGGATTGCCACGCCTCCCACCGGCGGAATCCCCACCGACCTGCTGCCCCGCACCGCGTTCGATGACGCGATGCTGCAGCGTGCCCTGGTCGGAACGACCGAGGCCTTCATCATGACGGAGGAGCTGGGCGCCCGCCGGGACCTGGAGTCCCGGACCTGGAGGCTCGAGCGCGACCCGTCCGAAGGCCAGGTGCTGGTGCTGAACAAGCTCGGCAGTGGCCCCGCGACGCCGCAGGAGCCCGCGGTGCTGCAGCGCACCGCCCTGGCCCGCCTGCAGCGCTGGGGCATCCCCACGTCGGAACTGGGGGAGGTGCGACAGGTGAAGTCCTTCATGCAGAGCGAGGAGAACGGGGTCCTCGGCGCTCGCGAGCTCCACCGCCACAAGACCTTCGTGATGCGCGCCATCAACGGCATTCGCGTGGAGGGCCACCGCGCGGTGGTGTCCCACGGGGTGGATGGCAGCTTCCAGCGCGCGCTCATCAGCTGGCCGCCCCTGGCCCGCGCCGGCCACCTGCTCCGGACGCGGCTGACCACGGCGGAAATCGAGCAGCGCGCCCGCGAGGCACTGTTGGCCGAGGGTGAGACCGCGGGGCCCGTGCAGCTCACCTGGAAGTACGTGCCCACCCAGCTCAGCACGGGTGAATGGGCGCTGACGCTCCAGGTGGCCGCCGCGATGCCCTCGTTCACCGGCGCGACGAGCACCGAGGAGCCGCGCGTCATCGACGTGGACGTGAGCGCCGTGCCCTAGCCCGTTCAATCAGGAGGCACCAGGCGCCTCCCGCGCCCCCGCTCGGATGCAGGGGGCGGCCTACAGCGGCGGGTTGCTGCTAGTGGAGGCGGCGGGAATCGAAGCCGCACAGGCGGATTTGGTCCCTACTCTGGCCAGAGGCCGCCCGCCCGGTTTCCCCTCTGAAAAGAGGGGTGGCCATCCGTCCGGGTGAGTCCAGGACCGTCCATTGGATTTGGTTCTTTTTTGGTCCCTGCGGGGAACCAAACCGGCCTGAACGCAGCACCGGATAGGAGCACGAGCATCCTGCCACCTCGGGCCATGGTGCCCACCCGCGCCGAGCACGACCTCGGGGCCGTAGTGCCTGCCGGGTGCGCGGTGGACGCCAGCGTCCGTGCCGAGCCCCCGAAGCCGTTGCAACCGCCCCTCCGCACTTCCGCGCGTTCCTGGGGTGCGTTCGTACTGCGCCCCGAGGGGACCGTGAGGCCGTCCAGGTCGGGCAAGGCGTTCGCGTTGAGCACCACCTCGGAGCCGTGGCGCCCGCCCGGTGCGCTGGCGGCCAGGGCCCGTGCGGAGCACCACCATGGGGCCGTTGAGCCCACCCTGTGCGTGGCGGCCGCCAGCACCCATACCGAGCATCACCTCGATGCCGTGGCACCTACCCGGTGCGTGGTGGCCGCTCGGCTGGCTCGCCTGCTCGCCATCCCACTGCTGATCTATCGAACGCTCTGGAGTTTCTCCAGCGCCACCATGCTATCTGCGAGTCGCCTGACACCTTCCGCCGCCTAGGAGAATCTAGATGGAAATCGACCTGACCCGCCCCTTCACGAAGGACGATGTGCGTGCGCTGCTTGCGTCGGTGGACGACTCCCAGAATTGGCAGCTTCGAGTCAGGAAGGACGGCTCTGCTTTCCTGTCCGCCGATGTTGGCGCAAACAAGCTGGACGGGATCTTGTTCCGCCTTGAGACCTGGGATGCCGGCAACGGCTACGTCGGACCAAACGCCGCCGCAAACGATGACTTCGTGCAGCGCATCTATAACGTCCTCAATAAGAACTATCCTGTGCCGAAATCCTCCTACATTGATGTCTTCTAACGCGCCGCCATGCTGTGCTGATGGCTTTCGGTCCGACAGATGGCTCGGCCTAGCGGTTCGGCGCGTCTGAGGAGTGGGCTTACCCCACTGAATCGGGGCAAGCTCACTCGCGCGCCGTTCCGCGCGGCGTTTCTCGCGCCCTCCCTGCCTTGCTGCCGCGTCCAGTTCGGGCCGGAGGCGCCCACGTCGGACAGCTCCCGCTCGGCCCCGGTGGAGCGCGCGTCGGTCAGCTCCCGCTCGGCCCCGCTGACGCGCGCCGGGGTGGCAGCCATGATCGCCGCTCCCAGCTCGGCCCCGGTGGCGCGCGTCGGTCAGCTCCCGCTCGGCCCGGGGCGCGCCTCGAAGGTCTCGTAGGTGATCGGCGAGACATGGGTTGCTTTAGACCAAGAGCAGTCAGCGAGAGGGCAAAGCTGTTGCCTTGTACCCTTTTGGGGATATCATCAAGGCCTCTGGCCCTATAGACTCATATTCGTTTCGAGTCTAAGCATCAAGGAGACGCCATCATATGGGAACACATCAGTTTAGAGCTTCAGTTCAGTACGGTGACTGGAAAGGTACTTCGGCTGCAGATGGCTCCGGCATGATTGGCCCTCATGACTGGCTTAAGAAGCAGGGCCATATGAAGGATGGCGAGTTTCTATTGGGCGTCAGGTTCTTTGCAGGCGGAAACCATGTGGCGCACAAGGATCCAGTGCAGGCCGAGTTTCTTCTCGTACAGCGTGGCGACCACGATACTGTAAAGGCAATGATTGAGGCTGCGTCTGGACCTGTTGTGGTTCGGTCAGTGAAATTGGACATGTCATTTGTTGACTTCTTTGGAATCTTCAAACGATTCAGTGTGGCTTTCTCGTTGGATGGGATGCTGGATGAGCGTGAGTACACGGATCCTGACTATTGAGTAACCTACCTGTAGCCCCATCAATTGCCTTCGGCGGCGGTTGAGTTTTATGGTGATAGCCCGGATAGGTCACACCGGGCACGGAGATAGGGCCAGTGTCGCAGCAGAGCCTGCTGGCGGCCTCGCACTTTGCCTCGCGTCGGTTCTGGCTTCTGCAACAGGCAAAGCGCGACCCTCTCCCGCCGGAGTCAGGGCCCGCGCGAGGTTGTCAATGAGCAGCGGGCGTCAGGAAGGGGCGGGGACGGTGCGCAACTGGACCGCGATGCGCGCGAAGAGAGAGCCCATGCCGAGCACCACCTCGGGCCATCGTGCGCACCCGCGCCGCGTGCTCCCTCGGGGCCATTGTGCCCGCCCGCTGAGTGCTGGCCGCCGGTGCCCGCGCCGAGCACCACTACGGAGTCATGGGGCAGGCCCCTAGACTTCTTCAAACGTCGTCCCGGTGGCCCCCATGCCTTCCAAGGCGTCTTTAATGTCTTCACGGACAATCAGCACGATAGCCCAGCCCTGGGGGCGAAAAATCTTGGCGTCACCGACATTCGACGGGTCGATACGCATGCCCCGTACGTCCCGGTACTTTCCCAGTTTCTCGGGCCGCCCATCCTCCGGGGTCCATTTCCTGACATGCCTGGATGCTCGCTCGTCAATGCACTGAATGAGCTGGGTCGCCACGAGAATGAAGAACGGCTCTGGCCGGCCCTCAATCTCCACGGGCAGAGCCTGCACTTCTTCGGGAGCAAGTTCCGAGAGGACGGAAGCCACTCGGGCGTGGACCACCGGGGCAGCGAACGCCGCCCGCGAGAAGTCGAGCGCCCTGCCGGGGACAGTGATGGGGAGCTTCAAGGGGCCGAGGTCCGGGAGTCGCTCGCCCCGATAGAACATCCATGGGTCGTCCACCTCTCGCCCTTGCGCATCAGTAGGGGTGCCGAGCAACCATCGCCCCCGAATGCGCATGTCGTCCTTCAGGTCGTAGTACCGCTTTGGCATGTGACCCATTGTGGTGGTCCTAGGTGCCCGTCACCAGTCTGTTGAGGTCACTCCCTGGAGTGACGATTTCCCCGGCGAGGTCGCGCAGTTCCGCAGTGAGTGCCTCGCGACATTTCTGCATGGTGCGGCACCCCTCCGTTGCGTCAGACAGGCGTTGGAAAATTGCTTCGTGGTACTCCTGCGGGTGGGGCCCCTTGTGGCCCTTGACACGGACGATGTTGGCCGGATCGTTCAGCGACATGCCCGCCCTGTCGAAAATCTTCTGGAACTGAGGCGACCACGGTCCCGCATTGTTCGTAGACTTCCACCACTTGTCCGTGGCGATATGGTGGTTGTGGCCCTCCGAGTCCACCGGGGCGGCAGCCACGCCCCCCATGGCCCGCGCCGTCATGGCCACAGCAGTAGGGGCGAGGACCACGGTGACAGCCTCACCCGACACGGCCACTTCTCCCACTTCTCCCACAGCGGCAAGGCGGATGCCCGCGCGGCCCCCGGCCAGCGTCGCCGCCTGAGCTGAACCGGGCAGCGTGGGCACCTTGTTGGCGAAGCCCGCAGCAGTGTTCCCCACGGCCACCGTCGCCAGCAGCGCGAAGGCGCGCGCCGCGTTCTGGCCCATGACCTTTCCGTAGCGCTCGCCCGCGTCGCGCAGTTCGTCAAACGTGGTCGCCCGGTCCGCCTCTTCCACCAACCGCTTGAAGCCCGCTATCAGCGTCCAGAAGGTGTCCACCCCGAGGTAGACAATGGCTGTCGCCGTCATCACAGCAGCCAGGCCCTTGCTCACTGGCTCGGGCACCGACCAAAGGACCAGGTAGAGGGTCAGGGTCCACAGCGCCGCCGAGAGCGCCGCGTGCGGGTCGGCCATGCCCTTGAAGGCGTCCAACATCTCATCCAGGACGACGCCTTGGGCCAGAGCCATGGCCAGGGCATAGCGTCCGTCTCCGGTGACGCTGGGGCTGTCCACCAGCAGGCGCAGGCAGTCGCCCTTGCGCCCGGTGCGCTCGCACCAACGCAGATATGCCCTCGTCAGCTCCGCCTCCGCTGGCGGCATATCGGAGGCCAGTGCCGCCCCGTCCAGCGGCGTCATCTGCCGGGTGCGTGGGTTGAAGAGGTACGCGCCGCTGCGGGTCTCCACGCCCAAGAGGTTCCGCGCGGCCTGCTGGGGATTGGCCGAGGGCCGCATCTGCCGCGCCAGCCGGGCCACGGCCTCTTTGAACTCGCGCCGCTCCATCTCCAATGGCGCAGTTTCGCCGCTGTCGGGCGTGAAGACGACTGGCGGCCCCCGCCCCGTCTCCAAGCGCACCACGCGCCCCGAGGCACAACCTGTCATCACAGCCAGCAGCAGCGCGGCAGCGCGATGCACCCTCATGAAGCCCTCCAATGGGAAAGGGTTTCATCCTCCAGGGCGCGGCCGGGCCACGGCCAGGACCCATCGGATGGGGCTTTCCCATGCGCCACCTCGGGGCGTGGCGTCTCCACCATGCGCAGCGGCGGCCAGCCCCCGTGCCGAACACCACCTCGGCGCCGTGCTGCCCTTCCGGTGCGTGGTGGCGGCCAGCGCCGATGTCGAGCACCCCTCGGGACCGTGGTGCCTGCCGGTGCGTGGTGGCGGCCAGCGCCCGCGCCGAGCACTGCCCCGGAGCCGGAGAGCTTGCCCGCGCCAAGCATCCCCTCGGCGCTGTTGCAGCCGCCCCCCGACGCACTCCCGCGCGGCCCTGGGTTTCGCCCGTACCGCGTCCCCTGGGGACCGTGAGCCCGTCCAGGTTGGGCAAGGCGTTTCGCGCTGCGCACCACCGCGAAGCCGTGGCGCCTGCTCGGTGCGCAGTGGCAGCCAGGGCTCATGCTGAGCGCCACCCTGGGGCCGTGGTGCCTACCGGGTGCGTGGTGGCCGCCAACGTCCGCGCCGAGCACGACCTCGGCGCCGTGGCACCTGCCCGGTACGCGGTGGCCGCCAGAGCCCGCGCCGAGCGCCACCCCGGAGCGCCCCGAGAGGGTGCCCACGGGTGCGCACGCGCTGGGGCTCCAGACCTCGCCCTCGCACCGTCGCGTTACTCCTCGCCGGGCCGGGAGCGCGCTCGGCAAGGATGCGCAGGCGCCAGCGCGGCAGCAGGCGCCTCGGAGGGCTCCAAGCCGAACGCCGCATCAGCGGACATGCCGAGTGCGCGACACTCCAGGCGCCCGTAGACTTCCATGGCAATGCCCATGCTGGCTGCTACGTCCTTCATGGCAGCGCGAGAAGGAAGTTGGAGGCCGGGCGGGCGGCCTCACGGCGGAGTCGGCTCCGTGGTGATGTGGTCTTGGCAGAAGGCACTCTGTGCCCCGTCCACGTCGTCGGCCATGGCCTCACCTGCCCGCCGCAGCGCCGCGTGGATGGCGTCGGCTGCATTCTTGGCGCTGTACCCCCCACGCTCCCGGAGCACGTTGGACAAGTCCTCTTGCAACTCCAGGGCGGAGGCGTAGCGCTCCGCCGGTTCTCGGCGCAGCAGCTTGCGGAAGATGGCCCGCGCGGGCTCCGACAGCCCTTGCGTTGCCGCGTCCACGTCCGCCGGGGTGAAGGTGGCCGCCCGTAAAATGGTGTCCTCGGGGTCTACCCCTCCCCATTCGTCCTGCACTCGCGCGATGGCGAAGCCCAGCCACTCCCGCTCCCCTTCGGGCACCAATTCCCACAAGTCCCGCGTCAGCAGGGTGGGCGCGCTGAGCAGGTGCCGCCCGGTGGCGAAGTCCACCAGCACCATGCCCAGCGTGAAGAGGTCCGAGCGCGCGTCCTCCGGCTGGCCCAGCAACGCCTCGGGGGAGGCCCAGTAGACTTCGCCCCGTGGGCCGGGGCGGCGGGTGCTCCCCTGGCCTGGAAGCCGCGCGGAGGCAAGGCCGAAGTCCGTCAGCTTCACTTCGCCAGCCAGCGACATGCGAATGCGTACCGGGTCCATCGCCCGGTGGACGATGTTGAGCGGCTTGCCGCTGTCGCTCCGGCAGGTATGCGCGTGGGCCAGGGCCCCGGCCACCTGGGCGCCGACGTAGAGCATGAAGGATTCGGGGAAGCGGCGCTCATGCGTCAGCGCCACTTCGGCCAGGGTATTGAGCGAGCACCCGGTGACGCACTCGGTAATCACGTACAGGGCGCCCTGGGCTTTGTGCATGTCGTAGACGCGAGCAATGTTGGGGTGGCGCAGGTAGCTGGCGAGCTTGACCTCTTCCTCCAGCCGCTTGCGCGCCAGCTTCAACTCGGCCGTGACGGCGGGCATGAGCACCGCCTTGAGGATGACCTTTCCGTGCGCTTCGCCTTTGACGCGTCGGCGCGCCACCAGCACCCGCTCGCCGTGGTGGCCGGGCCCCAAGTCCTCCACCATTTCGTAGAAGGACTTTCCACGCGAGAAGAGGACCGTCCCCGGGGGAAACCACGGGTCACCAGCGTACGGCATGAGGGTGTCTCCTTCCTGGAAGCGCGGCGACGGACGCCGCGCGAACGAAGGGAGGAAGGTACCGGTGAGTAGCCCCGGAAGGGAACGACTCCCAAGGTTCGAGGCCCGACTTATCGCAACAATGTTGCTATAGCGGCATGGGCCGAGTTTCTGCAAAGGCCCTTTACGCCCGGCCTTACGGCCACCGACCGAGAATGATGCGTGCGGACTGTTGGAAGTACACTCGCGCGGCGCCGGGCTTGGAGCCCTCTTCCTTCTTGGCGCCGCCGTTGTTACCGAGCACCGCGCAAATGGGGAAGTCTCGTTCGCCCCCGGCGTACATCTCGGTGACTCCGGAAGGAATCACGGCGCGGGTGTAGCGGATGACCACCTCGTCACCCGCCGTGAAGGCTTGGCCGTAGAGCCGCGTGCCATCGGGCATACCCCACCGGCCACGCGTCACGACGGTTTCAATCGGCCCGTCGCGCACGGTGACGTCGCAAGCCTTCCGTTCCGGGCACGGCTGCCTCGCGTCAACGTGGACGGTGAAAAAGGCATCCTGCTCCAGTTCTCTTTCCTGCGCGGCCCGCACGGCTTCCTTGGGGCACGTCTCCCGCGTGGGCGTCACCTGGGAGCCGGGGCAGCCCATCAACGCGGCGGCACTCGCGCCCGCCACGGCGCATTGCTTGAGGAATGCGGGGCTGAAGACGGGCGCGGCCTTCTTCGGCTTCTTCGCGGCGGACGGACTCGGGGGCGGATTGGTGGGGGCACTCACAGAGGGGCTTTCCTTCTCGACAGGGGACACCTGGGACGGGGACGGTACTGCACCCGCAGGCGGCGCGGGCGGGGAAGGTAGCTTGTCCGGGGCTGGCACCGGCGGGGTGCTTGGCGCCTGCGGCGCAGCCTCGGACGGCGGCGTGTCCGGTGAGGGGCCCGCGCGCAGCCACGCGAGTGCCGCGACAGCCGCGAGCACGCCCGCGACCACGGCCCACGCCAGCACGCGCCGCCGCTGCCGGGTTTGGGCGTGCTCGGGGGCCGGGGCGTCCTCTTCCGATGGGGGCAGGACGGAGGACAGCCACTCCGCGCCGCCTTGCTTCGCCAACTCTTCCAGGGCGCCGGGCATGGCCGCCAGCGCTGGCCGCCGCGTCTCCACGTCGCGCACCAGCCACCGCGCCACCCATGCACTCAGTGCCTCGGGCACTCGCGGGTTGACCTTGCGTGCCGGAAGCGGGGCCATGGTGGGGCTGTTGACGTTGAGGCGCGGGGCCTTGCGTGCGTTCGCCTTGAGGGCGGGCTCATCGTCCGTCAGCGCGTCATAGAGGCACACCGCCAGCGAGTAGAAGTCATCTTCGGGCGGGAAGTCGTACCGGGCGCTCGGGTCGTTCTGGTGTTCCTTGAGGAAGCGGGCCGCCTCCGGCGAGCGATAGCGGGTGGTGCCCGGGGGCAGGGGCGCATCCGTCAACTCGGGGGCGCCGAAGTATTCGCCCGCCCCCAGGTCAATGAGGACGGGCTCACCGTCCGCCCTGCGCACCATGACGTTGAGTAGCGAGATATCCCGGTGCCTCACGCCCCGCGCGTGCATGTACGCCAGCGCATCCGCCAGCTTGGCGAAAACACGGAGGACTTGCGCGAAGGTGGGGCGGGCTTCCTGGAGCCATTGGGCCAGTGTCCAGCCGTCCACGTACTCCAGCACGAGGTAGCCGTAACCCTGCCGGGTGCGCGCCCAGCCAAGCACCTTGGCGATATTCGGGTGGTCCAACTGGACAAGGCACACCAACTCCCGCAGTTGGCGCTGGTACGTCTTGCCCGGGTCATCGCTGGACTGGCGGTGCTTGGACAGCTTGAGGGCGTAGGGCCTGCCCTCGCTTTCGCACTCGTACACCTCGCCATAGGCGCCGCCGCCCTTCCAACCGCGAATCCGGAAGGGGGCTCCGACGCAGGCGCCGGGCTTGAGGAAGCTGGGAGAGTCCACGTTCATCATGGGCCGCTCTTCTCCTGCGCTGGGTCCTTCATCACCACGCCCGCGACAGTCAGGGGCCGGGCGCCGTCCGCGTCCTCTACCACCAACCGGAAGACTTCCCCCACGCTCCCGGGCGGCCTTTCAAACTCCACCACCACGCGGCCCGGCTCGCCGGTTGCCAGCACTTCCGGCGCCATGCTCACCGTGCGCGCGTTCACGCGGCGGCCGGTGGACGCACTCTCCAACCATGCCCGTCCCGGCCGCCAGGGCTGCCCGGACGTGTTCGTCACCTCCACTTCAAGCACCGCCCACTTGTCCGCCAGGAAGCGGCGGACGGACGTTGCCTTGAGGCCGGCCGTGCCCACGTTGGTCACCCGCTTGAGTTCGGCAACGCGCACGCCCGCCGCATTCACTTGCCCCGAGAGGACCGACGCGGCGGGACCCGTGGCTTTGCTCCGCTCGCGCTCGGTGGACAGTTGCGCCTCGCACGCGGCGCTGCGGGCCTCCAACTCCGTCAGCCGCGCTTGCATCAACTCCGGCGCGTTGGCGCTGCGGTAGACCAGCACCTGCGCGTCCGCCACGTCCGAAGCCGTGACGAGCTGGAAGGCGGGTTCCGCGAGGGTGGGCGCATTCAGGAACGGCACGCGCAGCGTCACCCCCGCGCCCAGGTCCCCCTCGGCCACCAGCGTGACGGCGTTCTCTGAAATGCTCAGGAGCTTGACGGGGGCCGGGGCATCCAGCCGCACTTTCTCCGGGTTGATCTCCGCGTCGAAGTTGAGCGTTGCGGGGATGCCCGGAGCAAGCCGCACCACCTCGCGCCTTCCAATGAGGGGCACGCGGCGGAATTGAAGGGAGGGGCTGGGGGCTGGCTGCGCTTCCGCTGCCGACGCACCCAGGGACAGCAGCACCAGCAGGAGCCCAGGAACATGGAGCAAGGGGCGTAACCTCATAGGTAGACCCTAACAGACGCCTGCCCTTGCCGAGCGCGCTCCCGGCTCGGCGAGGGGTAACGCCGCGTTTGCGAGGGCCAGGTCTGGAGCCCCAGCGCGTGCGCGCCTGCGGGCACACCTGCTGGGCGCTTCGAGGTGGCGCTCGGCGCGGGCTCTGGCGGCCACCGCGTACCGGGCAGGTGCCACGGCGCCGAGGTCGTGCTCGGCGCGGACGCTGGCGGCCACCACGCACCCGGTAGGCACCACGGCCCCAGGGTGGCGCTCAGCATGAGCCCTGGCTGCCACCGCGCACCGGGTGGGCGTCACGGCTTCGAGGTGGTGCGCAGCGCGAAACGCCTTGCCCAACCTGGACGGGCGCACGGTCCCCGGGGGTGAATCACGGGAGAACCCCAGGGCCGCGCGGGAGTACGTCGGGGGGCGGCTGCAACAGCGCCGAGCGGGGCTCGGTGCGTGCTCCGGGCGATCGCGATCACCGATTCCGGAGCAAGCCGATCACCCGCTCCGGGACAAGCCGAACACCGATTCCGGAGCCAGGCGAACACCTGTAGCAGGGTGAAGCAGTGAGCCCGTCGCCCGCAACCTGACCACCCTGGAGCTCGAGGGCGAGCGCGAGGTCGTCATCACGCGGACCTTCAACGCGCCCGCGAGAATCGTGTTCGAGGCGTGGACGCAGCCCGAGCTGGTGAAGCGCTGGTGGGCACCGAAGACGATGGGGGTTGCCATCATCGGGTGCGAGGCGGAGGTCCGGGTCGGCGGGACGTACCGGTATGTCCTCAAGCCTGAAGGAGGGGACGCGTTCGCCTTCTCGGGCCGGTACACCGAGGTCTCCCCGCACTCGCGCCTCGTGTACACGCAGGTGTTCGAGCCCATGGCCGACGCCGGCGAGGCCGTCATCCGCGTCACCTTCGAGGACCGCGGCGGGAAGACACAGCTCGTCTCACGCGAGCGCTACCCGTCCAAGGAGGCCCGCGACGGCGCCATGGCTTCGGGCATGGAGCAGGGGATGCGGGAGACCTACGACCAGTTGGACGCGCTGGTGGCTTCGCTTCGCGAGCGCCAGGCCACGAAGGAGTAGCGGATGTCGCAAGCGAACCCCCCGGACGCCGCCGTCAGCACCGAGCGGCTGTTGTCAGCCAGCCCGCGAGAGGTCTTCGCAGCGTTCGAGCAACCGGAGCGCCTCGCCCGATGGTGGGGACCGAGCGGCTTCACGAACACGTTCGAGCAGTTCGAGTTCAAGCCCGGCGGGCGGTGGGTCTTCGTGATGCACGGCCCGAATGGCGCCAACTACGCCAACGAGAGTGTCTTCCGGGAGCTCCAGCCAGACACCAGGCTCGTCATCGAGCACGTCGTCAAGCCATGGTACAGGCTGACGGTGACCCTGACCGCTCGCGGTGACAAGACACACCTGGCCTGGGTCCAGGAGTTCGAGAGCCCCGAGGTCGCCGCGAAGATGCGCCGCATCACCGACACCGCCAACGAGCAGAACCTCGACCGGCTCCAGTCGCTGCTCGCGAGTGAAGCTGAGGTGAACGGACGAAAGGCGCCGTAGGCCGACTGCAGGCGCCCATCCCCTGCCGCGCTCACAGCGTGTAGCCGCCGTCGCTCAGCAGGGTTGCGCCCGTCATCAAGGCGCAGTCGTCCGACAGCAGGAAGCCAAGCTGCCGGGCAATCTCCTCGGGCCTGGCATGGCGGCCCAGCGGTGTCGCCAGGTCGACCAGAGTGAGCTGGGGCATGCCCTCTTCCAACCCGGCCAGCGCCGGAGGTGCCGCCGGCCGCTGCTACTGCGCCGGACGCGGGAAGGCCACGGGGCTGCGGTGGCCCTCGCGGTCCACCGCGCGCACCCCGAAGAAGTAGTTGTCCTTCGACAGCCCTGGCACCGTGAAGGTCGTCACGTTGCCGACCCGCAGGGTGTGCGTCCAGAGCGCCTCGGAGGTCTCCCGGTAGACGATTTCGTAGCCCGCGACGTCGGGCTCGGGGTTGGCATCCCAGGCGAGCTCCGTGTCGTTCGTGAGCCGGGTGGTGATGACGCGGACGTTCGCGGGCACCGCCGGGGCGCGGGCCAGCGCCGCGAGCGCGGCGCCGTTCACCCTGGCCACGCGCGTGGTGTACGCGAAGTCGACGAACTCGGGCAGGTCGCCGAACACGGTGCCGTTCTCGGTGCGCACGTTCTGGTGCTGGTGGGCGTAGTTCTCGTGCGGCTCCGTGAAGCGCAGCGCCGGGTAGCCCTGCTGGAGGAAGGGGATGTGGTCCCCGCCCCGGCGGTAGCGGTCCCGGCGGTAGATGATGTTCACCCGCATGCGCGTGGCGCTGTTCTCGCCGACGTCCTTCACGAAGCGCGCGAGCTGGCGCGAGGGCGAGTCGTTCTCTCCGCCCACCGAGCGGCGGATGTTCGCCTCCGCGGGCGTCTCGCTCGTGGGCACCCCTTCGGCGAACACGCGCACGGTGAACGGCTCCCTCGAGCCGTCATCCGCGCGCGAGCTGCCGATGATGTCGTTGGTGAACATGGCGGCGATGTTGCGCCCCGCCGCCTTCGCCTGCGTGGCGGAGTAGGTGGAGCCGTACAGCCCCTGCTCCTCGCCCGCGACGGCCATGAAGACGATGGTGGCATCGAAGGAGCGCGTGGCCATCACCCGCGCCAGCTCCAGGACCGCGGCCACTCCCGACGCGTCGTCATTGGCGCCCGGCGCGTCACAGGTCGCGTCGACCGGGTCGGTGCACATCGAGTCGTAGTGGCCGCTGACGACATAGACGCGCCCCTCCGACTCGCGCTGCGAGCCCTTCAGCGTGGCGACGACGTTGGTGATGACGGTGGGCACTGGAATCCGCGAGGCGGGGGGCTGCAGGTAGCTCTGCAGCTCCACCGTCATCCGCCCGCCCGACTTCGCCGCGATGGCCTCGAACTGGCTGCGCAGCCAGTCCCTCGCGGCCCCGATGCCGCGCGCCGGGTCGTCCTGGACGGACAGCGTGTTGCGCGTCCCGAACGACACCAGGGTGCGGATGGTGTTCTCGATGTTCTGCTCGTCCATCTCCCGCAGCATCTCCCGCACGTCGTGCGGCACCGGACGCGCCGCGGCCTCATCCCCCCGCGCCTGGGCGACCTGTGACGTGGCGGCCTCCTCCCGCGAGGCCCCGGCTCCACCGCCGTACGCGAGGAACGGGATGAGCAGCAGCGACGGGGCGCCCAGCGCACGGGAGACACGCCGGACGGCTCGCGAGACGCCCGAGGCCGGGCGTGCTTCCACACCAAGACGAGTCACGGTCTACTCCTTCGGAGTGCGGGAGCGTCCGCCCCGACACGGCGGACGGCCCCAGGTAGCGCGCCGGACCGTATCACTTCCAGGAATTCCTAGACATAACGGTGAAAGGCTACTCCCCCGTGGACGCGCACCGCCTGCGGACCGACACCCGGACGCCCCTGTACCAAGGTCCAATGATTCTCCGCCCAGGACGTCCGCGCCCGGGCCGCGGCAGGCGTCAGGGGCCTCCGGGCTTCGTGCCGCGGCGCCACGCGCCGGAGCCGCCGTGGCAAGCCCCCCTGGCGCGTCGTGCGAGGGAGCGCCGGAGCCGGCCGCCAGGACGCGCGCAGGCTCGCGTCGCCGCAGTCGATGAAGCGGCGTGTCCCAGCCGCGGTCGCGGTTCCGCCGACGCTCGGAGGGGGCTCAACCTGTTATCAGCGGCCCCGTATTGTTAACAAGGCACCAGAAGTGGTCTGCTGTGCTTGCGCGAGACGGCCCTCGGCGCGGCGCTGGGACTCCTGCCTGAAGGAGCTGGCGGAGGCAGCGCATGACGATGCGAGCAAGAGTCCTGCTGTTTGCCTTGGCCGCCGTGGGGCTCGTGGTGGCCATGGGCGGCGCGCTCATCATGGGCTCCGTCCAGGGCCGGCGCACGCGGGACCGTGGCATCGCCGCCGAGGCGCAGGAGCGGCTCCTCCAGGAGCTGCGCCTGGACTCCGCCCTCTATCTGCAGGCGCTGCTGGACGCCATCGAGACCCGGGGGTCCATCGATGACGTCCGGGAAGCCGCGGTGGCGCAGTCGGATGCCGTGTTCAAGCGCATCCACCTGCTGGCCGAAGAGGAGGAGGAGGCAGGCGGCGAGCCCTCCGAAACCGAAGCCGTGTTGCTGGAGCGCCTGCGGGAGGCGCATCACGCGTGGCTGGTGGAGGTGGCGACCGTCGCGCGAGCGTCAGCGCCAGAGGCGGAGGTCCGGTTCCTCAACGAGGCGCGCCATGCCTACGCCCGAGACGTGAAGCCGCTGCTGCTGCTGGCCCTGCAGAGGGAGCAGGAGGAGAAGGCCGCCCTCTTCAGCGGGAGCAACAAGAGCCTCCAGTTCGCCCAGGTCCTGGGCATGGGCTTCCCGGTGGTGTCGGTGCTGCTCGTGGGCGGGCTGGCCCTGACGATGCTCGTGCCCCTGCGGCGCACCCTGCGGGAGTTCCAGGCCGGCGCGGAGCGGGTGGGGCAGGGGGACTTCGAGCAGCTGCTGCCCGAGCACCGGGCGGACGAGTACGGTCGGCTGGCGCGAACCTTCAACCGCATGGCGCGGCAGCTCCAGGAGCTCATCGCGGAGAAGCAGCGGCGGGCGCGAGAGGAGGCCGAGGCGGCCGAGCGGGAGACGCGCCGCCAGAACGCGGTGCTGGAGGAGCTGGTCCGCGGGCGGACGGCGGAGCTGGAGCAGGCGAACACGCGCCTCACGGAGAGCCTGGGACAGCTCCGGGCCACGCAGGCGCAGCTCCTGTTCGCGGACCGGCTGGCGTCGGTGGGGCAGCTCGCGGCGGGCATCGGGCACGAAATCAACAACCCGCTGGCCTTCATCATCAGCAACCTGGAGTTCGTCCAGGAGGAGCTGCGCCGGCGGCCGGAC
The DNA here is from genome assembly GCF_024198175.1 of Pyxidicoccus xibeiensis. NCBI lineage: Bacteria > Pseudomonadati > Myxococcota > Myxococcia > Myxococcales > Myxococcaceae > Pyxidicoccus > Pyxidicoccus xibeiensis. Next base: position 90,609 of record NZ_JAJVKV010000005.1, read on the forward strand.
AGTCCGGAGCTGCCCGCGGCGCTGGCGGAGGCACGGGAGGGCGCGGAGCGGGTGCGCCTCATCGTCCGGGAGCTGGGGAACCTCGCGCGGCCGGACAGCATGGAGACCGGGCCGGTGGACCTGGGCGCGGTGGTGCGCAGCGCGGAGAAGATGGCCATGCACCTCATCCGCCCGAGGGCACGGCTGGTGCGGGACGTGGACGGGGCACCCGCCGTGTTCGGCAATGGGGCGCGGCTGTGCCAGGTGCTGCTCAACCTGCTGCTCAACGCGGCGCATGCGATTGAGCCGGGGCGGGGACAGCAGCACTTCATCCACGTCAGGGCCCGGGCGGCGGGGACGGACAAGGTGCTGGTGGAGGTGGAGGACACTGGCTGCGGGATTGCTCCCGCGAATCTCGCCCGCGTCTTCGACCCGTTCTTCACCACCCGGCCCGTGGGCATGGGGACGGGGCTGGGGCTGGCGGTATGCCATGGCATCGTCGCGTCGCACGGCGGGGAGATCTCAGTGGAGAGCGAGGTGGGCAAGGGCACCACGTTCCGCGTGCTGCTCCCCGTCTTCGCCCGGGGCGCGCGGGAGGTCGCCCACCCGGCCCGGGTGGAGTACCGGCCCGAGGGCCCGCTGGAGGAGCCGGAGTCCTCGGTAAGCCGGGAGGCGACGTAGCCCGTCGAGCGGCGCCGGGGCTCATCAGGAGAGGCTCAGCGGCCGCGCGTGTGGCCCGGGCGACGGTGCTCGCTGCCCACCCGCCGTGAAGTCGGCGACGTGCTCCCACACCTCGTGGAAGTGCTGCTCATTGAAGCGGGAGCCAGACTTGAGCCAGCTGATGTACTTGTCGGGCTGGTCGAAGTGGCCCGTGACGTCGAGGTGGTCGGCGGTCGCAACGTGGAGGACCCTTCCCCAGACCTGTGAGCGGCTCGGGACGATGCCGTCGCTCCAGGCCTCGAACTTCTCCCCGAAGGCGGCCCGGAGGGCCTGGGTCTGCTCGGGCGTGCGCTCGGGGAGCTCCAGCTCGGGGGCGAGGGGCGCGCTCCGCTCATACAGCAGGGCGAAGATGCCGTAGATGATGGAGTCTGGAGGCAGCAGCCTGCTGAAGAACAGCCGCCGCAACGCTCCAGGCGGAGGCGGTGCGCCGGTGATGATGGAGCCGTAGCGCACGCCCTCCGCGTCTGGCGTGTCCTGGTTGAACTTCCGGACCACGCGCGGCGTGAGGTCTCGAATCAGCGCCTGGTCCTTCCCAATCTGGCCAAAGAACCGATTGAGCTCCTCGCGCTCGTGCTCGGAGAGCTGGCCCACCACCCTGGCAATCTCGTCGAAGACGTTGGGGGGGAAGTTCAACCGCCTGCTGTGCCGGCTGCTCCAGTGGAGCGCCTGGAGCACCGCGGTCCTGAGGGGCATGTCCTTGTGGTTCAGGGTGAAGAAGGTGACGAGCCACAGGTAGCGCAGCAGGGTCTGCCCCACGTCGCCCTGGTGGAAGAAGCTCGCCAGCGGGGTGCCGTAGTGAGGGGTGGCAAGCGTCACGACCGAGCGCACGCGCCGCACGAAGGCCGGGGCCTTCGAGCTCCCGCGCAGCGAGGCCACGCTCCGCGCGTCCAGCCCCCCGGTGGAGTGCCCGACGAGGTGGAGCTCCGCGTCGTCCTCATTCGCGGTCCCGGCCATCTCCTGGAGCACGCTGAACGCACGCGCCTCGAGCGAGGAGGTGGGGGCGGAGGCCAGGAGCTCCACCTGCACGCCCGCGATGTTGCGAGCCACGAACCGCTGCTCGAGCCACTCCTTGACGTGCTGGAAGTAGGAGAGTCGCTCTGTTTCCTTGTCGCCCAGGTGGGTGAAGCCGAAGAAGCCGGGAACAAGGTAGATGCGGTGATTCATCGCCATGAAGCCAGTCTAGCTTCAGGGCACGCGCGGCAAAGACAGGCGGCGGCTTCGCCGTGGGCTGGCGAACCGTTGGTTCCTGTCAGGTTTTACGTCTGACAGCGATTGGCAGGAAAGGACACAGGAGGCGCCGGCACCCTGCCCCCAGGGGCGAAGTCCATGTGCTTCATGGACGCATTCGCTCCCTGGGGCGCTCCCGGGTCAGTCCTTGACGATGAACTCCACGCGGCGGTTCTCGCTTCGGCCCTCTGGCGTGTCGTTCGAGGCGAAGGGGCGCGACGGGCCGTAGCCCCGGGCCTCGAGGCGAGAGCCGGCGATGCCTCGCTGGATGAGGTAGGCCCGCACCGCCTCCGCGCGCTCCTGGCTCAGCGTGCGATTGAGCTCTTCCGGTCCCGTGTTGTCCGTGTGGCCCTCGATGCGAATCGAGACACCGGGCCGCGCTTTCAGGAGCCCGACCAGCTCATCCAGCATGCGCGCGCCGTCTTCCTGAATCTCGGAGCGGCCCACCGGGAAGATGAGCTTGCGGTCCGACAGGGAGAGCGGCTCCTCCGCCGCGGGAGGAGGCGAGACAGGTTCGGGGCAGCCCTGCCGGGCCGCCACTCCCGGCTCGTCCGGGCAGCGGTCCGAGGCATCCGGCTCGCCGTCGCCGTCCGTGTCCTTCACGGCCGGGCAGCCCTGGTTCTCCGCGGTGCCCTTCTCGTCAGGGCAGCGGTCCGAGGCATCCGGTACGCCATCACCATCCGTGTCCTTCACGGCCGGGCAGCCCTGGTTCTCCGCGGTGCCCTTCTCGTCAGGGCATCGGTCCGAGGCATCCGGCACGCCGTCGCCATCCGTGTCCTTCACGGCCGGGCAGCCCTGGTTCTCCGCGGTGCCCTTCTCGTCGGGGCAGCGGTCCGAGGCGTCCGGCACACCGTCGCCGTCCGAGTCCGGCGCCGGGCAACCGTCGTGCTCCGGCGTCCCCGCCTCGTTCGGGCAGCGGTCCTGACGGTCGACGACGCCATCTCCATCCGAGTCCTTGTCCGGGCAGCCCTCGTTGTCCGGCGACCCCGCCTCCAGCGGACAGCGGTCCTCCTTGTTGGACACGGTGTCCCCGTCATCATCGGAGTCGGGGCACTGCTCGGGCGTGTGCTTCCGTCCGCCCTGGCAGACGTCCTCGGACGGAGGGTTGTGGGCCCAGGCGATTCCCAGCCCCGCCCGCCACGAGGGCGTCCCCGGGATGTCGGTGAAGCCATGGCCGGCGAGCGCGTTCAGCTCGAAGCCATGGCCGATGGGCAGCCGCACACCGCCGAGCAGCTCCACCGCCACGTCCGGCTCCACCAGTGACTCCGCCACCTGCAGGGCCAGCTCGCCGCGAAGACCGTCACCTCGGGTGGCCACCATCAGCCCCTGCTCGAGCTCGGTGCCCACCTCGCGGCCCGGCTCGACTTCCTTCGACCTCACCCGCGCGCCCACGCTGGCGCCCAGCGCGAACATCCCCACCTCGCGCCCGAACGAGACGCGGGGCAGGAACTGGAACCCGGCCCAGTGCTCCTGCCGGCCGAACGCACTCGCCCGTCCGCCCGGAAGCCCCACGTCGAGCCCCACCGCGAGCGACACCGGCGCTCCTTCCTCACGCCGCAGCACCGAGTAGCGCGCTCCCACCTCGGGCGTCCCGAGCCCCGAGGACGCAGGCTCGGCGACACCGGCCAGCATCCGCGCGCCGTGGCCACCCTGGGAGATGATGACCGGCAGCCGGGCGGACAGCTCCAGGCGGTCCACCGGAGACCATGCCCCCATCAGCCAGGCCGACGTCCGGTAGTGCAGGATGGAGCGGCTGACCCCATCGGTGCCCTCCAGCACCAGGATGCCGCGCTCATAGTTGGCCAGCAGGCTCAGGCGATAGCCGCCCTCCGAGAGCAGCCGCCCCGAGTCCACCAGCAGCGAGTCCGTCGCGGCGGCGCTGAGGCGCAGGCGCTCCGCGTCGAACGCAACCAGGGGGCTGGAGAGCGTCTGCCCCGAGGCACTGGCCGCGGTCAGCGCCGCGATGAGCACACAGGTCCGTGCCGATTCACGCAAGGGAAGGTCCTTCGAGCTGAAGAGTCGAACGAGGAGAGTCAGGAAGCTCACGGGGCGCCTCGCTCCCGGCGGCGCCGATGCCCCGCCCACATGGCGAGGAGCGACAGCACGACCAGCGCCGCGTTCGCGCCGCCTCCGGCGGCCTGACAGCTGCCGCCGGCAATCTTCACCACCTGCGCCTGGACGGTGACGTCGAACGTGCACTGCGCGGCGTTGCCGGACGCATCCGTCGCGGTGACGGTGACGCGGGTCACCCCATACGGGAAGCGGGAGCCGGACTCGGGCGACGCGGTGACAGTGGGGGGAGACACCGGGTCCGTCGGCTCCGGCAGCTCATACGTCACGATGGCGCCATCCGGCGTGTTCGAGCTCACCCGCACGTCCTCCGGACACGTGAGGTCCGGAGGCGTCTCGTCGCCGCTCACGCCAAGCGTCACGGTGGCGACGTTGCTGTCCAGGCCGCAGTCGCGTGCCCGGAAGGTGAAGCTGTCCGGCCCCAGGTAGCCGGGATTGGGCGTGTACGTGACGGAGGGCGGCGTACCGCTCAGCGTCCCATGGGCCGGAGGGGTGACGATGACGAAGCTCAGCGGCTGTCCCGCATCTGCATCCGTCGCCACCAGCGACAGGTTCACGGGCACGCCTTCCGGCGTGGAGACCGTCAGGTCCCGCGCCACTGGCGCGGTGTTCTCCACCACAGTCACCATCCGCCCGCTGCCTATCGCATTGGCGAAGACGGAGAGCACGTAGGCACCCGGCGTCGCGCTGGCGGGAATGGTCACCGTCACGCTGGTGGCGGACATCTCGGTGCCCGGCAGCGTCCAGAGCCGGCGCCCCTCGGCCGCCTGCAGCCGTACCAGCGGGAAGTTCGTCGCGGAGTCCTTGTAGTCACCTGAGCTGGCTCCGGAGACGCCCCAGAACAGCGTGCCGGTGAGGCGAGCGGAGCAGGCGCGCAGCACCGTGTCGAGGCCCGTCACCACCGGACGCCGGGCAGGCTGCGCCGCGGTGTCCTCGTACAGCTCGGCGCTCGCCAGCCACGCGCCCCCGGCGCCCTGCCCACCCACCGCGAGCACCTCGTTCGAGGGCAGCACGACGGTGGCGAAGCCCTGCCGCCCGGCCGCGAGGCCCGATGCGGGCCTCCAGGTGTTCGTCGCGCTGTCGTACAGCTCCGCGGTGGCGAGCGCCGTCCCCCCCGGCCCCTGGCCTCCCGCGACGAGCACCCGGCCCGAGGGCAGCAACGCGGCGGAGTGCAGGGCGCGCGGGCCGGCCAGCGCTCCCGCCGGGGCCCAGGTGTTGGAGACCGGGTCATACACCTCCGCCGACGTCAGCTCCGCCGCGAGCGAGGTGCCCGCCGCCGCCAGCACCCGGCCCGAAGGCAGCAGCGTCAGGGTGAGCGAGGCCCGTCCCTGCGCGAGGCCTGCCGCGGGGGCCCAGGTGTTGGTCGCCGGGTCATACAGCTCCGCCGACGCCAGCAGCGCGCCCCCATTCTCACCCCCCGCCACCAGGACCCTTCCGTCGGGCAGCAGCACGGCCGCGTGACGCGAGCGGGGCGTGGCGGCCGACGCGGCCGAGCTCCAGGCATTGGCGGCCGGGTCATACAGCTCCGCCGCCCCCGTGCCCGCGCCACCCACCACGAGCACCCGGCCCGAGCCGAGCACCGTCGCGGTGTGGCCGTCGCGTGCGGTCGTCATCGTGCCCGCGGACGTCCAGGCATCGGCCACCGCGTCGTACTGCTCCGCCGAGGCCAGCGGTCCCACGCCATTCCCACCGCCGACGGCGAGCACCCGGCCGGACGGCAACAGGCTCAGCGTGGCGCGCTCGCGCGCGGTGGCCAGGGCGGCGGCGGGAGCCCAGGTGTTGCTCGCGCGCGTGTAGCGCTCCGCCGTCCCGAGCACGCCCCCCGCACCCCGGCCCCCCGCGACCAGCACCTGGCCCGACGGCAGCAGCACGGCGGCCGAGCCCCGGCCCGACGCGAGGTTGCCGGCCGGAGACACCCGGTCGCTGGAGGCCTCGTAGAGCTCCACGTTCGCGAAGAAGGTCAGGGTCGGGTTCGAGGCGTAGCCGCCGTTGACCAGCACCTGTCCGGTCGTCAGCAGGGTGGCGCCCGCATTCTCGCGCGCCACCGCCAGGGAGCCGGCGGCGGCCCAGGTTCCCGTCGCCGGGTCATACAGCTCCGACACGGGCTGCGCGTTGCGCGCCCCATCCGAGCCGCCCTGGACCAGGACCCTGCCGTCCGGCAGCAGCGTGGCCGAGTGGCCGTTTCGCGGATGGAGGAGGGCGCCGGTGGCGGTCCAGGTGTTGGCCGCCGGGTCATAGAGCTCCGCGTGGGTGGTAACCCCCGTGCTCGTGAAGCCTCCGGCGAGGAGGACGCGGCCGTCGGGCAGCAGCGTCGCGGTCGCATAGTGCCGGGGGACCAGGGGCGGCGCCGCCAGCGACCAGGTCCCGGCAGCGGGGTCGTAGAGCTCCGCGTCGGGCACCTCGCCCGCGCCGTTGAAGCCGCTGGCCACCAGCACCCGGCCGTCCCTCAGCAGCGTGGCGGTGTGGGCCCGGTGGACGACGGACATGGCGCCGGTGGCGGTGAAGGTGTTCGTCGCGGCGTCGTAGAGCTCCGCGGTGTTCAGGTTGGAGCCTCCCGCGACGAGCACCTGCCCCGAGGGCAGGAGCGTGGCGGTGGGCAGGGTGCGGGACGCGGACATCGCCAGCGTGGGGGACCAGGTGTTCGTCGCGGCGTCGTAGACGCGTGCCGTCTGGCTGCCGTCCGTCAGGATGAAGGCCCGGCCGGTGGGAAGCAGGACGCCCACCGTGATGTTGCCCTGGATGCCGGGGCTCGCGGCGGAGGCCCAGGTGCCGGTCTCCGGGTCGAAGCGCTCGGCGGTGGTCACGAACCCGGTCCGGTTGACGCCGCCCGCCACCAGGAGGTCGCCGTCGGGGAGGAGCAGCGAGGCGTGCTGGGCCCTCGGGGTCGCCATGCCGGCCGTCGACGACCAGCCCGGGTCCACCACCAGCGGCGCGGTGAGCCCCTCGAGGGAGACCTCGGTGACGAGGCCCACCCGGGCGCCCTCGGCCTCGAACACGTTGGCGCGCGGCGTCTCACGCACGCCCGACAGCCGCACGCCGCCACGGCGCGACTGGCCGCGCGCGTCGCGAACCTCGGAGGGATGGAAGCGGAGGACGGGGCGCCCCTGCGCGTCGAGGAACTCCACGTACTCCCCGGCGTCATGGAGGCGGCGCACCGAGGGCGGGAGCGCGACGTGGTACTGCGCGCGGTGGAGGCCCTCAACGCCGTCCACCACCCAGGCCTCCTCGAGGCGCGAGGTCCGCCACCCCTGGCCGACTTCCGTGGACGCTCCCACCGGGAACCAGAAGTGACGCTCTCCGGCGAAGGCCACCGCGCGCTCATGGCGCAGCGCCGGGGCGTCTCCGGGGCCAGGCGTCTGCTCGACCTGGAAGGTCAGCCCGCGCGTCGTCAGCGTGAGCGAGCCGCTCCCGGTGACCTGGGCGGTGAGCGCACGGGCCTGCGCGGTGGAGGCGGGCGCGAGGGCGGCGCCGGGGGACGCCGTCACGTCGGCGGCGAGCTCGGGGAAGTAGGCCCGCGCCAGGGAGACGGCCTCCTCCGAGGAGGGCAGGGCGCTCTTCTGCTCGCAGCCGAGGACGAAGACACCGCAGAGCAACACGAAGACAAGGCGTCCCGAGACGCGACCAGGCTGCATCTGTCACCCTCCACGCCCATACATGCTCCATGGGCTGACGCGCGGGGGCGCGCCACACGCGGAAGGTCTCCGCGCGTGGCCTTGCCTCTATCATGCTTCGACGGCCTCCGGGTCCGAACTGACGCGCCCATGAAGCAGGGGTGGGGAGACGTGTCAGGATTGGTCCGCTCGCGACCTTTGCGCGCGGGCCTCGAGGACGCTCCATGAGACGCTTCGCCGTGTCCCGCCTGTTGCTCGTCGGCCTGTCCGCGTGCGCCGCCCCACCCGAGCGCCCGGCTCCGGAGTGCCCGCTGCACGAGCTGGCCTTCACCCGGGAGACGGGGTGCCAGAACGACGGCTCGGTGGAGTTCTGCCTTCCGACGGGCGACGACGCGCTCGTTGCCCGCGTGAAGGCCCTTGCCCCCACGGTCCGCGCCGGGACTTCACGGGGCCGCGCGGGCTGCGACACGTCCCGGGAGACGCTCTACTTCTTCCCCACGGAAGCCACGGAGTGCGTCTCACACCACGGCGCGCTCACTCCCGCCGCATGGGACGCGGTCTGCCGCATCGCCGCGCTGCCCGAGGTCCGCGCCGTCGTGCCCACGTGGTACGAGTAGGCCATGCCAGCGCCGCCTTGAAGGCGAGGGGCTGGCGGCCCCGCCGACTCCAGGCAGGACGAAGCCCCAGGCTCCTTGCGCGGAACCTGGGGCTTCTTGTCTCCGGAGCGTCAGCTTCGGACTACTCCGCCCACCAGGTCTCGGACATCACGCTGAAGCCGTTCACCGTGTCGACGAAGATGGAGACGGTGTGGCTGCTCCACGGGTCATCCGCGTAGGTGTAGATGCAGCCCTTGAACGTGCGCCCCGCGATGCGCGCGTCGAGGTTCGCCAGGCCCGCGCTGATGATGCTGCTGGAGATCCTGCTGCTCGCGTTGACGTAGGCGAGCGTGGACACGACCTCGGCGCGCACCTCGGCGGCGTTGGCCAGGTACGGCCGGATGGTCGCGCCAGACGGGACGCTGCTGGGCTCGAGCCCGAAGCACGTCGGGCCGGCCCGGGAGTAGCCGTGCTGGGTGGTGACCTCGTTCCACCAGTCGAAGTGGCGCCGCAGCTGCGCGCCAGAGGAGCCGTTGCTGGGGAGCGCGTTCACCGCGGCGGCGAGCGCCTCGAAGGGCCGGCTCAGCGTGGCCGCGTTCCGGATGTTCCGGAAGCTCACCTCGCCGATGCCCGCCACGTTGGAGATGGCCTGGGCCGACGTGAACGGGCGCAGGCCGAGGAGGTTCACGGCGCCGTTCCACGCGTCCGGCAGGACGTCGTGCAGCTCCGAGTCGTCGATGGTGTTCACCAGCGACACGATGGCGGCCGCGTCGTCATGGGAGAGGGCCAGCCCGTCGAAGATGCCGGTGCAGTCCGCGTCGATGTAGTCCAGCGTGCGGGCGCCGCGCTCGAGCTCCTTGAGGCGGGTCGCACCGACCAGCGGCACCGAGGACAGGTCCGCCAGCGACGTGAAGGGCGCCGTCGCGCGCCGGTTGACGAGGTTGGTGACGACGTTGCTGGGCAGGTACGCGTCCAGCGTGTGGTACGGCGCCGTGTTCGCGAACACGAGGATGCCCTCACACTCCGGAGCGACGTCCACATCCGTGGTGGTGAGGATGGGCGACTGCTGCGACTCGAGGGAGGGCGACGCGAGCGGCTCGGAGGACGGTGCGGTTTCGAGACCGCCGCAACCGACGAACATGCTCACGGCAAGGACAGCTGAGCCAAGACGGCGCATCAGGGGACTCCTGGTGGGGGGGGACAGCGATGTGACGCGGCTCAATACATCAGAACGGTCTGACTCCGGAACGCGACCCGCCCTTTTCCGAGGCGCGGAGGGCCCAGCATTCTTTGGGGGAGGTATTAGCTGTGTCGGGTTTCGTGGAGGGCCCATGTCAGAAGTTCGCGGGCCGGCTCATAGACCCTGGTGGCCACGAAGCTCCGAGCGTCGGATGCGGGCCGGGCCACCGGGAGAACACCATGAAGCTCACGAGTTTCTTCGCCGCGATGCTGGTCCTCTGCGTCACCGTCTCGAGCCAGGCGCTGGCCCAGCCCACCTGCCTCGGCGCGGTTGCGACCATCGTCGGTGGCGCGGGTGACGACGTGCTCGTAGGAGGGGCCGGCAACGACGTCATCGTCGGGCTGGGAGGCAACGATGAAATCTACGGAGGCGGGGGGAATGACATCATCTGTGGGAACGGCGGCGATGACTTCCTTGACGGTGAGGACGGGAACGACATCTACGCGGGCGGGGCCGGGTCCGACACGTATGCGGATCAAGGTACGGGGAGCGACACCGTCTACTACGTGAACGACCCGGGCGGCGTGGTGGTGTACCTCGACAACGGCATCCAGAGCTTCGACGGCGCCGGGTCCATGGAGTTCTTCGACAACATCGAGAATGTCTACGGGTCCGCGTTCGACGACACCCTGTTCGGGACTATCGGCCCGAACCGCATCGAGGGACTCGATGGAGTCGACACCCTCTTCGGCGGTGACGGCGTGGACCTGCTGAGCGGGGGCCTCGGCAACGACCTCATTGGAGGCGGTGTGGGCAACGACATCCTCAACGGCAACGACGGAGACGACATCCTGGCCGGCGGCGCCGGGGCGGACACCCTCACCGGCGGCGCGGGCAACGACTCCGCGGACGGCGGCGCCGGCGTCGACACGTGCACGGCCGAGACAGTCACCAGCTGCTAGGACGAGCACGGCCCAGGGCATCAACGAACCGCCGGAGCTTCACCGGCAGGTTCAGGCGGCTGCTGTTTCACGCTGACGGGTGTGACATCCGCCCCGGGAGTGCCGAGAATGCCTGCCCCATGGTCGACCAGGGCCGCTTCCCCGGCACTCCCGTGTCAGCTCCGCCGCGCTTCAAGGGCGTGGTCACCCGCTCGCTGCCGCTGACGCTGCGTGACGGTGTCCAGCTCGCGCTCGACGTCAACCTTCCCAGGAACCTGCCGGACGGCGAGCGGCTCCCCGCGGTGCTGGTCATGAGCCGCTACTGGCGGAGCTTCGACCTGCGCCTGTCTCCCCCGGACCGGGTGCCCATGGGGCCGCGCGAGCCCCTCGGTGACGCGCTGGTCGCTCGGGGGTACGCGGTGGTGGTCGTCGACGTGCGCGGCTCCGGCGCCTCGTCCGGCACCTGGGCCCATCCCTGGTCGGACGTGGAAGTCGCGGACCTGGGTGAGGTGGCCCGCTGGGTGGCGGACCAGCCCTGGTGCAACGGCCACCTGGGCGCGGTGGGTATCTCCTACGAGGGGACCACCGCGGAGCTGCTCGCGGCGGCGGCGCCGGAGTGCGTCCGGGCGGTGATTCCCCAGCAGATCGAGTTCGACGTGTACACGGACGTGGTCATGCCGGGAGGCCTCCTCAACGCGGAGTTCATGCGGCGGTGGGATGCCACCAACCGCATGCTGGACGCCGGCCGCGTCCCGTCCGCCTGGGGCCTGGGGGCGAGGCTGATGGTGCGCGGGGTCCGCCCCGTGGACGGAGACGCGGACCGCTCGCGGGTCCGCGCGGCCCTGGAGGCGCACCGTGACAACGTCGACGTCTGGGCCGCGGTGCGGGCCATGACCTTTCGCGATGACGCGTTCGGCGCGCAGCCCGTCACCACCGACGACTTCAGCCAGTTCCGCCGCAAGGAGGCCATCGAGGCCTCGGGAGCGGCGGTGTACGGGTGGGGGAGCTGGTTCGACGGCCGCACCGCCGACGCGGTCATCCACCGGTTCCTCAACTTCGCCAACCCCCAGGTGGGCGTCATCGGGGCGTGGAGTCACAACATGAAGACCCATGCCAGTCCCTTCGCCCGGCCCAGGAGCCGCCCGAATCCCTCCATGGCCGGTCAGTGGGAGGAGTGTGGCGCCTTCTTCGACCGGACGCTCGAGCCCGGCGCGCCCGTCACGCAGAAGCTGCTGCACTACTTCACGGTGGGCGAGGAGGCCTGGAAGTCGACACCCGTGTGGCCCCCCGAGGGCTTCTCCACGGAGCGCTGGTACTTCGCGGCGGACCACGGCCTCGTTCGCGAGGCGCCGGCAGGGGAGGGCGCCGACAGCTACGAGGTCGACTTCACCGCGACGACGGGAACCCACAACCGCTGGCACACGCCCGATGGGATGACGCCGGTGGTCTACGCGGACCGCGCCCGCGAGGACCGGCGGCTGCTCACGTACACGAGCGCCCCGCTGGACGTGGACGTGGAGCTCACCGGACACGCCATCCTCACCCTGCACGTGGCCTCCTCCGTCGAGGACGGCGCCTTCTTCGTCTACCTGGAGGAGGTGGACCCGCGGGGCAGGGTGACCTACCTGACGGAGGGGCAGCTCCGGGCGCTGCACCGGAGGCTGTCCGGCTCGGCGCCGCCCTACCTCACGCCCGTCCCGTATCACTCGTTCCGCCGCGAGGACGCCTGGCCGCTCGTGCCGGGCGAGGTGGCGACGCTGACCTTCGGGTTGCTGCCCAGCTCGGTCCTCATCCGCCGGGGGCACCGCCTGCGGGTCGCGCTCGCGGGCGCCGATGCCGACAGCTTCGCGCGCATCCCCGCCGAGGGCCGTTCCTCCTGGCGGGTCATGCGCGGCGCCGCGCATCCGTCCTGCATCGACCTGCCCGTGAAGCGGCGGGGCTGAGTCAGGGGAAGAAAGCGACAGGGCGCCGTATATCCGGTGGCAGGATGCCCCATCAGCCGGGCCTCAGCCTGGCTGGATTCAAGCAACAGGAGACGGAAGATGGCCCCCGGCAGGTCTGTGAAAATCGCGGTGGTGGGTTGTGGCCTCATGGGAAGCGCACTGGCGCGAGCCTTCGCCGTGGCGGGACACGACGTCGCGGTCTGGAACAGGACTCCGGGCAAGGCACGGGCCGTGGGAGGTGGCACGGTCGATTTCGAGAACCTGGTCGAAGCCGTGTCGGGACGAGAGCTGGTCGTCCTCTCCCTGTCTACCTACACCGCCTGCTTCGAGGTGCTCGCCGCGAAGGGCGTCGCCTCGGCGCTGGCCGGGACGACGCTCGTACAGCTCACCAGCGGCTCACCGGCGGATGCCCGCTCGGGACTGGAGTGGGCGCGGGCGCACGGCGTGGACTACCTGGACGCCGCCATCCTCGCCTTCCCGGGGTTCGTCGCCACCGACTACGCGACAGTCTTCTACGCCGGGTCGCGCGCGGTCTTCGACCGGCACCTGGAGACCCTCCAGGCCCTTGCCAAGAACTCCGTCTACGTCGACGAGAAGATCGGCTCCGCCGCGACGCTCGACTGCGCGATTCTCGAGGCCTACTACGGAAGCTCCCTGGCCTTCCTCCACGCAGCGGCCATGTGCAAGGCGGAAGGGCTGGACCCGAAGGCCTTCTTCGCCCAGAAGAGCTCCTTCCTCGGGTTGATCTCCGTCACCGCGGACGCCGCGCAGGGCATGATTGGAACCAACGATTTTTCTGGCGACCAGTGCAGCCTCAATACCCACGTCGCGGCCATCGAGCACATCGTCCGGCTGAGCAAGGACGCCCGTATCAGCGCGCGCTTCCCGACGGAGCTGCTCGACAACTACAAGCGAGCAATCAGCGTGGGCCTCGGTGACAAGGAGCTGCCGGCGGTGTTCCAGACGCTGACGCGGGAGTAGCGGCCCCGCTGGCGCTCCCGGGCCTTCCCAGGCCAGCACGAGTGGTATGTGAGTGGAGCCCATGCGCCAACAATCGATTCGGGACGCGTTCGAGCTTCATCGATGGAGGCTGCGTTCGCCGGCGCTCGCAGCTGGCGTGCTGGACCGCCCGGAGGAAGAGCCGCGTGCCTCGGCGAGCGATTCGCTCTGTTTCGAGGCCCTCGCCCCTGACACCCACCGCGGCCTTCGCTGGGCCGCGGACCGGGACGAAGAGGTCAGACTCGCGTACGAGCGATGGTGTGCGTCGCTTCCCTTGTCGGCGTGGCCCAGCAGCCTGGCACCCATCAGCCTGCGAGAGCTTCTCGAGAGTGACCTGGCCCAGGAGCTGGGGAGATTCAAGAGCCCATTTCCCGCGGAGGAGATGAGCCTGGAGGCGCTCCTCGAGAGCGGGCACTTCGACCGCGGTCCCGCCCTCACCGACGGGAGTCCGGTCTACATGCCCTACGACTCGGTGCTCAGGTTGTTTGCCGAGCTCGCCCCCCACATCGAAGACCTCCGGCTCATGAGCACCCAGCGCGCCTGGACGGACGAGCTCTGGGTCGTCGAGGGCTCCTTCTACTGGATGCGCCACCCGACGGACTCCGCCGACGCAGCCGCCTATTTCCAAGCGCTCCTCGCGGAGGTGCCTGAAGACGACGCGCTGCGCTCATACGTCATCCATGAATGGTGGGGGCGGGCGAGCGTCTGTCTCGAGCATTGCGAAAGAAATCAAGGCCTGCGAGCGACCTTGACGAAGCGTTTCGGTGAGCGCGCGAGCCAGCTCCACGACCTCGACACTCCTCGCGCCCGCGCGCGCAAGCTGCTCGAGGCCCAGCACGCCATCGAACGGGCGCGCACCCTGGGCGCCGACACGGAGCCCCTGCAGAGGCGGCTCGCGGAGCTCGCGGCAGGTGCGCTGCCTCCGGTGACAGCGGACGCCCTCGGACGCTACGACGCGCTGGCGGCGCATGCTGGAGCGCTCCTGGCGCGGGGGGCGTATCTTCAGGCGCTCAGGGTCGTCGAGCGCGCAGCCGCCGTCGAGCCGGACTGGTACGAAGGTTCGCAGCTGCTCCGGGCCCTCGCGCTCGAAGGGCTCGGCCGCCAGAGGGGAGCAGTGGCTGCGTACCGTCTCCATATCGAGGCACTCCGCGACGAGGCTCCCCATGAGTTGAAGCTGGATGCGGACCGCCTCCTCTCACAGAGTCGCTCGGGGCCCGCCGAGCTCATCTACCGCGCCCTCTTCGACGCTCCATTCTTCCTTGGCGTTGCCGCCCGTGTCGGGGCAGCGACCTGCCGTGCCGTCGCGGGTGACGTGCAGGATGCGCGGGGGCTCTACGCTGCCGCACTCGAGGAGGCCGTCAGGGCCCGGGAGCGCCATCCGGACTCCGGCGTCACCCGCGAGCTCGAGCGTTACGAGCGTATCGCACAGCGGAAGCTGACCGGGCTGGACGGATAGATAGAGCCGAGGGGCTCGCGGGCGAATGGTTCGTCCCAGGACCTTCCGCGACGGGCTGATGGCAGGCGAATGGCTGGGGGCATGGCCTGCCCGGGCCGCCGCGTCGTGTACGCGTCACCCCCTGCCCGGAGCCACACGGCGGGTGCGGTGAAAGGTCGCAGGGCGGGCCCGGGCGCTCAGGGCTGGCCGTCCCAGACCTGGGCCAGCCCCCGGCCCGGGCCGCACCCCTGGTGGGGGCAGGGAGGCAGCCTCCGGGGCGATTTGGAGTTCGTGGGGGACCTGTCCAGAATGCGACCCTGCCCTCGACAAGCGAGCGGCAGGGGGAGAGCGGAATGTTCGTGTCTCGCAGGTCAGGATGGAGCCGCACCGGCAAGGTGCTCGGGCTCGCACTCACACTCTCGTTGACGGCGTGCCCCGGGGGTGGGGATGACGACGACGAGGATGGTGGCAGCGGCCGGGACGCTGGCGTCAACGTCGACGCGGGCGTGGATGCTGGCACCGATGCCGGGACCGATGGCGGCACTGGCAGCGGGCAGCCGGTGACGCTGAGCGGCACGGTGACGTACGACTTCGTCCCGGCGACGTACTCGCCGGCCTCCCGGTCAGGCACGCTGGCCTTCGCGCAGACTGTCGCGAAGCCCGTGCGCAGCGCCGTCGTCCAGGTCCGGCAGGGTGCGGCCATCCTGGCCACCGGCACCACCGACGCGCAGGGCCGCTACACGCTCACCTATACCGCCGGCCCCAGCGGCGCGCTGATGCTCGTGGCGCTCGCGAAGTCCTCGCAGCCGGAAATCCAGGTGGAGGACAACACCGACGGGAACGCGGTCTGGTCGGTCGGTGCCAGCCTCGCCGCCAATGCCACGAGCAAGGACCTGCATGCCAGCCACGGCTGGACGGGCACCAGCTTCGACCCCAACCGGCGCACGGCGGCCCCCTTCGCCATCCTCGACAGCATGTACACCGCGGCGCGGTCCTTCATGGCGGCGCGCACCGTCAACTTCCCCGTGCTCAAGGTGAACTGGAGCCCGAAGAACGTCCCGCAGCGCGGGGACAAGGCGCTCGGGTTCATCAGCACGTCCCACTTCACGTCCCAGGAGAACGAAATCTACATCCTCGGGAAGGACGGGGTGGACACCGACGAGTTCGACAGCCACGTCATCGTCCACGAGTGGGGGCACTACTTCGAGGGCAACCTGTCCCGCTCGGACAGCCCGGGCGGCCCCCATGGCTCCGGCGACGTGCTGGACCCGCGCCTGGCCTTCGGCGAGGGCTATGGCAATGCCCTGGCGGCCATCATCCTGCCGGAGTCCGTCTACGCCGACACCTTCTGGAGCAGCTCGCGTGGGCTGACGGCCTTCGGCTTCGACGCGGAGACGGCGCCCGTCCCCACGGACGACCCGAGGCCGGGCGTGTTCTCGGAGACCAGCGTCATGCGCATCCTCTATGACCTGTTCGACTCCGGCTCCAGCGAGTCCGCGTACGACAACGTGTCCTACAGCCTGGGGACGATTCACGACGTCCTGGTGGGCCCGCAGAAGTCCACGGAGGCGCTGACGACGCTCGGCTCGTTCCTGAGCGCGCTCAAGGTGCAGCCGGGCGTGGATGCCGCGGCGGTGGACACGCTGGTGGCGCACTACAGCGTGGGCTCGGTGACGTCGGCCTTCGGCGATGGCGACGCGAGCCTGCGCGCCATGTACGCCACCGTGCCGCCGACGTACCCGTTCACCACCACCGTCACACTGCGCGGTGGCCAGGACTACAACAAGCAGCAGCAGAACCGGTACTACGTCTTCACGGGCACGGGCCGCACCATGCGCATCACCGCGTCGAATGCGACGCAAGACGTGGGCATCGAGGCATACCTGCGGGGAGCGCTGGTGGGCTCGGCCGACAGGGGGGCGAGCGGCGAGGAGTCCTTCACCTTCGAAAGCCAGGCCGACGCGCGGTACGTGCTGGTGGTGGTGGGTTTCTCGGAGACGGTCGCCGACTACAACGTGGCCCTCTCCATCACGAGTCTCTGACTTCAGGAGCACACATGAATCGCAAGGCACTCGCAGTTTTCACGGGCCTCCTGGCGCTGTCGGCGCCCCTGGCCTGTTCCTCCACGGCGCAGCCCCTGCCCGACTCGGGCGAGAAGACGGACACCTCGAAGGCGGGCAAGGGCGATACGGCCAAGAGCAGCGCGCCCGTCGCGGTGGACGCGCAGTTGGGCGAAGCGCGGGCACGGGTCACCCTCCGCTTCGACTCGCCGGCCACCGGCGTCCAGGTGAATGTCTCCGGCGTGGATGGCCTCACCGTGAAGAGCGCCCCCACGCCCGTGGACGGCGCCAGCTTCGTGGCGGCGGGCGTGACGACCTTCGACGTGGACTTCACGCCGGGGGCCGGCCGCTCGCACCTGGTGGTCGCCGTCACGGGCGACTTCCAGGGCGCCCACCGCTCCAAGGTGGCGAGCTTCGCGGTGGGCACGCCGTCCGCCGAGCAGCAGAAGTCCTCCGGCACGTCGGTGACGGGCAGTGACGGGGAGCGCATCAAGGTGATGCCCTCCGGGCAGAAGCCGTAGCAGCAGGCTCCCTGAAGGACGCCGGGCCGGGGACGTGCCGCGAGTCGCGGTGCGTCCCCGTGCCGGGGAGGGCGTCAGCAGGCAGGGCGTGGCGGGACGGAGCTCAGGGCACCTTGACGGCCGTGAACCCACCCAGGTCCTCGCCCCCCGCGCCCGTGGCGGTGCCGCGCATCCCCGACGCATCCATCACGCCCAGGAACTTCGTGGTCCCCACGGAAAATCGCACAGAGACGGAGTAGGGACGCCGGGGCTTCGTCACCGGGAAGCCCCAGCCCTCGATGGCTCCCGTCAGGTGCTTCGCCTCCGAGGTGGCGGTGCCCAGGAGCTTCAAGCTGGCGGGCACATTTTCGTTGCCGCAGGCGTGCGCCGTGGAGAGCCACCGCACGCGCTCACGGGACGCTCCACACCCGAAGTTCATCCAGACGCCGGCGTCGAGCTGCAGGGTGGCACGGTGGTCCCCCCGCTCCATGCGGAGCGAGTGGGTGCCACGGAGCTGCTTCACCAGCCAGCTCCGCTGTGCCGGGGTGGTGTCGTACTCTCCCAGCACCTCCTCCGGCGGCTCGTCACATGCCGGACTCAAGAGGAAGGCAGCGGCAACCAGCACGGTGCCTACCGCCATCCGGAACAGTGCAGGTCTCCTCGTCGTGGGGCGTCGCATGCGCCGCAGCATAGCCACGTCACCTGCCCTTGCTCCAGGAAGGCGCCTCGCGCCACCGGGTTGCTCGTGGAGGCGCACCCCGCGGAGGCAGGCGCGGCTCCTGTCGCAGGCCTGCAGGCGGAGCTGCTGTTGTCCTGAAAATGACAGTCGCCAGCGGGCGGTCCTCTGCCCACTGGCGACTGTGTTTCAACGGTTGTCGCGGGAGTTACTCGGCGAGCTCGTAGCTGATGCCGCCGGGACCGCAACCACGGGGACCGCCACGAACCTTGGACTTGATCTTCATGATGTCTGCTCCTGGTGGGTGCTGCGTGAGCTTCTTGCGCGAGACATGAAACACCGTCTCACGACAGGCTGACTACAGCTCGTAGTAGATGCTGATGCCGCCGGGGCCGCAACCACGGGGACCGCCACGGACCTTGGTCTTGATCTTCATGTGTCGCTCCTGGTGTGAGCTGCCTCGAGAAGCAGCCGGTGCGGATGAGACATTTCATCTGCACGGAGAGTCAACGAACGAATCGCGGATTCATTTCCACGAAGTATTTCGCGGCGATTAAAGACATGGTCGCCAACAGGTCCAAGCCGCAGCTACGGGGACCACTACGAACCAACGTCGCCAGCTGGCGGGATGAACCGCCTGCTGGCGACGTGGCCCAGCAACGACAGAAGTCGTCGACTAAACAGCGCGCTCGAGCTCGTAGTAGATGCTGATGCCGCCGGGGCCGCAACCGCGGGGACCGCCACGAACCTTGGACTTGATCTTCATGGACTTCTCCTGGTGTGTGCTGCGTCGAACCCCACCTCGAAATGAAGAGACACATTCCGGGGTGGCTTGAAAAACTGTAATGCGGACGAATCACAGGAGTCAATCCGCTAGCCCCGGAAAAATCGCGTAACCCCGTAGGTCGGAGATGTCAGACTCACGGCAAAGGTAGGAGGCGGGTGAGCAGCGAGAAGCCCGGCGCTTCCAGCGGGACGCGCCCCCGCAGCGCGGCGAGCAGGGACCACCCGTGGTCCGCGAGGAGGACGACTCCCGCGTCCGCCGCCGGCGCGAGGCCCAGGAAGCCCGTGTAGCCGCCCATCACCGAGGAGCGCCACAGCACGGCGTGCCCGCGCACCTGGGAGACAGTCCAGCCGAGGGCCTGGCGCGCGGGGCCGGCGTCCACGCGGGGCACCTGCGTCAGCCGCAGCGCGCGCACCAGCGCCGCGTCCGCGCGGCCGAGGTGGGCGTCGAGGAAGCGGAGCAGGTCCCCGGCGGTGGAGTGGAGCGCGCCCGCGCCGGGGAGGGCCGGGAAGTTCCACGCGGGCACCGGCTTGCCGCGCGCGGTGTGGCCGGACACGAGGCGCGGCTGCTGCTCCTCCGAGAGCCGGAGCGTGGTGTCCCCCAGGCCCAGCGGCTTGCACAGGCCGTCCCTCAGGGCGTGCCCGTAGTTGAGCCCCGCGCGCCGCGAGAGGGCATGGCCGAGCACGCCCATGCCGAGGAGGGACCCGGCGTAGGGCCGCGGCGGAGGCAGGGCGGGCTGGTAGCCGCGGAGGAAGTCCCCGAACATGCCCGCAGAGTAGTGGCCGAAGGGGTCCTCCGGGTTCCGGGCGCCTTCCTCCAGGTTGGGCGGCAGGTGCGGCAGGCCGGAGGTGTGCGTGGCGAGCTGCTCCAGGGTGATGCGGCCCGCCGTCGCGTCCGGGAGC
The DNA here is from genome assembly GCF_024198175.1 of Pyxidicoccus xibeiensis. NCBI lineage: Bacteria > Pseudomonadati > Myxococcota > Myxococcia > Myxococcales > Myxococcaceae > Pyxidicoccus > Pyxidicoccus xibeiensis. The sequence goes on from NZ_JAJVKV010000005.1 coordinate 110,232, forward strand.
AGGGGCCGGGGAAGCAGCTCCGAGAGCGGCGTGTCCAGCCGCAGCTCGCCCCGGTCCACCATCAGCGCGAGGAGCGCCCCGGTGAAGACCTGGGTGAGCTCTCCCAGCGCGAAGATGGCGTCCGGCGCGGGGGGAGCCCCCTTCCCGCGCAGCGCCTTCAGGTGGTGGACGCCGCGCAGCGTGAGGCCCGCGCACAGGGACGCGGAGCGGTAGCCGCGCACGTAGCGGCGCGTCTCCGCGAGGAGGAGGTCGTCGGCAGGGGGCTCGGGGGCAGGGGGCGCGCGGCTCATGGCGGGCGCAGCCTAGCCAGGAGCGTCAGGGGCGCGCTGACTCTCGTGAGGGCAGGCCGTCGCGGCCCGGTGTCCCGGTGTATCAGGGGCTCGTGGAGAGCCCTGAGGGGCTGAGTGGGACACCCGGGAATGCCAGACGCGGTGATACCCGTGGAGGCATGTTGTTGTTTCAGGATTGCTGTTGAAGCGCCGGGCGCGGCGTGTCTGGCATTGGCCCTGCGTCGCGCTGTCACGCGGCCGGCGGGAAATTGACGGATTGTCGCGCACCACCGCTGGAGGGGGGCCCCCAAGTCCCCGGAATCCCGAACGGCAGGGGTTGGAACGGCGCGTGTATTGGCAGGACTGCCAGGAGGTCTCTTCGCCATGTCCTGCCCCGCCGAGCCCCGTGCCTTCCCGCTGACGCGCCGCTTCCCCGAGCGCCGTGCCCGCCGCCAGCTTCGAGACGCCGTGCTCGACTTCATCCTCGAGTCCGGCGTCCGCGTCCGCGCCAGCGGAATGACCCATGTCACGGTGCTGGAGCGGGAGCTGCCGCTGGCCTGGCGGGAGTCCGCGCTGGCCCGGCAGGCCCGTGGGTGGATTGTCCTGCTGGACGACGGGGAGCGCCTCGTCACCTGCTACCGGCGCGGCGACGCGAGCCACTTCCTCCGTCGCAAGCCGAAGCGCCGGATGTCCGAGGCGCAGCTGCTCCGGGCCTGAGCGGCCGTGGCGGGGGCTACTCCTTTTCCGGCGCCAGTGCCTTCTTCGACGGGCGCCGGGCGCGCTCCTTCGTTCCCGCGGTGCCCCGCTTCAGGGGCTCCTCCAGGCCCAGGGCCGACTTCTCCCGTGCGGGCAGCGGGCGCTGCTGGGGCTCGGGGAGGGCCGGAGGGGCGGCCTGCTGGACCTGCTGGACCTGCGTGGGGCTCGGCTCCGGAGGGACGGGGGCTGCCTTCGCCGGAGCCTCGGCCCGGGGCGCGAGCTTCGGCGCCTCCGGCACCGGGGGGGCCGCTGGCGCGAACACCAGCACCGCGAGGGCCAGCACCGCCGCGGTGCCCACGGCCAGCGCGCCCACCGGCACGCGCCGCTCCAGCAGCCTCAGCGCGAACTCCGCGCTGTCGGGCCGGTCCTCGATGCGCTCCGCGAGCAGCCGGGACAGCAGCCGGCGCAGGCGCCGGGGTACTCCGGCTGGCAGGGGCTTCTCGCCGGGGAAGCCGCCCGCGAGCGACTCGTACAGCACCAGCCCGAGGGCGAAGAGGTCCGACTGCGCCACCGCCCGGCCCAGCCGCTGCTGCTCGGGCGCCATGTACCGCAGCGAGCCGATGAGCGCGGCGGACTCCGTCAGCGTCGTCGCGCCGTCCAGCCGGGCAATGCCGAAGTCGCACAGCTTCGCGCCGTCCGGGGCCAGCAGGATGTTTCCCGGCTTCACGTCCCGGTGGATGAAGCCCTGCTCGTGCGCCGCCCCCAGCGCGGCGAACATCCTCCGCGCCAGCCCCTCCACCTCCGGCCAGGGCAGGGGCCCTTCCTTCGTCAGCTTCGCGCGCAGGTCCGGCCCGTCCACCCGCTCCATCGCGTACCAGCAGAAGCCGCGCTCCTCGCCCTCCGCCAGCACGCGGATGACGGCGGGGTGCCGCACCCGCCGCAGGGCGTCCGCCTCGCGCCGGAAGCGCGCCCGCACCGCCGGGTCCGCCGCCACCAGCGCCGACAGCACCTTCACCGCGCACGCGCCGTCAGGCCCCTCCGCCGCGTACACCGTCCCCATGCCCCCCGCGCCCAGCCGCCCCACCAGCCGGAAGCCTCCGAGCGCGTCTCCCGTCAGGTCCACCTCCGGTGACAGGCGCGCGGTGCCGGGCGCCGTCTCCATTCGCGCCAGGTCCACCTGCACGCCACACACGGAGCACGGCACCACCAGCGCCGTACGGGCGCCGGGCAGGGGAGTACGGCAGGCGGGACAGAGGAAGTTCATGCGTAGAGGTCGATTCCGTACTCTTCGAGCTTCCGGTCCAGCGTCGGCCGGGAGATGCCGAGCGCCTCCGCCGCCGCGCTCTTCACCCCCCGCGCCTTCCTGAGCGCGAGGGTGACCTGCTCCCGCTCCACCGCCTTCAGCGCCTCCGCCAGCGTGCCTTGGACACCGCCGGGGCCTCCGCCGGTTCCCGGGCTCCCGTGGCGCTCGGGCTCCAGCACCTCTGGAGGCAAGTCCCGCGCGCCCACCCGGTCTCCCGGCCCCTTGAGCACCAGCGCCCGCTCAATTGCGTTGGCGAGCTGCCGCACGTTGCCCGGCCAGGGGCAGGCCCGCAGCGCCTCGCGCGCCTCGTCCGTGAAGCCCGACGCGCGGCGGCCGAGCCGCAGGCCCAGCCTGGCGAGGAAGCGCTCCGCCAGGGGCAGCACGTCCTCCGGGCGCTCGCGCAGCGGCGGCAGGTGGATGCGCACCACGTTCAGCCGCCAGAAGAGGTCCTCGCGGAAGGCCTTCGCCTGGACGGCCTCCTTCAAGTCCCGGTGCGTGGCCGCCACCACCCGCACGTCCACCGGCACGCCCGCGCGTCCGCCCACGCGGTGGACGATGCGGTCCTGCAGCACGCGCAGCAGCTTCACCTGGAGCGGCGCGGGCAGGTCCCCCACCTCGTCCAGGAAGAGGGTGCCGCCGTCCGCCTGCTCGAAGACGCCCTCGCGCGCGGCCTGGGCGCCGGTGAAGGCGCCCTTCTCGTGGCCGAACAGCTCGCTCTCCGCCAGCTCCGCGGGGATGGCGCCACAGTTCACCGCGATGAAGGGCCCCACCGCCCGGGGGCCCAGCGCATGGAGCGCCCGCGCCACCTCCTCCTTGCCCGTGCCGCTCTCGCCGGTGATGAGCACGGTGGACTGCACCGGCGCCGCCGCGGCGGCCACGCGCATCGCCTCGCGCATGCTGGCGCTCTCCGCCACCGGAGGCTCGAAGCCGGCCGGCGCGGCGCGCGGTTCTGGAGGGCAGAGCGTGGGCCCCACCGCCAGGGCCAGCGCTCCCGCCAGCGCCAGCTCCTCGTCCTGGAAGGGCTGCTCGCGCAGCAGGCACAGCGCTCCGGCCGGCTGGCCTCCCGCGTACAGCGGGGCGCAGAGCACGTGCGCATCCGCGCGGCGCACCCGGGTCGTCCTGGCGTCGTGCTCCGGCCGGGCCTGCGCCTCGGGCATGGCCTGCACCCGGCCCGTGCGCAGCGCGGCGTCCAGCAAGTCGCGGCTCACCGTGAGGTGCGCGCCCTGGGGCCGGGTGTGGCCGGGGCGCGGGCCCTGGGGCCCCAGCCGCAGCAGCGTGAGCGCGGAGGGCTGCAGCGCGGACTCCAGCGCCTCGAAGACGAGCGCGGTGGCGGCGTCCGGCGAGGTGGAGGTGGCCGCGCGCAGCGCCAGCTCCCCGGCCCGGGCGAGCGCGTCCGGCCCCGGCGTCCCTCCCGCCCGGGCGCCCTCCGGCCGGGTGCGGGTGAGCACCAGGGTGGACTCGCCGTCGCGGGAGCGCAGGGCGTCGAAGGATGGCTCGTACACCAGCACGCTCTCGCCCACGGAGACGTGGTCTCCGGGCCGCAGGCGCGTGGGGACCTGGGGCGCAAGGCGCTCTGCGTTGAGCCAGGTGCCGTTGCGCGAGCCCAGATCCTTCAGCGTGTGCCCGGCGCCCTCCGGTGCCAGGACGCAGTGCTCCCGGCTGACCTTGTCGTCGAGGAGCTGCAGGCCCCCTTCCGCCGCGCGGCCCACCACCAGCGGCGCGTCCAGCTCGCGCGCCACCCCCCTGCACGGCCCGAACATCGCCACGAGTCTCGCCACGGCGGGCAGTGTAGCGGAGGTCGGGGCTTCCATGCCCACCCGGGCGCGGCCCGGTTCGGAGGCGGACAGGAAGGCGTCCGCCCCGGCAGGGCACTCCGGGGGGAGGCGCCTCCGGCGGGCGCTTCGGGGCCGGGGCATCGCGAGGGCCCGGGACGGGGTGGTCAGCGGCGCTGCTGGGGCGTGGGTTCAGGCTCGGCGTTCTTCTTCCGGGTGCCGAAGAACGTGCCGTGCACGGCCTTGCCCTTGGAGCGGAACATCTTCTTGTCCACGCCTTCCTTGCCGCCGCCGCCGCTGCCACCCACGAACTGCTCGATGTGGTCCTTCTTCAGCGCGCGGGCCTTCGCGCGGCCCTGCTCCTCGTCGGCCTTGCGGCCGGGCTGCTTCTCCAGCGCGGCGAGGACGTAGGAGGCGAGCAGCTTGCGCTCCAGCTTCGAGTACAGGCGCGGGCTGTCGAAGACGTCCACCACCTCCAGCTCGCCGTTGATGGCCACGGCCAGCCCCGCGAGCCGCTCATCGCGCGGGAGCTGCTTCTGGATTTCGTCCAGGTACCGGCCGATGCGCTCACGCAGCCCCGCGTCCTGGAACACGCGGCGGTAGGTGCCCGTGGGGCTGGAGACGCCGGACACCTCCGACTTGCGGGCCACCTCGCCCCAGACGGCGCCCTGCTCGGAGAAGAGGGCCGCGCGGCGCAGGTCCGGGTGCGCGACGGCCAGCCCGGGCTGGAAGGCGAGGTCCCTGCCGTTCCACCGCCCCTGCTCCACGCAGAAGACGGGCACCTTCTGGCGCTCGCCCGGGTCCAGCACCACGTCGTTCTGCACCATGCGGTCCTGCTTGCCACCCAGCAGCAGCTCGCCGCCCACGAGGTAGAGGGGCCGCGCGTCGCTGTTGTGCACCCGCAGCTCGCGCACCGTGCCGGAGCCGTCCAGCTCGCGGATGGACACCTTCTTCGCCGCCTGCGCCTCCTCGAGCACCGTGTAGTCGTCGTACGGCGGGCCCTTGCGCGTGTGCAGCGGCACCACCGCCAGGTTGTAGGCGAGCACCGGCGCGCCGGCCTCGTAGTCACCCAGGTCCAGGTCCGGGGCGGCGGTGGGGTTGCCCTGGGCCAGGGCGGGCTGCACGGCCAGCAGCGCGAGCAGCAGGGAGCGGCGGAGCTTCATGGGTGGGACTCCTTCAGAGGTTGCGGAGTCCCATTGCAAGGCCGCGTGCCAGGGCCGCTCCCCGGAGGCCGCGGGGCCGGGTGTCACACGGCGTTACGGTTCGTCACGCCGTGTGACACCCGGGCTCAGGGCGTGGGGCCCAGCACGCCGAGCACGTTGGGCAGGGCCCAGTAGTCGGTGTTGAAGTCGTTCTCGTTGAAGCCCGTCTCGTAGCTGCCCACCCGGCGCACCGTGCGGCCCGGGGCGGCGACGTGGAGCGAGGCCTCCGGGCCGCCCTCCAGGTACATCATCCGCGACACGCCCAGCGGCAGCCGCCGCACCACCTGGATGAAGTCGTGGGTGCGGTACGGCGAGCGGGCGTGGACGAGCAGCAGGCGCCCCTCGCCGTCGATGCCGAGCGCGGCGGTGCTCCACTGGCGCGGCTGGGGCTTCCACGTGTTGCGCCCCTTGCAGTCCACCATGCGGATGGACTGGAGCACCGTGGCGTAGCGGGGCAGCAGGGCGGCCACGTCGTCGCAGTCCCCGTCGAGGAGCGCCACGGGCGGCAGGCCCTTGTCCTTGTCCCGGGGATGGAGCACGAGGAAGGTCCGGTAGTCCTTGCGGCGGGTGGGGTTGAGCTCCCGGCCCTCGCTGCGCGCCTGGCCCACGGGCCCGCCGCCGGGGTGGAACATGCCCGCGTTGGTGACGGCGAGCAGGCCGTGGAGCGCGGCCCACTGCTCCGCCGTCGGTGCCGGAGCGTGTCCCTCCACCGCGGCGCTGAGCAGGCGCACCGGACGCAAGCTCACGTCCACCCGCACCACGGTGACGCGTGAGTCGCCCACGGGCGACTTCAGGTGGGCGTCGAACTCCGCCAGCTCCAGCCCGGGCGCGAGCGGCTCCCAGGGTGAGGCGGCGAGGGCAGGCAGGGAGAGGCAGACGAGAAGGGCAAGCAGGCGGCACATGGCGGGCGACTCCCGAGCGGGGGTTCTCCCGCCGGATTGCAAGGGGTGCGCCCGGCGTGTCCGGGAATGGGAAGCCGCTTCCCAGGGGTGAACACGCGGGCCGGGCCCTTCCGTGAGTTCCCGGGGGGTTGGTGGGTGGACAGGGGTGGCTCGGTCGTTGCTAATCGTGGGGCGCCCTCAACCCCCCGGAGCACGCATGCGAGATTTCCTCCAGGAGCTTCGCCACGCACTGCGGATGCTCGCCAAGCACCCCGGCTTCACCGCCGTGGCCGTGTTCACGCTGGCGCTGGGCATCGCCGCCAACACCGCCATCTTCAGCGTCGCGGACGCGGTGCTCTTCTCGCCGCTGCCCTACAAGGAGCCGGACCGGCTGGCGATGGTGTGGGGGCTGAGCCCGAACCAGGCCCCGCAGACGGTGGCGCCGGCGAACTTCCTCGACTGGCGCGAGCAGGCCGAGTCCTTCGAGGGGCTGGCCGCCTTCTCCCATGCGTCCTTCAACCTCGCGGGTGACGGCACCCCGGAGGTCGTCCGCGGCGCCAGCGTGTCCTCCAACTTCTTCCAGGTGCTGGGCACGCCCGCGGCGCTCGGCGCCACCTTCCAGCCCTCGACGGGGGGCGCGGCGCCCTGGCAGACGGTGGTGCTCGGCCACGGCCTGTGGCAGCGGCGCTTCGGGGGAGACCCGCGCGTGCTCGGCCGCATGCTGCGCCTCAACGACGTGAGCTACGAAGTGGTCGGCGTGATGCCGGAGCACTTCGAGTGGCCGACCATCGTCCCCACCCACGCCTCCGCGTCCGAGCCCCCGCAGCTCTTCGTGCCCGCGATTCACCGCGACGTCCCCCAGCTGGGACCGGACACGACACAGGACACGAGCGCATGGCGGGACGGCAACTACCTGCGCGTCGTGGGGCGGCTGAAGCCGGGCGTGACGCTGGAGGGCGCTGCGCGCGCCATGGACACCGTCGCCGAGCGGCTCGCGCGCGAGTACCCGGAGACGAACACGAAGATGGGCATCCGCCTGGTGCCTCTGCGGGAGCAGCTGGTCGGCAACGTGCGGTCGGCGCTGTGGGTGCTGCTGTCGGCGGTGGGGCTGGTGCTGGCCATTGCCTGCGCCAACGTCGCCAACCTCTTCCTGGCACGGGCGTCCGCGCGGCGGCAGGAGCTGACGGTGCGCCTGGCGCTGGGAGCCCGCCGGTGGCAGCTGATGCGGCAGCTGCTCACGGAGAGCGTGCTGCTGGCGCTGGTGGCGGAAGCGCTGGGACTGCTGCTGGCGCTGTGGGGCATGGACGCGCTGCTCGCGCTCGTCCCGCCCGAGCTGCCCCGGCTGGGCGCCGTCGCCATGGATGGCCGGGTGCTGGCCTTCACGCTGCTCACGGCGCTGGGCACCGGCGTCCTCTTCGGGCTCGTCCCGGCCCTGCAGGCCTCGAAGCCGGACCTGAACGGCGTGCTCCGCCACAGCGGCGGCGGCCGGTTCTCCGGCGGGGGACACCGCTCGCGTGGGGCGCTGGTGGTGGGGGAGGTGGCCCTGGCCGTGGTGCTGCTCATCAGCGCCGGACTGCTGCTGCGCAGCCTCTGGCGCATGCAGGCGGTGGAGCTCGGCTTCCGCCCGGAGGGCGTGCTCACCTGGCGCGTGGCGCTGCCGGCGGCGGAGTACCCGGACGAGGCCCGGCAGGGGGCCCTCTTCCAGCGGCTGCAGGAGCGCGTGGAGACGCTGCCCGGCGTGAAGAGCGTGGGCGCGATTTCCGACCTGCCCTTCGGGGGCAACAACATCTGGCGGCTCATGGACATCGACGGGCAGCCGCGTCCCGCGCCCGGCGAGGGGCGCTCGGTGGGCTACCAGGTCATCACCCCCGGCTACTTCCGCACCCTGGGCATCGCGCTGAAGCGCGGCCGGGACCTCACCCCGTCGGACCGGGGAGGCACCGAGCCGGTGGTCCTGGTCAACGAGGCCACCGCGCGCCAGTACTGGCCGGGCCAGGAGCCGCTGGGCCAGCGCATCCGCATGGGCTCCGAGCCGGACGCGCCGTGGCTCACCATCGTCGGCGTGGTGGGCGACGTGCGGCAGGGAGGCGCCCTGGAGGAGACCCGTCCGGAGGTCTACGTGCCGGCGCTCCAGGGCACGTTCCACTTCATCCAGTACGCCGCCCGCACGGAAGGGGACCCGGCGCGGCTGGTGGCCGGGGTGCGCGAGGCGGTGTCCGCGCTGGACTCGAACCTGCCCATCTCCCAGGTGCGGACGATGGACGAGGTCGTGGCGTCCGCCATGGCGCGCCCGCGCTTCCTGTCCACGCTGGTGGCGCTGTTCGCGGCGCTGGCGCTGCTGCTGGCCGGCGTGGGCCTGTCCGGTGTCATCGCGTACATGGCCCGGCAGCGGACGCAGGAGATTGGCATCCGCATGGCCCTGGGCGCGCGGCCCGCGGACGTGCTGCGGCTGGTGCTGGGCAGCGGCATGCGGCTGGCGCTGGCCGGCGTGGCGCTGGGGCTGGTAGGCGCATGGGCGGCCACACGCGGCATGGCGAGCCAGCTCTACGGCGTGAGCGCCACGGACCCGCTCACCTTCGGCAGCCTGTCGCTGGCGGTGGTGGCCGTGACACTGGTGGCCACCTGGCTGCCCGCGCGGCGGGCCACGCGGGTGGACCCGCTGGTGGCGATGCGCAGCGAGTAGGGCCTGGGGCTCACGCGCCGGCCCGGAGCGCGGAGGCCAGCTCCTCCAGCGCGCGCCACTGGGCCGGCGAGAGGCGGACGCCGGGCCGCACCCGGCGGACGTGGGCCAGTGCGTCCGCCGCGTCCTTCGCGTCACCCCGGGCGACGAGGAGCGCCGCGGCAATCATGCCGGTGCGGCCGTGGCCCTGCGCGCAGTGGACGTACAGCGGCCCGGGCAGGGTGGCCAGCTCGCGGAGCACCGGGGCCACGTGGCCCACCGGCAGCGTGGACGCGTCCAGGATGGGCAGCGACACGTAGTGGCAGGCCCGCCGGATGCCCTCGGGCTCGGGGAACTCGGACGTCAGGTCCAGCACGGTGTGCGTCCCTGGCGGAAGCTCCCCTGGCAGCAGCCGGCGCCCCACGAAGAGGCCCGGCACCACCTGCGCATGGGTCGGCTCGCGGGAGAGCCTGCGCGCCAGGTGCCACGTGGCCCACGTCAGCAGCAGGTAGGGCAGGAGCGCGGCGAGCGCCCACGGGCGCAGCCGTCCATCCGGCTGCTTTCCGAAGAGTCGCGGGCCGGCCCCCGCGTACGCGAGCGCCACGAGGCCGAAGCTCACGGCGGGCCAGAGCAGCAGCAGCCAGGGCCCACCCAGCCGCGTGGCCAGGAAGCCGAGGAGCGCCGCGAAGGTGGTGAAGACCCAGGTGTACTTCATGCGATGACCACCGTACCCCGCGGACATCCCCGTGCGCGCGGACGTTGACTCGCCTCCGGGGTTGAGGGACGCGTGGGGCATGGCGTCGCGGAAGGTCCTCGTCCCCCCTGAGTCCGCCGGTGAGCGGTTGGACCGCTTCCTCTCCAAGCATGTGCCCGGCCTGACACCGGAGCGGGCCCGCGCCCTCATCGACTCGGGCGGGGTGCGCATCCGCGGCAAGAAGTGCCAGCCCACGCGCAAGCTGTGGGGCGGGGAGGAAATCGAAGTTGAACGGCCCGAGCCCCGCGCTCCGCCCCCCGCTTCCGTCGAGGGGCCCGTGCTGCCCGTGCTCCATGACGACGCGGCCCTCGTCATCGTGAACAAGCCCCCGGGGCTCGTGGTGGAGCCCGAGGGCCGCGCCGCGTCCGTGGTGGGCCTGCTCGCCGCGCAGCGGCCTCCGTTCGACGTGGAGGGCCTGGCCCAGCCCGGCGTGGTGCACCGCCTGGACCGCGAGACGAGCGGGTGTCTGGCCTTCGCCCGCACCGACGAGGCCGCCGCGGCGATGCTGCGCGCCTTCCAGGAGAAGCAGGTCGACAAGCGCTACCAGACGCTCGTGCTGGGAAACCCGCCCGAGCAGGGCCGGCTGGAGGGGCCCTACGCGAGAGACCCGAAGGACCCGCGCCGCTTCACCACCCGCGTGCCGTCCGCCCGCCGGGCCGCGCTGTCCTTCGAGGTCCGCGAGCGCTTCCCCGGCGCCGCGCTGCTCGAGGTCGACCTGGATACCGGCCGCACCCACCAGATTCGCGTGCAGCTTTCCGAGGCCGGCTTCCCCGTGCTGGGTGACGCCGTCTACGGCACCGACGCGGCCCGCGCCCACCCCGCGGCGCAGGCCCTGGGCCGGCAGGCACTGCATGCCTTCCGCCTGGAAATTCCGAGCCCCGCCTCGGGCTCGCTCGTCCGGGTGGAAGCTCCCCTGCCCGAGGACTTCCTCCGCGCACTGGTGCTCCTGCGCGCGTGAAGTCGCGGTGTGTCGTCCAGGCAACACCCGGCATGGATGGCGTCCGCCTGCTGTTAGAGCGCTCGAAGCCAACTCGCCCGCCTGGTCTGCGTGGGCCCTGCTGAAGGACTTCGTGAATGGCGGATGCGGCGCTCCATCCCTTGAGGCTTCCTGACGGGCACACCTCCGACGAAGACTGCCTCCGTGGCGGTGGCGCCATGGGTGAGCTGATGCGCTCCATCGACTGGTCGCGCACGAAGCTGGGGCCCGTGGCGCAGTGGCCGCGCAGCCTGAAGACCATGGTGGGCGTCATCCTCGGGAGCCCCTTCCCCATGCTCGTGTGGTGGGGCCCGGAGATGCTCCAGCTCTACAACGATGCCTACCGGCCGGTGCTGGGCAGGAAGCACCCCGCCTCCATGGGCGCGCCCGGACGCCTCATCTGGCCGGAAATCTGGGACGTCATCGGCCCCATGGCGGAGGGCGTCCTCGCCGGGGGCCCGCCGCCGTGGCGCGAGGACTTCCAGCTGTTCATCAACAGCCGGGGCTTCGTCGAGGAGACGTTCCACACCTTCTCGTACAGCCCCGTCCCCGACGACGACGGGCGCGTGGGTGGCGTGCTCAACACCGTCCAGGAGACGACGCAGAAGGTCCAGGGCGAGCGGCAGCTGCGCATGCTCCGCGACCTGGCCGCGCGGCTGTCCGACGCGAAGTCCGCCGACGAAGCCTGTGAGCTGGCGGCCGCCACCTTCGCCACCAACGACGCGGACCTGCCCTTCTCCCTCGTCTACCTGCTGGACGCGGACGGACGGGAGGTCCGGCTCCGGGGCTCCAGCGGCCTGGAGGGCTACGACGGGCCCGCGAAGGCCGGGCACGTGACGCTCGGCGCGGCTCCGGAAGGGACGGGCTGGCCGTTCGCCGAGGCGGTGGCCGCCGGGCACGTGGGGGTCTCCGACCTGGCGTCCCGCTTCGGGGCGCTGCCCGGGGGCCGCTGGGGCAGTCCGCCGGAGCGCGCCATCCTCGTTCCGCTGGCGCGGCCCGGCCACCCGCGGCCGTACGGGTTCCTGGTCAGCGGGCTGAGCCCGCGCCGCAAGTTCGACGAGCAGTACCTGGGGCTGTTCCAGCTCACCGCCGACCAGGTGGCGACGGCGATTACCAATGCCCGCACCTACGAGGAGGAGCGCCGCCGCGCCGAGGTGCTCGCGGAGCTGGACCGCGCGAAGACGGCCTTCTTCAGCAACGTCAGCCACGAGTTCCGCACGCCGCTGACGCTGATGCTCGGGCCCACCGAGGACGCGCTCGCGCAGCCCCAGCGCACGCTCGCCGGGGAAAACCTCCTCGTCGTGTACCGCAACGCACTGCGGCTCCTGAAGCTGGTCAACTCGCTGCTCGACTTCTCGCGCATCGAAGCGGGGCGCGCGACGGCCTCCTACGAGCCCACGGACCTGGCGTCGGTGACGACGGACCTGGCCAGCGCCTTCCAGTCCGCCATCGAGCGCGCCGGCCTGCGCTTCATCGTCGACTGCGCGCCGCTGCCCGAGGCCGTCTACGTCGACCAGGACATGTGGGAGAAGATCGTCCTCAACCTGCTCTCCAACGCGCTCAAGTTCACCTTCGCCGGAGAGATTGGCATCTGCCTGCGCTGGGTGGGGGAGGGCATGGAGCTGGTGGTGCGCGACACCGGCATCGGCATCCCCGCGCCGGAGCTGCCGAACGTCTTCAAGCGCTTCCACCGGGTGCAGGGCGCGAAGTCCCGCACGCACGAGGGCTCCGGCATCGGCCTGGCGCTGGTGCACGAGCTGGTGCGGCTGCATGGCGGCACCATCGACGTGGCCAGCCAGGAAGGGGAGGGCACCTGCTTCCGCGTCTCGCTGCCCCGCGGCTTCGCCCATCTCCCGCAGGAGCGCGTGCGGGCGAAGCCTCCGCAGCTCACCACCGCGACGGGTGTGGCGCCCTACGTCCAGGAGGCGCTGCGCTGGCTGCCCGGGGACGACTCCGTCCAGGACGCGGGAGCGCTCGAGACAGGGGCGCTGTCGATGCTGGGGCCGGGCACCCTCGCCACGAATCCCAACGCGCGCATCCTCCTGGCGGACGACAACGCCGACATGCGCGACTACGTCCGCCGGCTGCTGGGGGAGCGGTGGCGCGTCGAGGCCGTGTCCGACGGGGCCGCTGCCCTGGAGGCCGCACGCCGCGCGCCGCCAGACCTGGTGCTCACGGACGTGATGATGCCGGGCCTCGACGGCTTCGGGCTGCTCCAGGCGCTGCGCGCGGACGCGCGGCTGCGGGCCGTCCCCGTCATCATGCTGTCCGCCCGGGCGGGGGAGGAGTCGCGCATCGAGGGGCTGGAGGCGGGTGCGGACGACTACCTGGTCAAGCCGTTCTCCGCGCGCGAGCTGCTGGCGCGCGTGGCCACGCACCTCCAGCTGTCGGAGCTGCGGCGCGCGGCGCTGCGCGAGCGAGAGAAGATGTACGCGCTCTTCGAGCAGGCCCCCGTGCCCATCGCCGTGCTCCAGGGGGCGGAGCATGTCTTCGCGCTGGCCAACCCCCGCTACCTGGAGATGGTGCGCCGGGAGGGCGTCATCGGGAAGTCCATCATGGAGGTCTTCCCCGAGGTGAGGGGCTCGCCCATCCAGGCGATGTACGACCGCGTCTTCCGGACGGGCCAGCCCTTCGTCGCGGACGAGTTCCGGGCGGAGCTGGACCTGGGCCGGGGGGTGGAGGAGAGCTTCTTCACCTTCAATGCGTTCCCCGTCCGGGATACCGGAGGCGCGGTCGACGGCATCATGGTGGTCTGCGTCAACATCACCGAGCAGGTGCGCGCGCGGCAGGGCCGGGAGGAGGCGGCGCGGGAGCGGGAGCTGCTCCTGTTCAGCGAGCAGGAGGCGCGCCGCGAGGCCGAGTCCGCCAACCGCGCCAAGGACGAGTTCCTGGCGATGCTCGGCCATGAGCTGCGCAATCCGCTCGCGCCCATCACCACCGCGCTGCACCTGATGGGGCTGCGCCTGGGAGACGCCGCGCAGAAGGAGCGCAAGGTCATCGAGCGTCAGGTGGACCACCTGATGCGGCTGGTGGATGACCTGCTCGACGTGTCCCGCATCACCCGGGGGAAGGTGGAGCTCAAGCGGCAGCCGGTGGAGCTGGCGGAGGTGGTGGCGAAGGCCATCGAGATGGCCAGCCCGCTGCTGGAGCAGCGCCAGCACCACCTCTTCCTCTCCGTGCCCGCCCGGGGGCTGGCCGTGGACGCGGACCCGACCCGGCTGGCGCAGGTCGTCTCCAACCTGCTCACCAATGCCGCGAAGTACACGGAGCCCGGGGGCCGCATCGAGGTGAGCGCCGTGCGCGAGGACGCGGAGGTCATCCTGAAGGTCCGCGACACGGGCATCGGCATCGCCCCCGAGGTGCTGCCCCGCGTCTTCGACCTCTTCGTCCAGGAGCGCCAGTCTCTGGACCGCTCCCTGGGTGGACTGGGGCTGGGGTTGACCATCGTCCGCAGCCTGGTGGCCATGCACGGCGGCAGGGTGACGGCGCACAGCGAGGGCAAGGGCCGGGGCACCGAGTTCACCATCCAGATGCCCGCCCTGGCGCGGCAGGCGGAGGCCGCTCCCGCCTCCCACGTCAGCGGCCCGAGCCACGTGAGGGCGGCGCTGGCGTCAGGACGGCGCATCCTCCTGGTGGACGACAACGAAGACGCGGTGGACCTGCTGAGCGAGTTCCTGGAGTCGCTGGGCCACGTGACGCGCATCGCCTACGACGGGCCGTCGGGGCTGAGCCTCGCGGAGGCGTTCCAGCCGGACCTGGCCCTGCTCGACATCGGGCTGCCGGTGATGGACGGGTACGAGCTGGCGCGCCGCCTGCGCGCCATGCCCCGGCTGTCCCAGGTCCAGCTCATCGCCGTGACGGGCTATGGGCAGGAGGCAGACCGCATCCGCTCGCGCGAGGCGGGGTTCGACGCGCACCTGGTCAAGCCCGTGCAACTCGCGCAGTTGGAAGCGCTGCTCAAGGGGCTGATGGACAGCGGGCCTGCCTCCGCTCCCGCGGCGTAGGGAGCTGCCGAGCGTCCGGAGGGGAGGGGCAGGCAGGAGGAGGAAGGCACTCCCTCCCTGGAGGGTGGATTGTTGCGCCCCTGGATGCGACGGACGTTGCCGCCTGTCGTATCGGAGGGGGTAGCCATGCAGCGAACAGGCTGGGAGCCCGCGCGGTGGGCGCGGTGGAGTGTCGTGTTGCTCGGAGTGGTGCTGGGGGCCTGCGGGCCCGCACCCGCGGACGAGCCACCGGGGGACGCGGTGACAGTCCCGGAGTCCGAGGGAGAAGCCTCCCTCCCGCTGGCGCCCTTCGAGCAGCCGGAGGATGTGCGAGAGGCACTGGGGAAGAGCTCCGGCATCTCCCACCCGTTCGACGTGAGCCGGCCGTCGCTGCTCAAGCGGCCCACGGGCCGGCCCGGGGTGGGCGTGGCCTTCGATGGCAAGCAGTACCTGGTCGTCTGGGAGGACGAGCGCACCGGCAGCGTCTTCGGCGCGCGGGTGAGGCCGGACGGGAAGGTGCTGGACCCGGCGGGCATCCCCCTCAACCTGGGCACCCGGTTGGATGGGGGCGAGCCCCGCGTGGCCTGGGACGGCACGCAGTTCGTGGTCGTCTGGGTGAGCGGCACCGACGGCGTCTTCGGCGCCCATGTGGACAGCGACGGCGACGTGCGCCGCCACTTCATCTTCAATTTCAGCGGGGAGGTGAGCGGGCCTCCTGGCATCGCCTGCGCGAGGAAGCTGTGCCTGGTGGCCTACACGGTGTCCGGTGACGATGAGAACGTCGTCGCCTTCGACCGCGTGGAGGCGGACGGCGACGTACTGGACGGAGAGGTCGTCTCCCCCGCGGAGAACATCGCCAATGACCCCGCCGTGGCGTGGGATGGCAAGCGGTTCCTCATCGTCTGGAGCGACGAGCGCGGCGGCGATGGCACCCCCGACATCTACGGGACGCGCGTGGAGAAGGATGGCGACGTGCTGGAGGACGGCGGCGTGCCGCTCGTCGCGCTGCCCGGCGCCCAGCTGGTTCCCGATGTGGCGTGGACGGGCAGCCGCTTCTTCATCGTCTGGCAGGCCGGAGACGTCGGGGCGGCGAACATCGCCGGGGCCCGCTTCCGGAGCAGCCTGACGCTGGATGGGCCTCCCGCGTTCGGCATCGCCACCGGCCCCGGGGACCAGACGAATCCCCGGGTGGCCCCCAGCGGCAGCAAGTCGCTCGTCGTCTGGGACGACACGCGCCTGGGGCCCCACCGCGCCCGGGGCGTCCGGGTGGGGGATGACGGCAGCATCCTGGGCTCGCCCTCCGGCTTCACCATCTCCTCCGGAGACGCTGAAGAAGAGCTGCAGCCCGCCGTGGCGGCGGGGGACCACCAGTTCTTCGTGGCCTTCGCCGGCGGGGAGACGGGGACGCCGCCCTTCGGGCCCCATCACATCCTGGGCACACGCGTGCGGCACGACGACTCCGTGAAGGACTCGCCCGCGCTGCGCCTCACCCGCTCCGCGTACCCACAAGGCCAGTCCGCCGCCGCGCTCGGGGCGGACGTGTACCTGGTCGTCTGGCGCGAGGTGCGGGAGGGGACGCCGCGCTTGCTGGCCACCCGTGTGCGCCCGGATGGGCGGGTGCTGGACGTGCCCGTCCTGCTGCCGGCCGGCACGGACGCGCGCGAGCCCGCGGTGGCCTGGGGCGGCGACGGGTGGCTGGTGGTCTGGGAGGAGGGGCCGTTCGGCGACACCGACATCCGGGGCGCCCGGCTCAGCGGCTCGGGACTGCTGCTGGACGCGGCGAGCCTCGCCATCGCCGCGCTGCCGGATGACCAGTTCAATCCGGCGGTGGCCTCCAACTTCGACACCTTCCTCGTCGTCTGGACGGACGGGCGCGGCTCCTTCTTCGGCAATGTCTCCGACATCGTCGGCACGCGGGTGAGCCTGGGTGGCACGGTGCTGGACCCCGGCGGCTTCCCCATCTCCAGCGTCCCCTTCACCCAGGAGGAGGCCGCCGTGGTGGCCACCGGAGACCTGCGCTACCTCGTTGCCTGGCTGCACGTGGACTTCCTCACCAGCCCGCTGGAGACGGAGGTCAGCGTCCGGGGCGCCCGGGTGGACGCGGACGGCACCGTGCTGGACGTGCCGGAGCGCATCTTCGCCGCGGGGCCGGCCTACGTGGGGGCGCCGCCCGCGCTCGCCTTCGACGGGACGAACACGCTGGTGGCATGGACGAGCGGCCCCATCGGCTCGTTCGGCCCGCCGGGCAACGACGTGCTGGCCACCCGCGTGGATGAGGATGGGGACGTGCTGGACGCCGTGCCCCGGCTGGTGGCCTCCGGAGTCACGCACGAGCGGCTGAACGTCACCGCCACCTTCGACGGGACGGACTTCTGGCTGGCGTGGGAGCAGAACCGGCTGCCCACGGACTTCGACGACCCGACGTTCCGCACGGACGTGTACGGCGCCCGGGTGCGCACCAGCGGCACCGTGAGGGACCCCGGCGGCAGGCCCATCGCCGCGCACCAGCCCGAGCCCGAGTTCGACCCCGTCATCGTCTCCGCCCTGAGCGGGCGGGTGGCGGTCTTCTACACGGAGTTCGTCACCGACGAGGACGCGATGAACCTGCGCATCCAGGGGCGGGTGCTCACCGGCCTGGGCGCGTCCGCCACGGAGGGAGGGCCGCCGGCTCCGGCCGCGGCGCGCTGAAGCGCCCGGCCTCGTGAGGCCGGGGCACGGGGCCCGCGCCTTGCCGCCATTGCGTGCGGTGGAGCGCGGGCCTCAGCCGTGCGGGGTGCGGCTACTTCGCGTCCACCACGAGGACCATCCAGCGGTCCGTGGAGTGGTCGATGCGCACGTTGGTGGCACCGGCCTCCTGGAGCTGCTGGACGATGCCCTCCAGGAAGGTGAGGTTCTCCTTGGGCGCGTCCACGAAGATGTTCTTCGAGCCCGTGCCCTTCGCCTTGGGCTTCTTGGCGGGCGCACCGGCCGCGCCGTTGAGCGCCTCCGGGGCCGCGGCGGCCTTCAGCCGGGACGCCGGGTCCTCGGTGGCGGCCTCGGGCGCGCCCTCCGCCTCCGCCTCTTCCGCCTCGGGGGCCGAGGCGGACGCGGCGGCCTCCTCCTCGACCTGCTCGCGCAGTTGGTGGAAGGTCTTCAGGTTGATGGCGGACCCGAACTTCGACTTGAAGGACTCCAGCGCTTCCTTGCTGCTGATGTCCGGCTGCTGTCGGAAGAGGTTGAGCAGGTAGGCGTGGCGCTCCTGGGTCTGCTCCTGGGAAGTCCTCGGCATCGTCTTCAAGCTCCTCGAAGTGTTGCGAAACGGAAAGGCGGCGCACCCTAGCCGAGCACCCCGAGGGACAAAAGGTGGGCACGTGTCGCCCACCTGACGGGGGCTGCCCCGAGCTCCGGCAAGCCAGCCCGGTATCCTCGTTTTTTAGGGGTGTAGGGGCTCGGTTGCGAGAGGCGTGTGGCTCAGGCCGGCTTGCGCTTGCGGCGCAGGAAGAGCACGGCGCCCAGTGCCACCGGCAGCAGCAGTCCGCCCCCCAGGGTCGCCAGCGTGCGACGGCGCATTCCATTCCAGGGCGAGGACAGCTGCTGTTGCATGGCCCGGGCCCGCTCGAAGTCCGGCTCCGGGCACTCCTGGCCGAAGTGCATGGAGACGGCGGCGGCCCCATTCTTCACGTAGGTGCGAAAGAGGCGCTGGACGCGCTCCGGCTCGGTGTGCGCGTTGAAGCGCGCCGCGTGGCACAGGAGCACCGCGTAGGCCTGGCTGCGCGGCGGCAGCAGCCCGGCCGCCTCCTCCGCGAGGTCCGCCGCGGTGGCGCGGTAGTGGAAGCGCAGCGGGTTCGGCGGCGCGTGGGCCGTCCGCCGCTGCTGCTCGGCCTCGGTGACGAGCGTCCGCCGCGCCATGTCGTCGCGGACGGCGGCCCGGTCGGGCGGCAGCTCGTGGGGCCCTGCGTAGCTGCCCAGGTCGTAGTTGCCGTCCACCTGGGCCCAGTCCGGAGCGGCCTCGGTGCCCAGCAGCTCCATGCCCATCCTCCGGGTGAGCAGCGCCGCGTCGTACAGCGCGTGGGCCCGGTCCACCGCGTCGCGCGTCGTGCGGGCCCGCTCCAGGACCTCCACGTAGCGCCGCGCGGGCTCCTCGTACGGCGTGCCCCGGAAGTACTCCAGCGCCCGCGCGTGCTCGCCCATGCGCAGCAGCCGCCTGGCGAGCAGCTGGCGCAGGCGCCATCCCAGGCGGTTCCGCTCGCCCCGGGTGTCGTCGTCCCAGAGGTCCTCCAGCTCGGGGCCACACCGCGCCTCCAGCTCGGGAGGGAGCGCGGCGACGAGCCGCTGGAGCTCGTCCTCCGTGAGCACGCGCTCGGCCACGTAGGCGACGTCCGGCCAGGAGCAGCTTTCCAGCATCCGCTGCGCGGACTGGACGAAGTCCCCCCGCAGCAGCGAGAGCAGGGCCCGCTCCCCCTCCAGCCGCGTCCGCGGACGGCGCGGTGACCAGTAGGAGTCGCCCGTCCAGTCCTCCGTCAGGGGATGGCCCGCGGCGGCCTCGGCGAGGTGCTGCTCCGCCGACGTGAGGTCTCCCCGGCGCATGGCCAGCTTCGCCTTCACCCACGCGGCGAGCGGAGTCTGCTCCTGGCCGGCGAAGCGCTCGGCCACGTCGAACCGGCCCACGCGCCAGGCGGCCGCCGCCAGCCGGTCCGCGCCCTCCTGGTGCGGCGTGGCCGCGAGCGCGTCCAGCAGGCGCTTCAGTCCTCCCGGCGCCTCCTCCCACATCCACTCCTGACCGCGCGTCCAGGCGAAGGTCGCCATCAGGCGCCAGGCGAACGGGTCCTTCAGGGCCTCGCGCAGGCGAGCCTCGTCCCGGCTGACGGCCCGTGCCACCAGAAGGAGGGAGGTGATGGCACCGCCGCTGCCGTGCGCCGCCTGCTCCGCGTAGAGCCGCAGGGCGCCCGCGTCATCCCCCTGCTGGAGCAGCAGGCGCGCCTCCTCGCCGAGGCTCGCCACCGCCAGCCCCAGCGGGTCGTCGAAGCCCTGGCGGGCCAGCTCCCGGACCTCCGCGAAGCGGGGCCGCGCCTCGTGCTCCAGGCCCGCGCCCGAGGTGCGCGCCAGCATGAACGCGGCGAAGGTGGAGAAGCGGCGGCGCTCCTCCCCGGGCAGCTCCAGCACCGCGAGGAAGCGGGCGCGGGCCGTCTCCCAGTCTCCGGCGTGGAAGGCCTTCGCACCGGCGGAGTAGAGCGCCGTCTCCCTGGCGCCGCCGCCCGTGCGGGCATCCTCCGGCTCCTCGTAATAAGGCACCGACTGGAAGGTGTCGGCGGGCTTCGGCAGCAGCCGTGTCACCTCCAGACTGAAAGCACCGTCCGGCAGGTCCGCCAGGGTGCCGGCCCTGTCACTCAGCAGCTCGGGTGGGAAGTCGGGGCCGCAAGCGTGCGCCTGGCGCACGGGGGCATGGAGCATCAGGACGACCAGGGACACGAACAGGCTACGGCACCGCAAGAGTCACCTCCGTTCCCCGCACGAAGCCCACGACCCGGCGCTCGCCCGCGCGCAGGCGGGGAGGCGTGCGCGCCACGAGCGAGGCCCCGTGCGGGGCATAGCCGCCCACGCCATCCAGGACCTCGAGGTTTCCAGAGAGGGTGAGGCGCGCGGGCGCATCCGCGTCCACGCGGCCGGTGTTCTCGATGACGATGTCCCGCGTGCCTCCGCCCGCGTCCACCAGCCGGGGCGTGAGGCGCGGAGCCAGCGGCTCACCGCGCACCACGGCCGCCAGCGTGGGGAGGCTCCACGCGTCCACGTCCCCCCGGTGGCCGAGCCGGAACCAGAGGACACCCGTCACGCCGGGCACCGGGCGCTCGCGCAGCGTGGCGAGGAAGCCGGAGACGTCCCGGGGCTCCGCGGACAGGCGCGTCCCGTCGCGCAGCCGCGCGCGGTAGGTGGGCAGCGCGACGCGGAAGGGACGACCGGTGGCGCTGGACCAGGACTCCACGAAGCGGCGGGCCTCTTCGGGGTGGAAGAGCGAGGGCGCGCGCACCGCGTGGACCTGGACGACGACGTCATCCGGAATGGC
The DNA here is from genome assembly GCF_024198175.1 of Pyxidicoccus xibeiensis. Taxonomy (NCBI): domain Bacteria; kingdom Pseudomonadati; phylum Myxococcota; class Myxococcia; order Myxococcales; family Myxococcaceae; genus Pyxidicoccus; species Pyxidicoccus xibeiensis. Next base: position 130,767 of record NZ_JAJVKV010000005.1, read on the forward strand.
CGCGAGCCGCTTCACGTCCGGCGAGGAGGCCCACGTGGGCAGCGCGGTGATGGAGAGCCGAAGGGCCCCGTCTCGCAGGTGCGTCCGCTCGCGCTCCAGCCAGTCCGCGTAGGCGGTCAGGGCGGGGGTGGCGCAGTCATGGTCCACCTCGACGCCGCGGACGCGCACGCCGCGCGCCTTCCAGGCCCGGGCATGGACGGCGACTTCTTCCAGGGAGATGCCGTCGAGCGGCGCGGTGCCGTCCACCCGCATCACCGCCACCACCTCGCGGCCGGAGCGGGCCAGGGCGTCCACGTCCACCGCCACGTCCACCGGCGTCCGCGTGGGGCCGGACCGCTCGCGCGCCAGCACGCGCAGGGCGCCCAGCTCCGGGGGGAGCTCCTTCTCGAGCGCACTGCTCAGCTCGGGGCTCCAGTCCCGCTGCCAGACATAGGCCTCGTGCGTGAGGGGCGGCGGGCGCTCGCGCGAGCAGGCCAGGCCGAGCGCGAGCAGCAGCACGCAGGCCCACGCCTGGGGGCGGTGCTGCCTGGAAGTGCCGGAAGAGGTCATGGCCAGAAGGCCGCCCGGCACGGCGCGGGGAGCGAGCCATGGGAGCGGGAAGTACACCGCCATGGTGCCACATCGACGACTTCCGTTCCCAGGGGACGCGGTCCGGCTGGCTGCTCTCTTCGAATGGCCCCACCCGGCACGTCACCGCTTCATGGCGGCGGACGTCACCGACACGGGTGGGCTCGTGGGCACCAGGGGTGGTGCCGTCCGTGGAGCGCGTCAGTCCGCGGGCGGCGGCGCGCTGTGGTCGCAGTGCAGCAGCGACGGCGGGTCGAAGCAGGTGAACCGCTGGTTGTCGAGCCGGCACACCCCGTCGGGCGTGCTGGCGCACTGCACCTCCGCGCGCTGCGCCTTGCAGTCATAGCCGCAGGCCACCGCCTCGGAGGCATTGAGGCAGCGGGGCTGGGGCGTCCGGGCGCCGTACTGGTGGATGACGCTCTCCGGCGGGTCCCAGCAGACGAGCCGGCCGAAGTGCGTGGAGCACACGCCATACGGAGTGCTGTTGCAGGCCACCTCGCCCTGGGACAGCCGGCAGTTGTAGCCGCAGGCCACGTTGCCCCGGCTCTCCTTGCACTCGGGCCTGGCGCTCGAGCGCGGCGGGTGGTGGATGACGACGCGCGGCGGGTCCCAACAATGGACGCGGCCCGTCAGCACCTGGCACACGCCATACGGAGTCCGGGCACAGTCCGCATGTGTCCCGGTGGACCTGCACTGGTACCCGCACACCGTGCGCCCCTGTGAGGAAAGACACTCCGGCGGGGGAGGGCGGGGCACGGGCGGCTCGGCATCCTTCGTGGGGGCGGCGGCCAGCCACAGCGTCGCGAGCAGGGAGAGCATGGTAGAGGCCCGACGAATGGGCCTCCGGTTTATTCAAACCGTTTTCCCGGGCGCCGCCGTCACTTCGCGGGCGGCACGATGAAGCGCCCGTCCCCACCCAGACGCAACCGGGTGACATAGCGCTGCTGGACGTCGAAAGTGGCGCGCGCGAGCATGTCACGGCCCTCAGCGGGGCCGGGGGCCCGAACCACCAGGACGGCGGGCGCCAGGACGTCCCGGCCCACCCGGGCGAGGGCCGGAGGGCTGCCGGGAGGCCTGGGACTGCGGCTCGCGCGGGCCGTCCTCGTCATTCCGCTCGGCGCGCTGGCGGCGGGCGGCCTCGGCGGGCGTCTCCGGCGGCACCAGCGCGTGCGGGCCACGGCCGATGAGGTCCTCGCGGCCGGCCTGAATCAGCGCCTCGCGGGCCAGCGGCCAGTGCTCCGGGTTCCAGTAGAGCAGCAGCGCCTTCTGGAGCCGCTTCTCCCGAAGGCCCTGCGCCGTGTAGACGGGCTCCATCTTCAGCGGGTCCAGGCCCGAGTAGTACATGGCGGTGGCCATGGCCATGGGCGTGGGGATGAAGTCCTGCACCTGCCGGGGCCGCTTCCCGTTCTTCTTCAGCCACAGCGCCAGGTCCACCATGTCCTCCAGCGTGGAGCCCGGGTGGCCGCTGATGAAGTAGGGGATGTCGTACTGCTCCTTGCCGGCCTCCTCGCTGGCGCAGGCGAACATCTGCTGGAAGCGCTCGAAGCTCTCGATGCCCGGCTTCTTCATCTTCTCCAGCACGCGCGGGGACACGTGCTCGGGCGCCACGGACAGCTGTCCGCCCACGTGGTGCGCGGCCAGCTCCTTCACGTACTCCGGCGAGCGCTCCGCCAGGTCGTACCGCACGCCGCTGGCGATGAAGACGTGCTTGACGCCGTCCTCCTTGCGCACGTCCTGCATCAGGCTGATGAGCGGCCCGTGGTCCGTCTGGAGGTTTTCGCAGACGCCCGGGTGGACGCAGGACAGCTTGCGGCACCGCTTCTCGATGTCCTCGCTCTTGCACTTGAGCTTGTACATGTTGGCCGTGGGGCCGCCGAGGTCCGTAATCGTCCCCCGGAAGTCCCCCATCCGCCGCAGCGCGCGCACCTCGCGCAGCACGCTCTCCGCGGAGCGGCTCTGGATGACGCGGCCCTCGTGCTCCGTAATCGAGCAGAAGGTGCAGCCGCCGAAGCACCCGCGCATCAGGACGATGGAGTGCTTCACCGTCTCGTACGCGGGGATGCCCTCGTCCTTGTAGAGGGGGTGGGGGACGCGGTTGAAGGGCAAGTCGTACAGCTCGTCCATGGCCACCGAGCGCCCCTCGGTGCCGGTGTCACCCACGCCGTCCTCCAGCGGGAGCGCGGGCGGGTTCATGTAGATGGCGCGGTTGCCGTGGCGCTGCGCGAGCGGCCGCGCGTTGCCCGGGTTGGTCTCCATCTGGAAGTCGCGGCTCATCACCGCGAAGGCGCGCTTGTCCGCCACCACCGCCTCGTAGGAGGGCAGCACCACCGGCTTGCGGTCCGCGGCGCGCTTCGCCGGGTCCGCCTCCAGGGCGCGCATCTGCTCGTCGCTGATGGTGTACGCGGTGCCGCGCACGTCGCGGATGTCCTGGATGCGCTCGCCACGGCGCATCCGGTCCGCCACCTCCATGATGGGGCGCTCGCCCATGCCGAAGACGAGCAGGTCCGCCTTGGAGTCGAAGAGGATGGAGCGGCGCACCTTCTCGCTCCAGTAGTCGAAGTGGGCGATGCGGCGGAGGCTGGCCTCGATTCCGCCCAGGACGATGGGCACGTCCGGGTACGCCTCGCGGCAGCGCTGCGCATAGACGATGGTGGCGCGGTCCGGCCGGCAGTTGGTGCGGCCGCCGGGGCTGTACTGGTCCTCCGAGCGGTTCTTCTTCTGGGCCGTCAGCCGGTTGAGCATCGAGTCCAGGTTGCCGGCGGCCACCCCGAAGAAGAGGCGCGGCGGGCCCAGGGCCTTGAAGGGCTCGGCCGAGTGCCAGTCAGGCTGGGGGATGAGCCCGACCTTGAACCCCCGGCCCTCCAGGAAGCGGGCGATGAGCACCGGGCCGAAGGCCGGGTGGTCCACGTACGCGTCTCCCGTCACGATGATGATGTCGCACTGCTCCCAGCCCCGCGCCTGCATGTCGGCTCGGGTGATGGGCAGGAAGGGATGCGCGTAGCGGGTCGGAGGGGGCATGGCGTTCAGTCGGCTGCGAGTGCTTCTCCCCTAAACACCCCGGCGTCGCGGAAGCAAACCCGGCGTGGTCCGAAGTCCCGGGGTGGCAATGCCATGCCCCTCCGCCGGGCCGACTTCACTTCTTCTGCTGGTTCTGCTGCGTGGCCTGCCGGGCCGCGCTGGCGCTGTCCGGCTCGGACTCGCCGCGGCTGCGGTGGTAGGTGGGGTCCTGCTCGTTCAGCTGCTGGGAGCGGTTGTCCTTGTCTGGCTGGCTGGCGGGCGGGGAGCCCTGGTTCTTCTGCTCCGGCATGATGTGCCTCCTGAGGTGGGAAGGGAAAGGTAGGCAGGGGAGGACAGGGCGTCACCCACGGTGCAGGTAGGGCGGACGGAGGGCTTCGGTGCATTGACGGCCTCTCGCGCGTCCCCTACCTTGGCCGCCCTCTCACATGCCTCCACCTGCTCGTGCGGACAGGTCGCTGTGTGTGTGCTTCGCGGACACCCGCTCATGGCAGCCACGGCGCATCTTCCGAGCAGTGCGGATGTGGCGGCCCCGGGTGACTCGGGCACGCGCGCTCCCGGCGTTCGCGCCGGAGGGAGGCTGCGCGGCCCATGATGCGCGGGACGGATGGGGTGTGGGAGCGCGAGGGCGCGGGGCAGGGAGGCGTTTCTCCTGAGGAGGGCGCGGCGTCGCGCGAGCTCCGCATCGAGTACGACGATGCACCGGTGGAGCCTCGCGGCCCTTCGCCTCGCCCGCGCAACTCGCTCGCCGGGTTCGCTCACCGGGCGCCGCTTGCGGAAGAGCGCCCCGGGAGCGAGGACGTTTCCCAGGGGGCGACCCCATCCGCGCACGAGCGTCTCGCACGCGAGGAGGACTTCCGGAGCCCGACTCCGTTCGCGGGGGTGCCCCCGGCGCGTGGGGCGGCTCCCCAAGCCGTGAGCCCGTCCCCCGCGGAGGACGCGGGACGCAAGGGCCTTTCCCAGGCAGCAGGCGCTACCAGGGCGGAGCGTTTCGAGCCGGAGGTGGTCACCCGCTCGCCGAACCCGATGCGGGTCGTCTCGCGAATGGCGAGGGGGCGGCCCGAGGTGTCCCGGAAGGGAGGCGTGGACACGGACGGCGCGCCCGTCGTGGACCTGTCCGCGCCCGTGACGGCCAGTCAGGCCGAGCGCGAGGCCATGCAGGCCGCGGTGGCGGTGACCCGGCGCCGCGAGGCCTGGACTCCGCCCGCCTACCTTCCCGAAGACCTGCGCGAGGCCCTCATGGCCGAGCGCAGCCAGTTCCGCGCGCAGCTGCTGCAGGACGTGCGCGAGGTCAGCCTCCAGGCGCCCGGTGTCCTCTCCCTCGTCCCCCGGCCCGCGGCAGACCCTGACTGGTCCGGCGGGTCGCTCCTCGCCTTCCAGGGAGAGGAGTGCGTCTTCGGCGGAGACGTCGTCCACCTGGACTTCGAGTCGGGCCGGGTCTTCGCCTCGCCCGGACACGGCGACGACGTGGACCGCCGCGCCCTCTCCGCCGAGCGCTGGTGCTATCGGCCCTATGACTTCGCGGAGGCGCTGTGCGCGGCCGCCTCGGCATACGAGGAGCGGCAGCCCGCGCTCAACCAGGCCCTGCGCCGCGCGTCGGGAGAGGAGACCCCGCCTCCACCCTCCCCCCGGGACGCGGAGCGACTGCCGGCGGACCGGCTGTGGAGCCAGCCCTGGGGCTGCATCTGGGGCCCTCCGGGTACGGGCAAGACGACGGCCGTCGCGGACCTCATCGCCCGCTCCCTGCGCGCGTTCCCCAACGAGCGCATCCTCGCGGTGGCGCCCACCAACCGTGCCGCGGACGAGCTGGTGCTCCGCATCAGCGCGCTGCTGGAGCGCGAGCCGATTCCCCTGCGCTCCCTGCGCTGCATCTTCCGGGGCGGCACCGGCGCCAGCGACGCCCTGGCGAAGCTGCCCACCGTCGTCACGGAGGACAGCCAGAAGGGCGGCAAGCTCCGGGCGAGCATCGAGGACCGCGAGCGCGAGCTGATGCTCCAGCGGGTGCGCGGTGGCCCGGCGCATGAGCTGGCGAAGCTCCAGGCGGAGCTGCGCGGCCTGCGCGGCAAGATGAAGGACCCCACGCTGAAGGAGGCGGAGAAGGGCGACTGCCCGCTGATGGTGCTCACCGTGCACCGTGCGCTGCGCCTCGTCTCGGAGCTGGAGGGGAAGCAGACCTTCTCGCGGCTGGTGGTGGACGAGGCCGGCATGGTGACGCGCGCCGCCACCGCGGTGCTGGCGCCGCTCGCGGAGCGGGTGACACTCGCCGGAGACCCGAAGCAGATTGGCCCGGTGAGCCGCGCCGCCGAGGGGGCCGGCAAGGACACGCAGAAGTGGCTGCGCGCCAGCGGCCTGTCGCATCTGGAAGATGCGGTGAAGGACGCCTCGCGCCCGGACGTGTTGCTGCTGCGCACCCAGCACCGCATGCACCCGGACATCGCCCGGGTGGTGAGCCACTTCTGCTACGGCGGTGCGCTGGAGGACGGCGACATCGTCCTCGCCCGCGCCCAGAAGCCCGCCCCCGTGGCCTCCTTTCCCGCCACGCGCGCCGGCTGGGTGGTGCTGGACAGCCTCACGCGAGATCCTCGCCGCCTCACGCATGGCCGCGGAGAGACGGGCTCCGGCTACCAGCGGGAGCTGTCCGCGAATCTCGCGGTGTCCCTGGCGCGCGAGGCGGTGCGCTCGGGGCTCAGCGTCCTGTGCGTCACGCCGTACCGTGCCCAGGCCGCCCTGATACGCAGGCTGGGGAGCTCCGCCGGCCTGCGTGGGGACGTCTTCAGCGCGTCCACCATCCACCGCCAGCAGGGCACGCAGTATGACGTGGTGCTGGTGGACACGGTGGCGGGAGGCCGGCCCTTCCCGCCGCACACGCTGGTGCCCATGCTCAACGTGGCGGCCAGCCGCGCGCGGGACTACCTGCTGGTGCTGGCCTCGCGCGACGAGGCCCGGGCCGCCACCATCCCCCAGCGCTTCCTCACGCTGCTGCCGCGCCTGCGTGTCCTCTCCAGCGAGCCCCTGAAGCTGGAGCCGCTGCCCCTTCCACAGAAGCCGCCGCCTCCTCCTCCGCCGGCCCCCGCGGCGCCGTCCAGCCTGGGCGGCGAAATCGAAGGCGCGCGCCCGGCCCGGCCCCTCTTCACGCACGAGCAGGTGTCCCTCTTCGAGCGGCGCTTCGACGACGGGCACCACCTGGTGCGCGGCGTGGCGGGCAGTGGCAAGACGTACGTGCTGGCGCACTGGGTGGCGCGCTACCTGCTGGAGCACGACGACACGCGGGTGCTCATCTCCTTCTACAACCGGGCGCTGTCGCCGCTGGTGGACACGCTGCTCACCGACGCGCTGGTGCAGCGCGCGGGCCGCGAGCACGTGCGCGAGTTGCGCTCGCGGGTGACGGTGAAGCACGTGGGCGTGCTGCGCCGCCCGGAGCCCGGCAGCTTCGACGCCGTGTTCGTGGACGAGGCGCAGGACATGGACGCGAAGGCGCTGGCCATGCTCCACGGGCTGGTGCGGCCCCAGGTGCTGCCGGACGGCCGGGAGGTGCGCTGCTTCCAGCTGTTCATGGACGACTCGCAGAACGTCTACGGACAGATTCCCATCGACATGCTCAAGGAGCAGCTCCCGGAGGGGCTGTCCTTCCGCGGCCGCACCCGCGTGTTGAAGGAGACGTTCCGCGCCACCCGCGACATCCTCGACGTGGCCTTCAACGTGGTGCTGGACCCGCTGCGCCAGCACCAGGTCAGCGAGCCGGGCATGCGCGAGTACATGAAGGTGGGGGAGCTGGCCCGGGAGGGGCTCCTCTGGCTGCCGGAGGAGACGCTGGAGGGCCTCTTCCGCGTCCAGTCCACCGAGCGCGGCGGCGTGCTGCCGCAGGTGCGCGGCTTCGCCTCCAGCGCCAGCGAGGCGCGGCAGGTGGCGAAGGAGATTGCCCGGCTCATCCGCGAGGAGGGTGTGCACCCCGGCGACATCCTGGTGGTGGCCCCCGTCATGCCCTCGCAGTACACCGAAGCGCTCACCCGGGCCGGGGTGCCCGCCCAGGCCTATGGGGGCAAGGGCGGAAGGGACGTGGCGGACTTCCGCGTCAGCGGCGTGGACCACGTGCGCGCCACCACCGTCTTCTCGTGCAAGGGCCACGAGTGCCCCATCGTCTTCTTCGCGGGCCTGGACGCGCTGGACACCGTGGAGCACTGGATGGCCGGCGCCCGGGAGCGCTCCGCCCGGGAAATCGAGCGCATCCGCCGCGCCATGTTCTACGTGGGCTCCACCCGCGCCATGAAGCGGCAGTACCTCACGGGCGTCCGCGGCGCCCGCTTCCTCCGCGTGGCCACCACCTACGTGGAGACGCTCGCCGGGCTGCTTCCCTCCGCGGCCCCGCCGGGCGCCGAGAAGGCATAGGCCGGCCGGGCGAAGGAAGCGGGTGGGGGCCGTTCTCCCATCGGGCTCTGACGCGGAGGACTGCCTTGCCCTCCATCCACGGAAGGACCGCGGCGCACTACGACAACCCGCACCGTCACCAGACGCTCGCGGGCGCCACCCTCGTCTTCTATGGCACTGGCGCCTCGCATCCCCCCGCGCCCTCCTCGGGTAGCACCCGGCTGGGGTGGCGCGCGCTCGACGTGCTGCCCGCCGGAGCGCTGGGCCGCGCCACCGTCGGACCGGAGGGCCGCTACTCCCTGGTGCTGGAGCACTACGAGGGCGGCCCGCTGCTCGTGGCGCTCGACGTGAAGAAGCTCGAGGCCGCGCCGGAGCCGGGGACAGGGGCGCGGGGCCTGCTGGGTGTGGCCTGGCCCCGGAAGGCCGCGGAGGCATGGATGCTGGACGTGGAGCTGCCGCACCCGGCGTACTGCGCCCTGCTGGGCGCGCTGGACCTGTGGCTCGTCGCGGGCCGGGTCACCGACTGCGCGCGCGAGCCCCGGCCCCTGGTGGGCGGACACGTCACGGCGTGGGGGGGCGACGCGGCGCCGGAGGAGGCCCTGGGCGCCGCGCTCACGGATGCGACGGGCAGCTTCGAGGTCTTCTTCCCCGGCTCCGCCTTCCGCCGCGTCCCCGTGCTGCCGCCGCCCTTCGACGCCATCCTCCCGAATGAGCTGGTCGGCGGGCCGGACGTCTTCTTCCAGGTGTGGCAGGGCAGCGAGCGGGTGCTGGACGAGCCGCGCACGCGTGGCCGTGAGCGGGACCGGGAGAACCGCCGGAACTGCACCTATCTGGAACTGTGCGTCGCGCCACCGTTCCAGGGCCTGCTCGCACAGCGGAGCCGGTGACGCTGCGAGTGAGCACCCCCGGCGTCCTCTCGGTGCCGGGGGCGCTCCAGGGCGCTACCGGGGCCGCTGCTGGCCCACCTGCACGGCGATGTCGACCTTGCTGAGGTGCGCCGCCTCGAGGAGCTTCAGGGCGTACAGCTTGACGAACTGCTCGGTCCGCTCGAGGCGCAGCTTCAGGTCCCTGATGGGGTTGGGGTCGCCCGTCGTCTCATGCTTGGGGTCGGACGCGCGCACCAGACAATGCTCTTCGGTCAACTCCGCCGGAGGGCAGTCGATGATGGTGGTCGAGCTCACCGTCCGCGGGGCGACGGCGGCCGCCGCCTGTACCGACTTCTCGGAGTCCGCCTCCTGGGCCGCCTGCATGGCCTGCTTCCCGTCCCTGCGGTCCAGGATGCGGTTGGCGATGGGGTCCACCAGGAAGGTGGAGATGATGCCGGGGTTGTTCGCGTCCTGGAGGGTGATGCGGACCAGCGTCCCCTTCGGGATGTCTTGTGAAGGGTTCCAGTCCGGCTCACGGGTGTTGCGCCAGCAGGCCGACAGCGCGAGCAGACAGGACAGGGGCAGGAGGATTCTCTTCATGGGGTGTGGGGCTCCGGGATGTGGGTGGGACTACTCGAAGAGCAGCACCTGCTGCACCCACGTGCTTCCGCGGCGCTGCAGCCAGTCCTGCCGTTCGTTGCGAAGGGCCAGGGCGGCGGGCTCTCCGCGCCGGATGCGGGCAAGCACCGGCTCGAAGAAGGCTGCCGCCTCGGCATCAGGAATCTCCTGGGTGGCCGCCAGAACGGCGCGCGCGCCTGACTCGATGAAGGCCAGGGGCAACCCCAGGTTCTCGTGGATATAGGCCGTGGTGTGGGCGGCGTAGCAGGCGGCGAGCAGCACCACCGGATGTCCCTGGAGGCGCTGCCCGCGCAGGTCCCCCAGGGTGAGCGCGAAGCGCCCCGTGTCCGCCGTGGGGGAGAGCACCAGCACCGAGGCATCCGCCACGCCCGGGTCGATGATGCCATGGGCATGTATCTGCACCTCGGTGGCGTCTCGCATGGCCTCCAGCACCCGCGGGGGCGTGGCCGCCGTGCCACGCAGCACGGTGAGCCCCTCGGCCAGCGGGGGCGTGGCCGTCCAGCCTCGCAGCGCGGGCAGGCGCAGCGACGCGGGGGCCAGCACGTCGGTGACGACCAGGCGGCGCTCCGCCGCCTCGGGAGCCACCCGGGACGTCGACGGAGGGCCGACACGGTAGGACCAGGCCAGCTCCGCCGGCAGCAGCCCGGCCTGGCCCTGGACGGGCGGACGCGCCAGGACATCCACGCTCGGACAGGCGCGCAGGGCCTCCACCACCGCTGAGGGCACCAGTCCCTCGACTCCCTCGAGCGGCGTCTTCCGGGCGGCGTCGTAGTGGCCGGTGAGGCGGCCCCCGGCGTCGCGGGCGACGATGAGGGTGCGCTCGTCGTCCACGGTGACGCCCAGCACACACCGGGACGGGACGGGCAGGGCGCGCTCCTCGGCGAAGAGGGCCAGCCCCTGCTCGTGCTCGCCGTGCCGGCCCGCGTCGAGGATGAGCGAGGTGTAGCTGTAGACGCGGGCCTTGCGCGCGCTCACGTCGGACTCCGGCAGCTTCGCGACCTCGGCCAGCGTCTGGCGCAGCAGGGCCTGGCCCTTCTGGCGGTCCTGCTCGATGAAGAAGCGCCCCTCGAAGTGGCGATACAGGGCCTCGTCGCCGGGCTCCTTCGTACCGGCGGCGCGCAGCGACTTCAACGCCTCCACCAGTTGCTGGGTGTCGTCGGGGCGGTGCTGGGGCGTGCGGGCCAGCTCCGCGAGCAGGGAGATGCGGGCCATGGACGGCTGCTGGCCGCACTGCGCGGCGCGGTCCAACTGCTGGCGGGCGCCCTCGAAGTCCAGGGCCCGGTGATGGGCGATGGCGAGGTTGGTGAGGGCCAGCTCGGCGTCGGCGCAGCTCTCGGGAGTCTGGGAGAGGAGCTCCTCCATGTAGGCGCGCGCCATGACCAGGTCGTTCCGGGCGCGGGCCAATTGTCCCAGGTCCTGGAGGACGTTGCGCCGCGTGCCCCACTCCTGGCTGCTCCGGGCCTGCTCGAGGACGCGCACGAAGTGCGCCTGGGCCTCGACGGGGCGGTGCAGGCGCACGTTCACCAACCCCAGCTCACGCCGCAGCAGCATGCAGCGGTAGGCCTGCTTCGAGCCCTCCCCGCACAGTGACTCCGCCGCCTGGAGCCGCTCCAGCGCCTGGTAGGGCTCGTCGCGCAGGGCCTCCGCCTTGGCCTGGCGCTCCTCGGCGAGCAGCGCGAACCACGGGTCCTTCGTGGCCAGCGCCAGGGTGCGGTACTCCTCCAGGTGCTTGCGCGCGTCCAGGTACGCCAGCGCCCCCAGGAGGATGTCGTCCTGCCGGGCCTCGCGCAGTCGTGCGAGGAACTGCTCCAGCTCCGCGCCCTTCAGCTCGCTCCGGGTGAGCCGCACGTAGTCCCGGGCCAGCGGCGCGCGCACGCGGAAGTCCTGCCGGGCGGCGCGGCCCAGTGCGTCCTCGAGGTGATGCGTCCCCAGCTTCCGGTCGAGCCGCGCCACCAGGGGGCGCAGGGCCTCCACGCGCTCGGGCGAGGCCCCCGTGCGCAGGGCGTTGTAGAGGCACACCTGCGCCATGCCGGGCAGGGCGTCCACCTGCGCCGGGGAGAGGGGCTCGCCTCCCTCCACCATGCGCTGGCAGTCCTTGCGCATGCCCTTCCAGTCCTTGCGCTCCGCCTCCGCCGCCTCCCGCAGCTGCCTGGCGCGCTGGGCCGCCTCGTCGCCCCAGCCCGGCTCCTTGAGCGCCGCCACCTGGTCGAAGGACTCCGCCGCCTGGAGCGACAGGCCGAGCGCCTGCAGCGCGAGCCCCCGGTTCCAGAGCGCCTGCGGGTGCCGGGGGTGCTCCTTCGTCACGCGCTCCAGCAGCGCCAGCGCGGCCTCCCAGTCCTGGCGCTGCATGGCCAGCACGGCCCGGTCCGTGTCCACGTCCGGCGAGGAGGGCAGCTTGTCGAGGAAGGCGGAGGCCTGCGCCAGGTCTCCGCGCAGCAGGAAGGCCATGGCGATGCCACGGTGGTCCCCGGCCTCCTCCAGCCGCGCCATCTCTCGCAGGGCCAGTGGCGGTGGCTTCGCGCCGCCGCTGCGCATCACCTCATGGGGCCGGTGCTGGTCGGCCACCGGGTACGTCACCCGCGCCTCCAGCGGACGCGTGGGCGCGTGGGCGAGCCACAGCTCGGGCGCGCCGGGCGCCGGGGCCGTGCGTGACACCACCACGAGCGTGGCGAGGCCCGCCGCCAGCGCGAGGGGCACCGCCATGAGCCAGGTCTTGTGACGCCAGGCGGACCGCGCGGGGAGGGGGGCCGGCTCGCGCTGGGGGGCCCCCAGCGCGTCGTCGGCGAGCAACTCCATGGCGAGCAGCTCCTTCATCCGCGCCTCGCACGCGTCGCAGCGGGTGAGGTGGTGGCGGAAGTTCTCCGCCTCCACCGGTGCCAGCTCCCCGTCGACGAAGAGCTCCAGCCTGCCGCAGAGCTCGCTCATGATTCGACCGTGCCTTCCCGCGAGGACCGGTCCGGCGCCAGCAGCTCACGCAGGGCCTGCCGCGCCTCGGAGAGCCACCGCCCCACCGTCCCCTCGGGCGCGCTCAGTTGCTGGGCAATGGCCCGGTAGCGCAGCCCGGAGGCGTGCAGCTTGTAGGCCTCGCGCAGGTGCGGCGGCCGCAGCTGGTCGATGGCCTTCTGGAAGTCGTCCCGTGACACCTGCTCCCACTGCTCCAACGGCACCGGCTCTCCCGTCATGTCACCCTGCACGACGCGCAGCGCGGGCGCGCCGAGCACCTCGGTGCGCCGCCGCCGGCAGTGGTCCAGGAAGCGGTTGCTCAGCGTGGTGCTCAGCCACACGCTCACCGCCCCCGCGTTCTCCCCCGCCAGCTTGTCGAAGTGGCGGTACGCGCGCTCCAGCGTCTCCTGGACCAGGTCCTCCGGGTCGATGGTTCCCCCGGCGCACAGCCGCCGGGCGACCTTCAGAAGGACGGGCCGTCTCGCACGGGTGAACTCGTCGAACTGGCGGTGCTGCCCTTCATCCATCGTCGCGCCGCCCCTTGCTGCCATCTTCTCATGTGTTTCCACGCGTGGAGCGCCCCCTGCGCACGGAGAAAACGCGCTTCGGGCAATCCCTTCGGGGAAATCGTATTTTGCGCTGCGTCAGGGGCGACGGCCAGAGGATTTCACGCGGGGTGAGGGGCGCACCCGGGGCGGGAGGTAGGCGGATGGCGCCGCCGGGGGGGCTCAGGGGCTCAGCGAGGCCACCAGGGCCGGCCAGTCGGTGCCGGGGGGGAGGCGGCCCTCGGCGTGCTCGGGGCGGCCCCCGCCCCGGCCTCCCGCGGCCTCGGCGGCCCGCTTGAGGAAGGCGCCGCAGCCGAAGGTGGCGCTGGCGCCACGGGCAATGAGGACGGGCATGCCTTCCGGGACACGGCCGGCGAGCAGCACCACGGCCTCCGGCCGGGAGGTGAGGCGCGCGGCCACGGCGCGCAGCTGCTCGGGCCCGGCGCCGTCGAGCACCGCCACCACGCGCTTGTCCGGGGACGCCTCCAGTGCGGCGGCCAGCGCTCCCGCGGTGTGCTCGGCCAGGCGCGCGCGGGCGGCGCCCAGCGCCTCGCGGGCCTCGGTCAGCTCGCGGCGCAGCTTGTCCACGGCGGCCGGCACCTCCATGGCGCCACAGGTGAAGGCGCGGCCCATGGCGCGCAGCGTGCCGGCCTCGTCCCACAGCTCGCGCCGGGCGCGCGGGCCCGCGGAGAAGAGGACGCGGCCCTTGCCCTTGTAGCGCTCCACGCCGAGCACCCGCACCAGGCCCACCTGCGCCGAGCGCGTGCAGTGCGTGCCACCGCAGGGGGACACGTCGAAGTCGCCAATCTGGATGACGCGGATGTTGTCGGTCACCTTGGGGGCGCGGCGCAGGGGCAGCGCGGCCAGCTCCTCGGGCGTGGGGAAGAAGGCCCGGATGGGGATGTCCTCGTCGATGATGGCGTTGACGAGCGTCTCCGCCTCGGCCACCTGGCACTCGTCCAGGGTGTCCTGGTCCGTGTCGATGGTGCACAGCGTCTCGCCCAGGCGCGAGGACACGGTGGCCGCCCCGGCCACGTCCACCAGCGCGCGAGACAGCATGTGCTGGCCGGTGTGCAGCGCCATGTTGGCCCGGCGGCGCAGCTTCTCCACCTCGCCCGTCAGCTCGGTGCCGGGAGCCGGGAGCGCACCGCCCTCGGGGACGTCCAGCAGGTGATGGACGGTGCCGGCGTCATCCACCTGCACGTCGCGCACGGGCAGGCCGCCGAGCACGCCCCTATCTCCCATCTGCCCACCGGCCTCCGGATAGAAGGCGGTGCGCTCGAGGACGACGGAGGGCGCACCGCTCCAGGCGCCGTGGGCGACGACGCGGGCGGTGAAGCGCAGCAGGAAGGGGTCGGCGTGGTAGAGGCGCTCTGTGGAGTGCATGACGTGGGAAGGGATAACACGGGCTCGCTGAAACCCGCGCGCGGCTCGTGTCACTCCTCCTTGCGCGGGAGAGAAGGCCCCGCGCCGCCGGCCCCCCGAGCGGGAGGCCTGGCGCTCCAGCTCCCATCCAGCCAAGGAAGGTCCTCCCATGAAGCTCGTGGTCTCCATTGCCATGTCCGCAGGTGCCCTGCTGCTGCTCTCCGCGCCGGTGCTCGCCGGCGACAAGCACAAGTCCTGTGAAGGCAAGCCCTGCGCGAAGACGCAGGCCGCCACCGAGAGCAAGCTGCTCGCCGCCACGCCGCGCGCGGAGGCGCCTTCACTCGGGCCCCGCGACGCGCCGGTGACGGTGGAGGTGTGGTCGGACTTCCAGTGCCCGTTCTGCGCGAGGGGCGCCTCGCTCGTCGACGAGCTGCGCGAGAAGTATGGCGACAAGGTGCGCATCGTCTTCCGTCACCAGCCGCTGCCCACCCACGACAACGCGCGGCTGGCCGCCATCGCCACCATGGCCGCGCACGAGCAGGGGAAGTTCTGGGAGATGCACGACGTGCTCTTCGACAACCAGCGCTCCCTGGAGCGCGAGTCGCTGGAGAAGTACGCGCGGCAGCTGGGCCTGGACCTGGCCCGCTTCCGCAAGGCGCTGGAGAGCAGCGCGCTGGCGAACTACGTGGACACGGAGGTGGTGGAGGCGCAGCGGCGCGGCATCGCCGGCACGCCCACCTTCTTCATCAACGGCAAGGCGGTGATGGGCGCGCGGCCGCTGGCGGACTTCGCCCAGGTCATCGACGCCGAGCTGAAGCACTGAGCGCGCCCGAGCCCCGCGGCCCGGCCTCTCAGGCCGGCTCCCACTCGGCGTGGAGCTGCCGCGGGCCCCGGTGCAGGAAGTTGGGCAGGTAGACGACGGCGTTGCCCGGTGCCAGGCGCAGGCCGGGCAGCCGCTCCAGGAGCAGCTCCAGCGCGATACGGACCTCCATGCGGGCCAGCGGGGCGCCGATGCAGTAGTGGATGCCCAGCCCGAAGCCCAGGTGCCGGCCCACGTCCGGGCGACGTGGGTCGGCGCGGTCCGGCGCGTGGAAGGCGGCGGCGTCGCGGTTGGCGGAGGCGTACAGGATGAGCAGCCGCGCGCCCTCGGGCACCTCCTCGCCGCCAAGAGTCAGCGCGCGGCGCGTGGTGCGCATCATCCCCTGCACGGGCGAGTCCAGCCGCAGCGCCTCTTCGATGGCGGCGGGGATGAGGCTCGGGTCCTCCCGCAGGCCGCGCAGGCGCTCCGGCTCCTTCAACAGCATCACCAGCGTGTTGCCCAGCAGGTTGGCTGTCGTCTCGTGCCCGGCGAAGTGCAGCATGGACAGCAGGCTGATGAGCTCCACGTCGCTCAGCGGGGGCGTGTCCTCGTGGCGCGCCTCGATGAGCGCGCTGATGAGGTCGTCCTTCGGCGCGCGCCGCCGCTCGGCGATGTGGCCCGCGAGGTACTTCTGGACGGCCACCAGGCCGCGGGCGCACTCCACCTGCCGGGGCACCGGAGCATTTCCCGCGGACAGGGTGGACAGGTCCTCCGTCCAGGCCTTGAGCCGCTCCAGGTCCGAGTCCGGCAGCCCGAGGATGGCGCCGATGACTCGCGCGGGCAGGGGGAAGGCCAGCTTCTCCACGAGGTCCGCCCGGCCGGTGCGCGCGAAGGCGTCCACCAGCTCCGCGGCGATGGCTCGCACGCGGGGCTCCATGGCGGAGACGCGGTGGGGCGCCAGGGCCTTGGTGACGATGACGCGCATCCGCGTGTGGTTGGGCGGGTCGTCGTCCACGAGCGCCGGCACCTGGGGGTAGCCCTGCGCCAGCACCGCCAGCACCTCGGGCGCAGGGGGGACGGGGTTGCGGAAGGCGTTTGCGGACAGGAAGTCGCCCGGGTTGAGCAGCACCGTCTTCACGTCCTCGTAGCGGGAGACCACCCACAGGTGCAGCTGCTCGCTGAACTGGACGGGGGCCTCCTGGCGAAGGCGCGCGTAGAGCGGATACGGGTCTTCTACGTACCGGGGCTCGAAGCGGCTGGAGAAGGCGGGGGGAGGCGTCGACATGGCCGACAGCCTACCCGGGCGCTCACAACACGTCCCGCGGGGGCTTCTTGAGAAGGCTGGCGGTGTCGGACAGCCCCAGCTCCAGCGGAGGAATCCGCGGCAGGCGGATGGTGAAGGTGGTCCCCTGGCCCGGGGCGGTGTCCACGGTGATGACGCCCCGGTGCGCGGTGACGATGCCGTGCACCACGGCCAGGCCCATGCCTGTGCCCTCGCCCTCGGGCTTGGTGGTGAAGAAGGGCTCGAACACCTTCGCACGCACCTCGGGGGACATGCCCACGCCGGAGTCGCGCACCGACAGCAGCGCCTCTTCGCCCTCCATCCACGTGGACACGGCGATGCGCCCGCCTTCGGGCATGGCCTGCGCCGCATTCATCAGGAGATTGACGACCACCTGGGCAATCTGCCCGGGGTGGCCGAGCAGGTGGGGTATCTCCTTCAGCTCCAGGACGGCGTCACACTGGGGGCCCAGCTGGCCGCGGGCGATGCGCAGCGCGACGGCCACCTCCTGGTTGAGGTCGTACTCCACCATCGCCTCCGGGTCCCCGCGCGCGAAGCGGCGCAGGTCCGCGACGATGGCCGTCACCCGGCGGATGCCGTCCAGCGTGGCCGGCAGCACGTCCTCCACGTACTCGTGAAGCACCGGCGGCAGCTCCCGGCACCCCCGGAGGTCCAGGAGGAGGGAGTTGACGTTGCTCTTCACGTAGCTCATCGGGTTGTTGATTTCGTGCGCCACGCCGGCCGCCAGCATGCCCAGGCTGGTGAGCCGCTCCTGCTCGCGGGCCCGCTGGTGGGCCAGGTCGAGCTGCTCGTGCGCCCGCGCCAGCTCCTCGTGCTGCTGCGCCAGGCTGCGCAGCGCCTGGTGGGTGAGGAAGACGCGCCCCTCGGAGATGAGGTAGGTGAGCAGCGAGACCAGGACGAAGCAGGCGGGTATCAGCGGCGGGCAGCCATCCACCAGGGCCACGCCCGCCACCAGCGCGAGCATCAACCCCAGGCGAAGGCGCGCGCGCGGGTCCACGAAGCGGTCCACCCAGAGCGCGTTGAGGGGCAGGTACAGCCACATGGGCAGCGCCCAGTCACTGGCCAGGCCATAGAAGACATTGGCCAGCATGTTCACCGTGAACCGCAAGGACTCGGCGGTGCGGGTGTGCTGGGAGAAGAAGCGCTGCGCGAGCACCTGGTTGAAGGCGGTGACCGCGATGAACACCGCGGTCATCATGGCGATGCGCGTCCACTGGCCCCAGATGCTGGAGACGAGCAGCAGGTGGATTAAGATGCAGGCCACCAGCGTGACGCGCTTGAGCCGGATGTTCACCCACGTCGTGTCGGCTTCCGGGTCAACGGGCGTCACGGCCTGCCGCTGCTTCATGCGTTGCCTACACCCGGCCGTTCCGACGTCGCCGCCACTTCCGTGCGCACGGGCAGCTCCAGCCGAAGCCGCTGGGGACCTCCGACTTCCGCCACGAAGGACAGCCGCCCGCCGTAGCGCTCCAGCAGGCCGCCCACCATCTTCAGGCTGTCCGCGGCCAGCACGCCCGCGAAGCGCTCGATGATGGAGAGGGCCTGCTCGGCCGGAAAGGCGGGGTCCGCCATCTGGACCTTCAGCACCATGGAGGCGTCGGACATCCCCACCTCCGCGCTCACGCCCTGCGGCGCCGCGCGGAAGGGGGCATATAACTGCGCCAGCGTCTCTCGCTGACGCAGCAGGCCGGTGAGGTACGTCACCAGCTCCGCGTCATCCCACGGCTTGCTGATGAAGCGGCAGATCTCCCCTTCGTTGACGGACGCCACCACCGACTTGAAGTCCGCGTAGCCGGAGATGATGAGCCGCAGCGCCAGCGGGTGGCTGCGCTTGACGCGCTGGAGCAGCTCGCTGCCGGTCATCCCCGGCATCCGGAAGTCCGTCAGGACGATGTCCGGGCTGAACTCCTTGAGCCGCTCCAGGGCCTCGTTGCCACTGAAGGCCACCTGGACCTCGAAGCCTTCTCTCCGGAACAAGCGTCGCAGGGCGTGTGCCACCTGCGGCTCGTCGTCCACCACCAGCAGCTTGAAAGCTTCCATGACAGCGTCGGCTCCTATGGGCGGCCACTGTAACGGAGGCCCGTTCGATTTGCCCTGGGTCTGTAACAGAGGCGACGGGTCATACTCGCCCCGCCTGTGACGTGGATGCACGGCGCGGCCCCACGAGGCTCCAGTGGTCGGGAAGCAGGGGAGCGGGCGGTGTGTCGGTTCTTCTGAAGGAGCGTTCGCGCGGTGTCTTCTCGTTCATCGGGGAAGGCGCGGCTTCGCGGAGGGGTGCTCAGAGATGCCGTAGGGGCGGGGGACACGGGCGAGATTGATGCACAGGCGCAGCTCCCACTTGAGTGGGAGCAGACCGTGGGCCTGGGATGAGGGCCGCAGCTCCCACTTGAGTGGGAGCTGGAGTCGGGGCCGCTTGCTCCCACTTGAGTGGGAGCAACCCGTTTGGACACCAAGGTGTGCGGGAGGGCAGCTCCCACTTGAGTGGGAGCAACACGGTTGCCGACCGTCTCGCGAATGGGACGGTACGGCCCTCTTCAAGACCGTCTCCTTGCAACGCTCGCCTGTAAGCAGGCGTAACCACACGTCTCGGGCCCTGGCCCTGTGCCTGCTTTCCCGAAGGCCGTCGCAATCACGCGGCACACCTGAGAAAGCCACCATGGAAATCGAAACCAGCAGCGCTGTTGCCCCCACGCTCGACCTGTCCCTGGAGCAGGTTCACAAGCGCATCATGAAGTTGGTGGAGCAGGGGCATCGCAACGCGTACCAGATTGGCCGGCTCTACAACTACGTCGTGGACAGCGAACTGGCCCAGAAGGGCGGCTTCAAGAATGCCCAGGACTTCTTCCGGCAGAGTGTGAAGGGACTTGGGCAGTCGGTGCTGACGAGGAACGGCGCGGTTGCCCGCGCCTTCTCCGAAACGGTCGCCCTGAAGTACGGCATCAGCAACCTCTACACGCTGATGACGTACGCGAAGCTGGCCGGCCTCACGCTGGAGCCGAGCGACCCGGGCGCCACCGCGGTGGCGGTGCCCCAGCAGGACGGCACGTTGTTGAACAAGTCATTCGCGGACTGCTCCGTGGAAGAGCTGCAGGGGGCGGTGAATCACCGGCGGACGCCCCCGGTTCCCCTGCCCGAAAAGGACGCGGCCCGCGTGCAGCACTATCGGGACAATCTGCAGCGCCACTTCACGGACAAGCTCGGCATTCGCGTGGACGCCCGCAGCCACATGGGGGAGTTGCTCATCACCCTCCGCGACATCCCCGAGAAGGAGATGCGGCGGCTGGCCGCGGCATTGGTGGACGAGCCCGTCCAGCACGAGGAGGAGGTGCAGGCCCCGGTCTCCAGCAACAGCCCCGCCCCGTCGCCAATGGCGCCCACGCCGGAAGCGGCGCGCGCGGAGGCGCCTTCGGCTCCCGCCACCCCGGTGGCGCGGACCGCGGCGAACGACACCCCTGCCTTCGCGTCGGCTCCTCCGATGGAGCCCGTGCGAGACGCCGCGCACAATGACACTCCCACCGCGCCGCCCGGCCTCTCGGCCGTGCCCATGGGAGCCGGTCCGGGGCCCTCGGCGGGCACCCCCGCCCAGGGGGGACCGCGTAACAAGGCGCCAGGGCTGAGCGGCTTCCTCCGACGCATGACGGGGGGCTGACGTCCGGGGCCCACGTCTCATGGGGGGCAGGCGCGAGACATGCCACCTGCGCACCTTCCCCCGTGGGGAGTTGCTTCCAGCTCGGAGCCTGGGGCGGAAGAGCGTCCGAGCCGGTGGCGCTGGCAGGTGGGCGGCACTTCGCCTATGTGGGAAACCCATCCGTCCCATGCGCGAGCTTCCGTCCCGGGCGCGAAGGCCCGTTCCCCTGCTGACCTGTGCGGTGGCGCTGCTGGCGCTCGCACTGCTGTCGTGCCGGCAGGAGGAGTCCTCGGGGCTGGAGCGGGTGCGGCGTGCGGGGGTACTGACGTGGGGCGCGGACGCGCAGGGGGGCGAGCCCTACGCCATGGAGGACCCGGACGAGCCGGGCCGCATGAGGGGCTTCGAGGTGGAGCTGGCGGATGCGCTGGCCCGCGAGCTGGGCGTGCGCGCGCGCTTCGTCCAGAACGACTGGTCCAGTCTCATTCCCTCACTGGAGCGCGGCTCGTTCGACGTGGCGCTGAACGGGATTGAAATCACCCCCGCGCGTGCCGGCCGCGTCCTCTTCACCCGGCCCTACTACGTCTTCAACCTGCGGCTGCTGGCGCGGCGGGACGACGCCAGTGTTCCGAGCCTGGAGTCGCTCGAGGGCCGGCGCGTGGGCACGCTGGCCAACTCGCAGGCCTGGGAGCTGCTGCTGCGCACCGGCGCGCAGGCGGTGCCGTACGAGGGCGTGGAGGAGCCCTACATCGACCTGGAGCAGGGGCGGGTGGAGGGCGTGCTGATGGACGACATCATCGCCCAGCGCTACGGCCAGCCACGTCCGGGCCTGCGGGTGGTGGGGGACGTGGGCGAGGGCTACTACGCGATTGCGGTGCGGCCCGGAGAGGAGGACCTGCGCGCGGCGCTGGACGGGGCGCTGGTCCGCATTGCCCGCTCCGGGGAGCTGCGCGCCATCTTCCGGCGCTGGGGCATCGACAGCGCGGCGCAGCAGCGCATGGTGGAGTGGACGGACGCACAGACGCGCGAGGTGCTCTCGGACACGCGCACCACGCGCCTGGGCTGGGGCCAGCTGGCGCTGTTCCTCCAGGCCGCGCTGGCGACGCTGGTGGTGTCCGTGGGCGCCATGGCCATTGCCATTCCGCTGGGCGTGGGACTGGCCCTGGTGCGGCTGTACGGGCCCGCGTGGGCGGGCCGGCCCGCCACCGTCTACGTGGAGCTGTTTCGCGGAACGCCGGTGCTGTTGCAGCTCTATGTCCTCTACTACGGGCTTGCGGGAGTGCTGCGGCTGGACGCGTTCTCCGCGGCGGTCCTGGGGCTGGGGCTCAACTACGCGGCCTACGAGGCGGAGGTGTACCGGGCGGGCGTGCTGGCCGTGCCCCGCGGGCAGTTCGAGGCGGCCCTGTCGCTGGGCATGCCCACGCGCCTGGCGCTGCGGCGGGTCATCATGCCGCAGGCGTTCCGGGTGGCCCTGCCGGGCGTCACCAACGACTTCATCGCGCTGCTCAAGGACAGCTCCCTGGTGTCGGTCATCTCCGTGGTGGAGCTCACCAAGCGGATGACGATTACGGCGGTGGATGTTCGAAGCTGGCTGTTGCCCGGAGCGCTGTGCGCGCTGCTGTACCTGGCGATGAGCTATCCCCTGTCCCGCCTGGCCCGGCGGCTGGAGGCGAGGCTGGAGCGCGGATGATTGAAGTGAAGGACCTGTGCAAGCGCTACGAGGGGCGCACGGTGCTGGACGGCATCAGCGTGGCCTTTGGCCCGGGCGAGGTGGTGGCGCTGGTGGGCCCCTCCGGCGGCGGCAAGAGCACGCTGCTGCGGTGTCTCAACGGGCTGGAGCCCTTCGAGGGGGGCTCCGTGCGAGTGGGCGGGGACGTGCTGGGGCCGGGTGGGGCGCGGGCGCAGGGCGAGGGCCTGTGGCGCATCCGCCGCCGGGTGGGCTTCGTCTTCCAGCAGTGGCACCTGTTCGCGCACCGTACGGCGCTGGGCAACGTGACGGAGGCCCCGGTGTACGTGAAGGGGCTGGGCCGGAAGGAAGCCACCGAGCAGGCCCGGGCGCTGCTGGCGAAGGTGGGGCTCTCCCACCGGGAGAACGCCTACCCCGCGGAGCTGTCCGGGGGCGAGCAGCAGCGGGTGGCCATTGCCCGCGCACTGGCGATGGAGCCGGAGGTGCTGCTGCTGGACGAGCCCACCAGCGCGTTGGACCCGGAGCGGGTGGGGGAGCTGGTGGACCTGCTGGCGCGGCTGCGCACGGATGGCCTCACCCTGGTGACGGTGACGCACGAGATGCGCTTCGCGCGCGAGCTGGCCTCGCGGATGCTGGTGCTGCATGGCGGACGAATCATCGAGGAGGGGCCTCCAGCCCGGGTGCTCGCCAGTCCACACAACGAGCGCACCCGCGCCTTCCTCGGCCTGGACCGCGTGGCCGGCTCCGGCCCCCTGGAGTCCTGAGTCCGGACATTTCGTGCCTGCCCGCCGCCAGGCCATGCTGACGGGTGAGCCGGGCAGAAGTCGAGCGAGCGCGGTGTTCCTCGCCGCGTTCGCGAGGGAATGACATGCGTCGAGAGGTGCAGCTCACCGAGTTGGGACGGGGCAGGGGGCCGAGGGTGCTCCTGCTGCCAGGTCTGGGTGCCCGGGGCTCCGGCTTCCGCGCGCTCGCCGAGCAGCTCGCTCCCGTGGCCCGCCCCGTCCTGGTGGAGTACCCGGAAGGGGCCCATGCGGCGTGCGGCGCGGGGGCGCTGGCGCGGCAGGTGCTCATCGCCGCCGGGCGCATGGACGCGGTGGTGGCCAGCTCCTTCGGCGGCATGGTGGCGACGCACCTCGCGGCGGCTGGCGCGGCCCGGGGCGTGGCCTTCCTCGGCGCCTTCACCCGTCCGTCGCAGCTGGGACTCCGTGGGCGCGCCATCGCGATGATGGGCCCCATCGCCGTGCTGGGCCGTCCCGGTGTCGTCGCGGCGGGGCTGGCGGCGTGGAAGCCCGTGCCCTTCGGACAGGTCTCCGAGGTGGTGCCCACCACGAAGCTGGAGCGCAGCACCACCTGGCACCGCGCCCTGGCCATTGGCGACGAGCCACCGCCGCCGTCGCTGCGAAGACTCCCCGTCTCCTGTGTGTGCATCCAGGGGGACCGAGACGTGCTGGTGCCGCCGTCCACCCTGGAGCGGCTGTGCGCGTCACTCCCGGAGGGGACACCCGGGCACCTGCTGCGCGGCGCGGGCCATGTGCCGTACTTCACCCACCCGGAGGAGTGTGCCCGGCTGCTGCGCCCCTGGCTGGAGGCCCTGCTTCCCAGCACCGCCGCCGAGCCCACCGTCCAGCCAGCGAGGCCCCTGGCCGTCGGCAGCGCCGCCTGAGCCTGGCTGCCAGGCACCGCGGGCCGTGAAGACGGCCCTACCCACCGTGTAGCACCCCGTCCCCGTACGGGAGGGGGATGTACCTGGGCCCGCCCGGCCGCTAGCGTTCGGCCGCCAATGCAGAACCGCCTCGCTCGCGCGCTGACCTTCGTCTCCCTGCTCTCCTCCGCGCCCGTGTTCGCCGCGTCCGAAACGGATGCCGGCCCCGTGCCCGATGCCGTGCGCGCCGCGCCGGTGCTGCCCGCGGCACCGCCGGCCGCCAGTCCGTCTCCGCCCGCCGCGGAGCGCTCGCGCACGGTGCTGCTGCTGGGCGACAGCCTCATCGCCACCGGCTTCGGCGACTACCTGCAGGCGCGGCTGGATGCGCATCCCCACATCCGCGCGGCCCGGCGCGCGAAGTCCTCCACGGGCCTGGCCCGCCCCGACTTCTTCGACTGGATGGAGGTGGGCAAGCAGGAGGTGCAGCGTCACCAGCCGGACGTGGTGGTGGTCATCCTCGGGGGCAACGACGGGCAGTCGCTCCAGGACGGCAAGGGCGGCAAGTCCATCCACTGGGGCAAGCCCGAGTGGGAGCAGGCCTACCGCCAGCGGCTGGAGGACTTCGTGACGGCCCTCTCCGCGCCGGGCCGGAAGATTGTCTGGCTGGAGCTGCCGGCCACGGGGCGCAAGCGCTTCGAGCAGAAGCTGAGCCTCATCCGCGGCCTCCAGCGCGAGGTCATCAGCGCCCGCGAGGACGCCCTGCACGTGGACACGCGCCCGTTCTTCACGGACGACAAGGGCCGCGCGCTGCTCCTGGCCCGCGTCGAGGGCTTCCGCAAGCCCATGCGGCTGCGCATGGAAGACGGCGTCCACTTCACCGTCGCGGGCGGGCGCTACTTCGCCAGCAAGGTGTACCCCGAGGTGCTGAACGCGCTGGGCCTGCTCCAGGGCTAGCGACGCGGCCGCCGGCGAGGCTGCCGCCGCCGTGCGTCAGTGCGAATGCGGGGCGGAATCCGGCCCACCGGGCAGGGTGGGAGTGCCGTCCGGGCGGAGCCGGCGGACGGCGCGCAGCAGGAGCTGCTCGTCGCGCGGGTTGGCGAGGAAGCCCCGGGCGCCGAGCTGGCGGGCCCGCTCGAAGCCCTCGTCGTCCGACGTGCCATGGACGATGAGCGAGCCGGCGATGTGGACCTCTCCGGCGAGCAGCCCCTCCATGGCTTGAATCGGCGCGAGGACGATGTCGTCACTCCGGGTGTGCAGCACCTCCAGCGGCGTGGCGACCCTGGCGGGGATGCCGTGCCGCGCGAGCTGGCGGGAGATGAGGACGGCGGTGACGGGAGGCCAGCCGTAGAGGAGCAGGGGGCCGCCCGGGGCCGGGGTGGGAACGGCGGGTGGCTCGGCGGGCTCTTCGATGCCGTACAGCGCGGCCAGGGCGCGGGCCAGCGCGGTGTCCGAGGCGACGTGCGCCTCCACGCGGGGCTTGCCGGACACGGCGCGCACGGCATCCACGGCCTCCAGCGACACGGGGGCGGGCAGGGCGATGTGGAGCACCTCCCGCTCACCCTGGTCCAACTGGACGAGCTCCACCCGCAGGGGGACGGCGCGGTACTGCCGGGCCACGCGGGCGGGAATGAGCGAGGCCACGGAGCGCTCGGGCAGGGCCCGCTCCAGGTCCACGGCCTCGACGCCCAGCTGGGCGGACAGCCCCCGGAGGATGTCGGCCTCGGAGCACAGGCCCTCGCGCACCAGCGCCCGCCCCAGCGGGACGTGCGTCTCATGGTGATGGACCAGTCCCACGCGCAGCTGGGCGCGGTTGAGCACTCCCAGCTCGAGGAGTATCTCGCCTAGCGGACGTCGCGCCCCGGTCTCCATGGTAGGAAAGGAGTCTTCACTCCCAATCCCTACCTGCGAGGGACGGCGGGGCGAGGGCCTGCTCCTTCGCCTGCCCTGATGGCGTGCGTCAGCGCGCGGGAGTGAGGGCGCGCGCCCAGGCCTCCGGCTGGAAGCCGACCAGGACGGTGCTCCCGCTGACGAGCACCGGACGCTTGACGAGCTTCCCATCGGCGGCCAGCCAGGACATCAGCTCCGCGTCGGACGCGGCGTCCACCTTCGCCTTGCCCAGGGCCCGGTAGCTCTGCCCGCTGAGGTTGAGCCACTTGCGCAGGGGCAGCCCGCTGAGGGGAAGCCACTGCCGCAGCTCGGCCACGGTGGGCGGCTCCTCGACGATGGGGCGCACCCGGTGGGCCACGCCCTGCTCCTTCAGCCACTTCTGCGCCTTCCTGCAGGTGTCACAGCCCGCGTAGGCGAGCACGAGGACTTCGTTCGGCATGGCCCGCGCTTCTAACAAGGCGCGGGGGCGCGGCCCAGGCGCTTCACGACTCCGGCTCCACCCCGGTGAGGAAGCTCACCACGCGGCGTGCGGCGCGGCCCGGCTTCACGCTGGCCCGGTGGTGGAGCTGGGGCTGGAAGGCATGCGTCGCGCCCCGGGGCAGCTTGAGCGCCTTGAGCGCGCCCCGCTTCAGCTCTCGCTCCACCAGGTGCTCCGGCAGCCACCCGAAGCCCAGCCCCTCGAGGATGGCGGCCTTCTTCGCCGCGAAGTCGTTGAGGTGCACGGTGGAGCGCGTCTCCAGGGTGCTGGTGGTGAGCTGCAGCCGCGGGTCCGAGCCGCGCACGGTGAGGAGCAGGTGCTCCGCCAGCTCGTCCTCCTTCAGGATGCCGCGCCGCCGTGCCAGCGGGTGCCCGCGGTGGGCCACCAGCACCGCCTTGAGCTCCGGCAGCCGGTACGAGCGCAGCCCCGGCAGCGAGGGCGGCAGCACGGACACCATCAGGTCCGCCTCCTCGCGCACGAAGGCCGCCTCCACGCCGGCGAGGAACTCCGCGGACACGTGGAAGCGCGTGCTGGCACCCTCCGTGCGCAGCTCCTTCACCACCCGCAGCAGCGGCTCGGCGGGGAAGATGCCGTCGAAGACGATGCGCACCGACGGCTCCCAGCCCGCGCGAATCTCCGCGCACGCCGCCTCCAGCTCCCGCTCCGCCGCCAGCAGCTTCCGGCAGTGCTCCAGCACCCGCTCGCCGGCGGGCGTCAGCCGGGTGCGGTAGCCGCGCCGGTCCAGCAGCGTCAGCTCCGTCTGCTCCTCCAGCGTGCGCAGCGCGTACAGCACCGCGGTGTGGCCCTTGTGCAGGGCCCCGGCCGCCGCGGCGAAGGTGCCGTGGCGCGCGAGGGCATCCAGGGCGCGGGCCTGCTCCAGGGTGACGTTCATGGGAACATTGTCTAATCCCCTGACTGTGGGGAACATCCCTTTGTGCTCCACATATATGCCATGCCGTTGCATCAGCGTGGCCGAGGTCCGGATTGACCGCGTGAGTTCTCGACGCAGCGCGCCTTAACTGTGTGGTGCGGGCCGTCATAGAGTGACGGCTCACTTGTAGGGAGGGGTTTATGACGGGAAGGCTGTATAGGGCCCTTGCGGTAGTGACGACGCTCGTTTCCTCGGCGGCGATGGCGCAGGAGACCGAGGCGGCGAGCTCCAGCGTCAAGAGCGGGCTCGAGTTCACCTTGGGGCTCGGCTTCCAGGCCGGCGCGGGCTACGTCTACAAGAACGGTCCGCGCGCGGACGGAACGATTGGCGACGTGAAGCTCAGCGATGTGGCCAACGGCGGCATCGCGGGGTTGCTGGAGATCGGCTACCGCGCCAGCCCGAACTGGTTCATCGGAGCGCAGGGTCAGCTCACGAAGGTGCTGACGAAGAACAACCCGTACTCCTGCCCGGGCACTTTCGAGTGCGCGACGACCACCATCCGCCTCGGGCCCCAGGTGCAGTACCACTTCTCGCCCGAAGCCTCGTTCGACCCGTTCGTCGGCCTGGGCTTCGGCATCGTCATCCTGAACACCACCGTGGAGGGCGACATCGCGCCGGCCCCCGGCGTCACGGGGAGCGTGGACATCGACAGCCAGATTCGCGGCCCTGAGTTCGTCAACCTCACCGTCGGTGGCAAGTGGCGGCTGAGCAACTCGCTGTCGTTCGGCCCGTACCTCACCGGCACCTACGCCCGGAACACGGTGCGCACCGGCACCACCACGACGACGGTGAACATCCCTCCCGAGCTCGGCGGCGGCACCCGGACGACGGACCTGCCCGCCGTGGATGACGGCCCGTACGGCTACATCATCCTGGGCGTTCGCGGCACCTTCAACCTGTAGTCTGTCTTCTCGGGTGTGACACGGAGCTGCTGGCTCCGTGTCACACCCCTGGGCCTCGGAAATGACGGTGCCCGGGCGGCCATGTCGCCTCGCGGCTTTCCGGTTCCGGCTGCGCCCCGTTCACGCAACCCACTTGCATTATTTTCCGCGTGGCGTCCCGGCCCCATCATGTCCGTTGACTGACGGACGTCGAGCCCGCGTGTCCCGCGGTCCGCGTGCGGTTCACCGCGCGTCGCTCCGTGTCCGCTGTGCCCGGGCCGCACCCTGCTCGTCGTCCCCGACGGCCCGGGTACCCCCGACACCGAGGAGCGACCCACCCGTCCACCAGAACAACGGCGACTCTGCACCGCCGCCTGCGCCCGGAGGAGTACGGCGGCCGCGTGCACAACACCCTCACCAACGCGCGCGTCTACCCGGTGCCCGCGGAGCTGCTCAGCTCCCCCGTGCTGCGGCTGGTGCTGGCGCGCACCGCCACGCTCAACGGCGGCACCGGCACGTACCTGCTCCCCCAGGCCTTCCCCGAGGGCAGCCCCACGCACCCGGCCTACGCGTCGGGACACTCCACGTACATCGGCGCGGGCGTGGCCATGCTCAAGGCCTTCTCCGAGGACGGGCCCAGCCTCAACCCGCAGGTGCCGGACGCGAATGGCACGGCGCTCGTGTCCTGTTCGGGCGGCACGCTGATGATGTTCGACGAGCTGGACAAGCTGGCCTCCAACATCGGCGTTGCGCGGCTGTTCGCCGGGGTGCACTACCGCAGTGACCATGACCACGCGGTGCGCCTGGGCGAGCTGGCCGCGTACCGCACGCTGCAGGACTGGACGCGCCTGGACCCGGAGTCCTTCATCGGCTTCCGGGCCCGCCCCTTCAACGGGGAGACGCAGCTCATCATCAACCCCACGACGACGCTGCCCAACGCCGTCAGCAAGGTGCTGACCTTCTTCCTGGTGAGCGCCACCTCGGGCGCCGTCATCCGGACGCTCGTCAACGGCTCCCTGGTGGACCTCGGCGACCTGGCGGCGCAGGGCCACACCCAGCTCGACATCCGCGCCAACGTGACGCCGGCCACCGCGGTGCAGAGCGTCCGCTTCTATTGCGACGGTCAGCCCTGGGAGCCGGACAACACCGCCAGCTACGAGGTTGGTGACACGGTGGACGTGAACAACGGCAACCCCGTCGTCCTCGCGGCCGGCACCCACGCGCCGCGGGTGATTCCCTTCTCCGGCGGCAACGCCTTCGGCGTGACGGGCGTGCCGCTCACCATCCGCTTCACCGTGCAGGACTAGCGGCCCGCGGCAGGGCCCGGGGCGCGCGGCTGGCGGCGCACCGGGCCCCCGCGCGGACGGGCGCAGGGTGTAGCCTTGGGCGGCATGGGCCCTCCGGAGGCAGACACCGTCCAGTACAAGCGCGAGGCCGCCGCGTGGGCGGTGGACGCGTTCTTCCTTCCCGGCATGGTGGTGGGGCTGGGCACGGGGAGCACCTCCGCGTTCGCGGTGCACCGGCTGGCGGCGCTGCGCGCGCAGGGGCGGCTGCTGGACGTGCGGGGCGTGCCCACCTCGCGCGAGACGGAGGCGCTGGCGCACGGGCTGGGCGTGCCGCTCACCACGCTGGAGGAACACCCGGAGCTGGACGTCACCGTGGACGGCGCTGACGAGGTGGCCCCGGACTTCTCCCTCATCAAGGGCGGGGGAGGGGCGCTGCTGCGCGAGAAGGTCGTCGCGCAGGCCAGCCGGCGCGTCGTCATCGTGGTGGACGCGGGAAAGCTGTCCCCCCGGCTCGGCACCCGCTGGGCGCTGCCGGTGGAGGTGCTGCCCTTCGGCTGGCGCTCCCAGGCCCTCTTCCTGGAGTCGCTCGGCGCGCGGGTCTCGGTCCGTCATGGCGCGGAGGGCGCGCCCTTCCACACCGACCAGGGCAACCTCGTGCTCGACTGCGCCTTCGGCCCGCTCCCGCACCCGGAGGCGCTGGCCCTGCGCCTGGGCGCTCGCGCGGGCATCGTGGGCCACGGCCTGTTCCTCGGCCTGGCGACGGACCTGGTCATCGCCGGTCCCCAGGGCGTGGAGCACCGCGCCCGCTCCAGCTGACGCGCCTCGCGCCTGCTCTCCTCCTCCACGGGCCAGCGGCCCCCGCCAGCACGTCACGTGCGGGCGCCGGACACCCCTCGTGAATCCGGAAGCAGGGAAGCGGGTGGTAGCTTCGCGTCCGCGTCCGGCCGCCGTCTCCCGGACTCCGCACGCGTCTGTGTATTCAGGTGGAAGTGGGTGCGTGTGTGGCTTGGTAAATCCGCAATCCTGGGACTCTTGGAACAGTATTCGTGAAAGGCCACCGGCACAGGCGAAATCCGTCGCCGGAGCTGCAATGACACAGGCCTTTTGCGCACGCTGGTGAAATCCTCACCGGCGGCGACAGGTGTACCGGTTAATCTTGCCGACGGCCCGCGCTCAAGAGGGGGATCTCTGGGAGCCATGGGTTCAGAGGGTGCCTTCCGTATGCGAATCATTCGTTTCTGCGTTCCCGCGGCCCTGCTGCTCGCCGCCTGCACTGGCGACATCGCCGGAAAGGAGCCGCCGGAAGTCTCGGAGGCGGGTCCGGCGCGCGTCCGGCGCCTGACGCGAGCGGAGTATGACAACAGCGTCTCCGCCGTCGTCGGTGAGAAGGTCCAGGTGGCCCACGGCCTCGCGCCGGAGGACACCATCCTCGGCTTCAGCACCCATGACCGGCTCCAGGTGACGCCGCTGCTGGCGGACCAGTTGGACAACGCCTCGGCCAACGTGGCGGAGCTCGCCAAGTTCAAGCTGAAGATTCACGACAGGTGCCCCGCCGACGCGAACGAGGAGTCCTGCACCATGGACATCCTCTACCCCTTCGCCGCGAGCGCCTTCCGCCGGCCCCTCTCGGTGGAGGACCGGGCGGAATTGCTCGCCTTCTGGAAGGCGGCGCGCGCCGCCGCGGACCCCCAGACGGCGCACCGCATCTTCCTCCAGGGCATCTTCTCCTCGGCCTCGTTCCTGTACCGCACGGAGCTGGGCGGGCCCGGCGCGGGGAACAACGAGGTCGTCCGGCTGACGCAGCACGAGGCGGCCGCGGCGCTCGCGTTTGCCATCACCGGCGGCCCCGCCGACGCGGAGCTCGTCGCCGCGGCGGACGCCGGCCTGCTCAAGTCCCCGGACGAGCGCGAGAAGCACGCGCGCCGCCTGCTGGCCACCCCGGCCGCGCAGGTGCACCTCTACGGCTTCGTTCGCGAGTGGCTGGGCCTCACGGGCCTGGCCAACCTCAACAAGAACAACCAGGTGTTCCCCGACTTCGGCGCGCCCTTCAAGGACTCCAGCCAGAAGGAGACGCGGGCCTTCATCAACCACGTGCTGGCCAACGAGGGCGGCTCCGTCCGGGAGCTGCTGGGCGCGGACTACACCTTCGCGGACGGCCGCATGTCGGAGTTCTACGGCATCCCCACCACGCCCGACGGCACCCTCGGCCGCGTGCCGCTGAAGGCCGCGCGCGCGGGCATCCTCACCCAGGCCAGCGTGCTGGCGACGTACGCCCTCTTCGACTCCAGCTCGCCCATCCGCCGCGGCAAGTTCGTCCTCACCCGGCTGCTGTGCCGCGAGGTGCCGCCGCCGCCCCCCTCCATCATCATCATCCCCCCCGCACCCGCCCAGGACTCCACCACCCGGGCCCGCTTCGCCGCGCACACCAACAACCCCGCCTGCGCGGGCTGCCACCGGACCCTGGACCCCATCGGCTTCGGCTTCGAGAACTTCGACGGCCTGGGCAAGCTGCGCACGCAGGAGAACGGCATCCCCATCGACGCCAGCGGCTCGGTGGAGCACTCCACCGGCAAGTTCGACTTCACCGGCGGCGGAGACCTGGCGCGCTTCCTCTCCACCAGCCCGGACGTGGCCGACTGTGTGCCCCTCCAGCTCTTCCGCTACGCCATGGGCCGTGACGAGGAGGCCGCTGACGCCCAGCTGCTGACCGACATGCGCGACGCCTTCAAGGCGAACCCGCGGCTCTATCTGGGGGATGCGCTCGTGAGCCTCGTGCGCTCTCCCTACTTCGTCCACCGGCGCACCCCTGCCTCCGAGTAGCCACCATGCTCCGCCACCTCTCCCGACGCTCCCTGCTCCAGGCGCTGGCCGGCTCCACCGCGGCGCTTCCGCTCGCCAACCTGCTCGGCACCACCGACGCCTACGCCCAGGCCACCGCGCCGCCGCTGCGCTTCATCGCCATCTTCACGCCCCACGGGTGCCTCCCGGAGTTCTGGAATCCCCAGGGCGGCGAGACGGACTTCACGCTCGACTTCCCCAACTCCCTGCTGGCGCCGCTCCAGGAGCACCGCAACCGGCTGCTCGTCCTGGACGGCCTGGACTACCGGGTGCTGTACGAGCATGGCCTGACGGGCCACGAGGGCGCGCCCGTCACCTTCCTCACCGGCAGCAAGGTCAGCACCGCCAGCGGTGACGACCTGCCGCAGAGCGCCTCGCTGGACCAGGTGCTGGGCAACGCCATCGGCGGCTCCACCCGCTTCCGCTCCCTCCAGCTCAACGCGTGGGAGCAATTCGGCGGCCAGCACGTCTACAACAGCATCAGCTTCACGGCGAACGGCTCGCGCGTGCCCTTCGAGCGAGACCCCGCCGCCGTGTACCAGCGCCTGTACGGCAACGCGCCCCCGCCGGCGGCGGACCCGGGGGAGTCGGCGCAGCTCGTTGCCCGCCGCAAGAGCCTGCTGGACTTCCTCGTCAAGGACGCCAGCCGCCTGCGTGACAAGCTCGCCGCCGAGGAGCGCCAGAAGCTGGAGTCGCACCTGGAGTCGCTGCGCGACATCGAGCGCCGCCTGGGCTCGCTGGGCGGCTCGCAGGGGCCGGCGCCCGCCCCCGTGCCCGCGAGCGAGGCGTGCACCAGCGGCACCGTGCCCCCGGCCTACGGCCTGGACCAGCTCGGCAACCTCGCGCGGATGCCCGAGCTGACGCAGCTGCACCTGGACCTCATCGCCAGCGCCTTCGCGTGCGACTTGACGCGGGTGGTGACGCTCACCATTCCGGGCCCCTCCATGCCGTGGGACGGCGTCAACGTCACCGACGACGTGCACAACGACCTGGCGCACCTGCTGGACGTCACGGACGAGCCGCGGCGCACGCAGATTCGCGAGAAGATGGTGCGCGTGCAGCGCTGGTACGCCTCGCAGGTGGCGCACCTCATGACGCGGCTGGCCTCCATCCAGGAGGGCAGCGGCACCGTGCTGGACAACACGCTCATCCTCTGGGGCAACGAATTGGGTGACGCGGCGGGGCACATGAATGTGCGCGTCCCCACCGTGCTGGCGGGCGGCGCGGGCGGGAAGTTCCGCATGGGCCGCTTCCTCCGCCTGCGCGCGCCGGGCTCCAACCCGCTCTCCGGTTGGGACGGCCCCGGCACGCCGCTGCCGGGCGCCGTCGCCCACAACAAGCTGCTGGTGTCCATCGCCCGGGCCTTCGGGGTGAATGTGAATACCTTCGGCCACCCGGACTATGTCGGCCCGCTCGACGGACTGATTTGAGTCGGGCTCGCGCGGCGACCGCACCGCCGCGCCTGCTTCACCCGAGGCCCTGGAGGGAAGGCGCGCTGCCTTTCACCGGGGCCTCGTCGTCTTCAGGGCGCTGTTCCCCGCGGGCCCGCGGCCCCACCGTCCTGTGCCGGGGAGCGCGCCGGGGCTTCCCCGCGCCAGCGCCGCAGCAGCTCGCTCGCGCTGCCGCCCCGCTCCATGCGCGCGTCCGTCACCCGGTTGGCCGCGTCCAGGCGGATGACGAAGCCCAGCGTGGGCTCGCCGCGCAGGTGGTAGCGCAGGTCGGCGACGCGCACCTCGCGGCCTCCCTCGAAGGGCGTG
Organism: Pyxidicoccus xibeiensis; assembly: GCF_024198175.1. Classification (NCBI taxonomy): domain Bacteria; kingdom Pseudomonadati; phylum Myxococcota; class Myxococcia; order Myxococcales; family Myxococcaceae; genus Pyxidicoccus; species Pyxidicoccus xibeiensis. Next base: position 164,186 of record NZ_JAJVKV010000005.1, read on the forward strand.
AGGGTGATGAGCGGGAAGCGGGCCCACGCGAGCGCCTCGCGCACGGTGGGCACCGCGCGCACGTCCTCGGGGAGCACGTCGGCGGGGGCGGCGCCCTCCACGCGGCGGGCCTCGCGCGGTGCGCCCGTCAGGCCCACGTCACCCACGGCCAGCGCCCCTCCGGGCAGCATGGCCACGTAGCGCCAGGTGCCCACGGAGAAGGGCGCGGGGAAGACGCGCACGGTGGTGGCCTGCGGATGGGCCGCCTCCACGCGCTCCGTCAGCACGCCCCAGGTGGCGACGCGCGCTCCCACGTACGCGGCCGAGCACGCCAGGCCCACGCACAGCGCCCGCCGCCACCAGGCGCGCCGGCGCCACGCCACCAGGGCCCCGGCCACGAGCGGCAGCGTCACCCACGGGTCCACCACGCCCGTCCAGTCCAGGCTGAGCCGGGTGTCGGAGAAGGGCAGGAGCAGCCGCGTCCCCCAGCCCGTCCACAAGTCGGGCAGGAGGTGGGCGAAGACGGTGGAGGCCAGGCTGGCCAGGAAGACGGGGCGGGGCCGCGCGCCGCGGAAGAGGGCGCACGCGCCCAGCGTCGCGCCGAGCGCCACCACCGGGGCGAAGAGGAGCGAGTGGGACAGCCCCCGGTGCGCCTGGAGCGCCACCGTCACCGCGTCGCCGCGCGCCAGCAGCGTGTCCAGGTCCGGCAGCTCCGAGGCGAGCACGGCGGCCACCAGCACCGCGCGGTCCGTGGGGGAGGCGCGCTCGGCGAGGCCGGGGCGCGCGTCCGGCCGGCGCAGTGCGCCGAGGGCCAGCCCGAGCAGCCCGTGGGTGAGGTTGTCCATGGCGTGGCCCGTGTGTCTAGCGCCACGCCGCGTGGGATGCCAGGGCGCTCGGGGCTGTCCCCGGGCTGCCGGAGCCACTCCGAAACGACGAAGCGGGACGCCTGGCAAGCCCCGGGCGCCCCGCTCCTTCCTGCGGCTTCAGACGTCGGGGTGGGGACTACCCGCCCAGCGCGCCGTTGATGAGGGGCGCGACAATCTGCATGCCGGGGTCCTCGTTGTTGTACCAGTTCGTCGGCTCGTAGATGCGCACGCGCTGGTTGTCGTTGATGAAGCGCGACAGGAACACGTCCATGCCCACCATCTCGCTGTAGCACTTGTACGTCTGGGTGAAGGGGAACTCGAGGTACTCGTACCAGTACCGCTTCTTCTCCATCTTCTGGCAGGCGTGCGCACCGATGAAGGTGATGATGGTGCTGCAGTGGCTGGCGTTGATGGCGCGGTGGTGCGGGATGAAGTAGCTGAAGTTGTTGTAGAGGTTCAGCTCCTGCACGAGCCGGTCCTGGTCCTGCTTCCAGTAGCCATGGACGGACTCCTGGTCGTTGGGCGTGTGGAAGCGCTCATAGGAGAAGCGCGAGTAGTTGTAGTCGCGCGTGTAGCCCGTGTACGCCAGCTGGTCGTTCGGGAACTCCGTCGCCACCATGCGGTTGATGGAGCCGAAGTCGTTCATGTTGAAGGACGCCGGCAGCAGGCTGAACACCGAGTCCAGGTTCCACGACTGGCGAATCTTGTCGTGCAGCGCGCGCGAGCGGTACGTGGCGTTCGGCGCCAGGAAGATGGGGCCGGAGTCGTTGAGCAGGTAGCCCCGCGCCGGGTTCATGGTCTTCCGCAGGAAGTAGTAGCCGGCCGCCGTGGCCGTGCCGCCCGCGCTGTAGCCCGTCATCAGCATCTTCTGGACGTTGGGGAACTGCGTCTTCGCGTAGTTCGCAACCGCGATGGTGTTGGTGTAGCCGCTGTGGTGCCACGTCAGCGGCGGGTTCGCCCCCGTCTGGTCCACGTACGTCTTCACGTTGTTGCCGACGTGCACGTCACCCGTGCAGTACGGCACGTAGACGATGTTCCAGCCCTTCGTCACCAGGTCCTTCTTGCTGCGGCCCGGCAGGCCCGGGTCCGCGCCGTTGACGAGCGGCGACACGTACTTCGCCGTGAACTGGGTGATGTAGTCGTCGCCGATGCCGTTGGGGTTGGCCGCGCCCAGCAGGCCCGCGCGCCCGCTACACGTGTCGTAGTCCCAGCACGCGCCGCCGCCCTCGAACAGGAACATCAGGTTCGGCGAGCCCGTGCGGTGCACCCAGAACTTGAACTGGGAGCCGTTGCCACACTTCGTCCCCGGGAGCTCCACCTTCTGCCAGTTGTAGTTGTTGCCGCCGTCCACGAGTACTTCGACGATGGTGGAGACGATGACCTCGGCGCGAGCGGCACCGGGTACCAGCGCTGTGGCCATCAGGCAGGCCAGGAGAAGGCGCTTCATTCAGGAACCTCCGGGTTTGGTGGGAATCCCTGACTATACAATACAATTGCAAGAGAGTCAGCGCCTTTGTGCCTGATTCATGTTTCATGCGTGACAGCCAGGCGTGACTCGTTGCGGCAAAGACAGCCAGGGGCTCGGCCGCGCCGCGTCATGAGCGGAGGTCCGGGTTGCCAGTGCAACGCGGCGCGCGGTATTCGGTTCGCCATGGCCGCGAACGCTGGGTGGAAGGGCCTGCCGTGGAAGCTCGCGGCGGGCGCCGTGGTGGGACTCGTCCTCCTGTTCGTCCTCTGGACGCGGGACTCCGGCACTCCCGAGGCCTCCGCCCCGCCGCCGGCTCCCCCCGCCGCCACGGCCGCGGCCCCCGCTCCCCAGGCGTCCCCGGGTCCGCCCGCCATCACGGCCTCGGCGCCCCAGCCCGGCGCGGCGCCCGAGCTGCTGCGCGAGCCGGAGCCCGAGCCCGGGGAGGACGTGCCCCAGGTGCACCCGGTGGACCTGTCGGTGCTCCGCGCGAAGCTGCCGGACAACCGCTACTGGGAGCTGGCCGCGCCCACGACGGACCCGGACGTGCTGCGGCGTCGCGTGGAGGACGAGCGGCGCTGGAACGACGCCTACGGCAAGGTGCTGTCGGGTGAGGCCACCGAGGAGGAGGTCCGCCAGTACTACGCGCACCGCCGCGCGGTATCGGAGGACATGATTGCGTTCGCGAGCACGGTGCTCGCCGAGTACGGAGACCGGCTGCCCGAGCAGGAGCGGGGCCTGTACGAGCTGAGCATCAACATGCACCGCACGCGCCTGAAGGAGCTTCCCGGCCAGGAGCGCGACTCGCTCGCGCACCGGCAGGCGCAGGAGCAGCGCCGGCAGGCCTGGCGCCAGGGCCAGCAGACGCCCTGAGTCCCAGGGCACCTCCGGGTGGCGGGGGCGGTGTGTCGGGTACTTGAAGGTGCGTGGCCGGTGGCGTGGAGGTGGGTTTTCAACCCTCCCGGGCGCTCCGCTACACCGGGGACATGGTGGGGGAGACGCGGTGGAGTGGCCTGAGCGGCGTGGGTGAGCTCCCGTGGGGCTCGCACCTCTGCCACTTCTATCGGGCCGGAGACGGGCTGGGGGACTCGCTGGTTCCCTTCCTCCAGGCGGGCCTCGAGCAGAACGAGGCCTGTGTGTGGGTGACGTCGGAAGCCTTCCCGGAGGAGGACGCGCGGGCCGCGCTGCGCACTGCGGTGCCGGACCTCGAGGCGCGCCTCGCCCGGGGCCAGCTGCGCCTGCTGCGGCCCGACGAGGCCTACCCGCGCGAGGGCCGGCTGGACGTGGACGCGGCGCTGCGCGGCTGGCTCGCGCGGGAGGAGCAGGCCCTGTCGCTCGGCTACACGGGCCTGCGGGTGAGCGCCGACGCGTCCTGGCTGGCGCGCGAGGACTGGGACGACTTCCGCGAGTACGAGCGCCGGGTGGACGGGGTGCTGCGCTCGCGCCGCATCATCGCCCTGTGCGGCTACTGCCTGGAGCACTGCACCCAGGAGGGGATGCTGGAGGTCGTCCGCCACCATGGGCTCGCGCTCATGCGCGGCACCCATGAGGCGTGGGCGCACCTGGAGGGCTCCGCCCCGCGCGAGGCCCGGGACGCGCTGCGCAACCTCACGGGCGAGCTGGAGCACCGTGTGGCGGAGCGCACCGAGGCGCTCACCGTGCAGGCGCTTCCCCGGCGCCTGGCGCGCGTCCAGGAGCACCGCCGGCGGCTGGACGGCCACATCGCCACGCTGCAGGACGTCTCGCGGCTGTCCACCCACCGCCCCGTGCTCGACCTGGAGCAGGTGGACCTGGGCGCCCTGGTGCGCACCTGCGCCGAGCGCCTGGAGGAGGAACTCCAGCACGCGGGCAGCGACTTGTGCATCCGCACGCGCCGCGGCGTCATCGGCTGCTGGGACCGGCTTCGCATCGAGCAGGTGTTCACCCACGTGCTCACCAACGCCCTGCGGCACGCGCCGGGGGCGCCCGTCGACATCACCGTCTCCGTCGAGGACGGCACGGCGGTGCTGGCGGTGAGGGACAGGGGGCCGGGCATCTCCTGGGAGGACCAGCGGCGCCTCTTCCAGCGCTTCTCGCCGCTGGAGGAGCCCGCGCACCCGCGCGGGGGCTTCGGCCTGGGGCTGTGGGTCTCCCGCCAGCTCGTCGAGCTGCATGGCGGCTCCATCCGCGTGGAGAGCGCGCCGGGCCAGGGCTCCACCTTCACCGTACGTCTGCCGCTCCCGGCGCCTCCGGACGCCTGACGGCCTGGCCGCCTGGCCGCACCTGCGCCCACCCGGGCGCCGGACTGTTGGGTGCCGAGCACATGTAGGGCGGGCGGGAGTGGGGCAGAAGAGGGGGAAGTGTTAAGCGATGAAAACGAACTCCGTGGCCCGCTCCTTCACCGACAGCGTGGAACATCCATTGAACGGACAGGGCCTTGCCACCGCCGCCTCCCAGGGGCCGGCCATGGCGGGTATCGACACCGTCCTCCTGGACCAGCTCCCGGAGGGTGTCGCCGTGTGCGCGGCAGATGGGGTGTGCCTGTACGTCAATCCTGCCATGGAGCGCACCTTCGGCAGGCCCCGGCTGGACGCGCAGGGCCGCGTGCTGTGGGAGCTGTACCCGGAGGTGCTGGACGCCTCCTTCCAGGAGCGCTTCCACCGGGTGGTGGCGACGAGCGAGGCGGAGGAGTTCGAGTGTCACCACGCGGCGCGCGAGCGCTGGTTCGTGAAGCGGCTGCTGCCGGGCCATGGCCGCGTCTACGTCTTCTCCCGCGAAATCACCGCCGAGAAGAAGCAGGAGGCGACGCTCCGCGGGCTGTACGACGAGATGCGCCGCGCGCAGCGCCACGCGGCCTTCCTGGCCCAGGCCAGCGAGGTGCTGGCCTCGTCGCTGGACCATGACCGGATTCTCGAGCGCATGGCCCACCTGGCCGTCCCCACCCTGGCGGATGGGTGCGCGGTGGATGTGCCAGGGCCGGACGGGCAGGTGCGCCGCGTCGCGGTGGCCCACGTGCGCCCGGACATGCTGGAGCTCACCCGGGCCTACCACGCGCGCTACCCCATCCGGATGGATGATGCGGGAGGCGTCGGCAAGGTGCTGCGCACGGGCGTCACGGAGTTCACCCCGGAGCTGTCGGGGGCGCTGCTGGCGCAGACGCTGCCTGACGGGGAGTACCGCCAGGCCACGGCGGCGCTGGGCATCCGCACGTACATCTGCGTCCCGTTGATAAGCCGCGGCACGGTGCTCGGGGCGCTCACGCTCGTCAACACGGAGTCCGGGCGGCGGTACACGCAGGCAGACGTGCGGCTCGCGGAGGACCTGGCCCGGCGCGCGGCCACGTCGCTGGACAACGGCCGGCTGTACATGGAGGCGCAGGACGCCATCCGCGCCCGGGACACCTTCCTCTCCGTCGCCTCGCACGAGCTGAACACGCCGCTGACGTCCCTCACCCTCAACGTCCAGGCTCTGCGCAGGGACCTGGAGCCCCGCGCCGCCAGTGGCGGCGGCGCCGCGCAGGAAGCGCTCACGCCCAAGGTGGTGGCCGTGCAGCGGCAGCTCTCCCGGCTGTCCAGCCTGGTGCGCGAGCTGCTGGACGTGTCCCGCATCACCGCCGGCAAGCTGCGGCTGGAGCGCGAGGACCTGGACCTGGCGGCCATTGCCCGGGAGATGGTGCCGCGCTTCTCCGAGGACGCGGCACGCGCGGGGTGCACGCTGCGCCTGGAGGCGCCCGGCCCCGCGACGGGGCACTGGGACCGGCTGCGCGTGGAGCAGGTGCTGCAGAACCTCCTGTCCAACGCCATCAAGTACGGCCGCGGCCACCCCATCGACGTGCGGGTGGGCGCGGACGCCGAGCGGGCCTGGCTGACGGTGCGGGACGAGGGCGTCGGCATCGCCCCGGAAGGGCAGGCGCGGCTCTTCCAGCGCTTCGAGCGGCTGTCCAGCGAGCGGCACTACGGCGGGCTGGGGTTGGGCCTGTGGATTGTGAAGCAGATTGTGGACGCGCTGGAGGGCCGCATCCGCGTGGAGAGCGCGGCCGGCCAGGGCTCCACCTTCACCGTGGAGCTGCCTCGTCCGAAGGCGGGATGAGGTGCGAGCGCACGCCGGAGGACACCACCCAGAGCTGGTGTGAGGTGCGCGTTATCGCCACGTGCAGGCGGCGGCGCGACTCGTCGTCCATGGGGTAGGCCCGCGCCGTCACGTCCGGGAGGATGACGTAGTCGAACTCCAGGCCCTTCACGCTGCCCACGTCGGTGACGTCCACACCGGGCTCGAAGGTGAACTCGCCGTCCGTCACCCGGCGCGCCCACGGCAGGTCCGAGACGACGCGGTAGACGGCCTCGGCGGACTCGGGGCTGCTGGTGATGACACCCACCGACGCGTGGGGCTCGCGGGAGACCAAATCTCTCAGCGCCTCGCCGATGAAGAGCTGGGCCTGGGCCTCGTCGGGGAAGTGGTGGAAGCCCACGGGCGCGCCCGGGCGGCCGGCGTGGGTGGGGGCTTCCGGTAGCTGGGTGCCCAACACCCGCCGCGCCAGCTCCACCACGGGCTGCGGGCAGCGGTAGGACACCTGGAGCCGGCAGGTGGCGGCATCGCGGATGTTGAGCTCGTTGAGGACGGAGGACCACCCGGCGAAGCCCGCGTCCGTCTGCTGCATCTCATCGCCCGCGAGCGTGCAGCTCTTGCCCTTGCCCAGCAGTCGCCCCACCGCGAACAGCTCGAAGAGGGAGAAGTCCTCGGCCTCGTCCAGGACGACGTGTGCAAGTCGCTCCAGGCCCAGCGACGTGTGCTGCGCCTTGAGGAACATGAGGATGGGCAGGTCGTCCAGGTCCACCGTGCCCGCCATGGCGTACGGCGTGTCCTCCTCGATGGCCCTCCCGTCCACGGTGATGAGCCGGTCCGGGTCGGTGATGTCCTTGAGCTCCTTGGACAGGGGCGTGGCGAGCTGCAGCCGCGTGTGCTCCATCGTCTCGTCGATGGCGGTGCGGGGCAGCTCCCCGCGCGCGGCGTTGACCACGGTGTCCAGGAAGTGCCGGTCCATGTACGCGTCGGCCAGCCGCTTGCGCAGCCGCTCCAGCGAGGTGCCCGCCTCCGTCTTCGGCACGCCGACGCGGGCGGCCAGCGCGCGCCGCAGGGTGGGGTGCCGCTTGAGGCGCGACACCAGGGGCGGCGTGTCGTTCCACAGCTTGATGCCCGGCAGGTTGAAGGCCTGGCGCGCCGTGGCCAGCAGCCAGGTGTCGCGCGTCTGCACGGCCACGCCGCCCAGGCCCAGGGGCGCCAGCAGCCGGCGGGACAGCCGCGCCAGGCCCTCCTCGGGGACGATGAGCTTCATCCGGGCCTGCGGGAAGGTCTGCGGATTGTCGAAGGCAATCTTCGCCAGCCGGTGCAGGGCCACCGTCGTCTTCCCGCTGCCCGCGCTGCCCAGCACCAGCAGCGGGCGCTCGGGGCCGGTGCTGACGGCCTCGTACTGCTCGGCGTCCAGCAGCGCGGTGACGCCGAAGGCATCCTCGGTGCGCCGGGCGCCCTTGCCGGTGCCGAGGAACTCCGGCCGGGCGGCGGTGCCCGCGCCACCGGACTGCAGGGTGGTGACGTCGAGGCCGACGCTGTGCCACTCGCCCCCGGCGGAGCGCTCCAGCACCATGGCGCCGGAGATGATGCGCGTCAGGACGCCGCGCTCGATGACGACGAGCCTGCGCGTCTCCACGGTGCCCTCGGCGAGCCGCTCTCCGAAGTACTCCTCGTACGCGTCGCCCTCCTCGTAGCAGTAGAAGACGCGGGCCACGGGGGCGAAGCGCCAGTCGATGATGCGCACCCCGGCGCCCACGTCCGCGAACGTGGTGCGGCCCAGGAGGTAGTCGCGCGGGCCGCCCTGTCCATCCAGGCGCAGGTGGGCGAAGTAGGGGGCCTGGGCGTCCGGCAGGTGCGCGCTCTCCTGGCGCTCCATGAGGGAGCGCGCCTGGTTCATCTGCGCGAACAGGTGGGGCAGGTCGGCCACGGAGGCATTGGCCACGTCGTCGCGCAAGACCTGGAGCTGGGCGACGAGTCCCTGGGTGTCCGGCCCACGGCTGGCCTTGAGCCGCGCGGCCTCCAGCGTCCCCTGGACGCGCTTGAGCAGCGCCTCCTCCTCGGCGATGACGGCGCGGGCGTGCTCGGACAGGCTGCCGGGGGCGTGGCTCATGGGCGCAAGGTGAACGCTGACGCGGTACAGGTCAACCCGTTGTTTTTCCTCGGGGAATTGCTACTTTATCCAGGGTCGGAAGGAGAGCGGACATGTGGCGTGCGGCCCATCGACTGGCGCTGGTGGGGGTGGCGCTGCTGGCGTGCTCGGCCTCCAGTCAGCGCTCGGTCCTCTACGAGAAGCAGTCACCCTATACGTACATCTCCGTGACGCAGGACGGGGAGGGGCGGCGCTATCTGCAGTTCGACAAGTCGGGCGCGCTGCAGAGCGTGGTGTGGCCGGGACAGCCGCTGAAGCTGGAGCTGCCCTACACCCAGGTGTCGATGGTGGGACTGGCCTTCGTGCCGGAGCCCAGGCGCATCCTGGTGATAGGGCTGGGCGGCGGGGCGATGCCCATGTTCCTGCGCGCGACGGTGCCCGGGGCTCACATCGACGTGGTGGACATCGACCCGGACGTGGTGAAGGTGGCGAAGGACTTCTTCGGCTTCCGGGAGGACGAGCGCCTGCGCGCGCACGTGGCGGACGGCCGTGGCTTCGTGGAGGCGGCGGGCGCGCCGTATGACCTCATCTTCCTGGATGCGTACGGGCCGGACAGCATCCCCGAGCACCTGGCGACGCTGGAGTTCCTCGCGTCGGTGCGCAAGCGGCTGGCGGAGCAGGGCGCGGTGGTGGGCAACGTCTGGGAATTCCCTCCCAACACGCGCTTCGACTCCATGCTGCGCACGTGGCAGCAGGGCTTCCGTCAGCTCTACACGTTCGACGTGAGGGGCAGCTCCAATCGCATCCTCGTGGGGCTGGCGCACCCGGAGCAGCAGGCGCGCGCGGCGCTGGAGGCGCGGGCGGAGAAGCTGGAGCGCGCGAAGGGCGTGCCGTTCGACCTGAGCAGCCTGGTGGTGGACGGCTACGAGGACGCCACGGCGCGCAAGATGCGCGGGCAGCTGCTGAAGGACGCGAACCTGCCGAAGCCCGCTCCGGCGCCCGCGCCGACGCCCGCGCCCTGAGTCCGCTCAAGCCCCGTCCGTCACCCGCACGCCCTCCAGCAACTGCGCATACGCCTGTGCCACCCGGACGAACCGGGCATGCGCGAGGCCCGAGACATACTGCCGCAGCGTCGCCCGGGTCGCCGCGACGTAGAACAGCGAGCGCCGGGTCCGCTCCATCTCCCGGGCATCCTTCCGGGGCCGGTCCTTCATCAGCCAGGCAATGTCATCCAGGTCCTCCACGCCCACGAAGAACACGAAGGGGCTCTCGTGGCCCTTGGAGGACATGATGGTGGTGACGCGCACGTGGTCGGCGCCCTCGGGCGGGAAGCTCTCCGGCCGGGCGCCGCTCTTGCCGCCGTACGCCACCGCGTGCAGGCCCGCGCTCTTCAGCGCCTCCGCGTAGCGGTGCGTCCCCTGGAGCGCCACCACCAGCACGTCGGCGGGCTTCACGCCCTCGGAGAGGATGCGCCGCAGCTCCCCGACGAGCCACGCATGCTCCGCCTCGGGGGACGCCAGGCCCTTCACCACGGGCACGGTGCCCTCGCGCTCGGTGAACCCCACGTGGAAGACTTCGCCCGGCCCCCGGGGCTCCTCCACCAGGCGGTGCTCCACCAGCTCCCGGGTCCGCATGAACTCGCGCATCCCCGGGTTCGCCTCGGAGTGGCGCCCCAGCGGGTCCAGCACGACGTTGAAGGCCAGCTCCAGCACCTGTCGCGTGCTCCGGTACGACTCGCGCAGCACGCGGACGCGGCCGGCGAAGCTCAAGTCTCTCGGGAGGCTGGCGCGCATCTCCTCCAGGGTGCTGCGCCCGTAGATGTTCTGCGAGTCATCCAGGAACAGGAACAGCGGCCGGGCCGGAGGGCCCCCATTGCGTGAGGCAATGGGCTTCACCGCGCCATGGAGCGCGACGAGCTGCTCCGCCTCCAGGTCCTGCGCCTCGTCCACGAAGATGGCGTCGTAGTCCGCCGCGCGCTTCAGGCCCTCCTTGTCCGCGTTCAGGATGGCGGCCCTCGCCAGCACGGCGTCCACGGCCTCCGGCGTGCCCTGCTCCAGCAGCGCCTCGCGCAGCAGCCGGCGGATGAGCGAGGCCAGCGAGCGGTTGAAGAAGGTAATCAGCACGCGCGCCGCCGGGTGCTCGCGCAGGAAGCGCGCCGCCCACCGCACCAGCACGTACGTCTTTCCGCTCCCCGCCACCCCGCGCACCACGTGGTGCCCCTCGGTGACGCGCCGCTCGGACAGGGCGCGCTGCTCGTGGGTGGCCAGGTTGCCCCCTTCGCGCCAGGCCTGGATTTCATCCGCCACGCCGCGAGGCGCCGGCCGCGAGGGGGCCATGCGCCGGGGCTTCAGCTCGGGCAGCGTCGCCCACCGCAGCGGCTCCTGGGTGGCGCGCACCATGAGGGGCTGCAGCTTCGACAGCAGGCGCCAGGGCACGTGGGCATGGGCCTCGGCCCTGGACGCCAGGACGAAGAGGTACTCGCGGGCCCGGCTGGCCGCGACGTTCAGCATCGCGGTCAGCTCGTTGGAGGCGAAGGGCCGGCCCGCGTTGACGGTGTCCACCATCACCACGTCGTACTCGGTGCCCTGCTGCCGGTGGACGGTGGACGCGGCGAAGACGGTGATGTCGAGCCGCCGGTTCGCCGCCTCCTTGCGCAGCCACTCGGCCTGCGCGCGGTAGGGCGTCACCACCAGCACCTTGAGCTTCGCGCGCACGGCGGGCCCGGCCAGCTTCAGGGCCAGCTCCCCCGACGCCTTGCGCAGGTAGCCCCGGCCGCGAGGCCCGCGCTCGGCGTGCAGGTCCTTGTCCGCGATGCCCGCGCTGTCCAGCACCACCCAGCCGGCGCGCACGGTGGGGAAGGGCGGGGGCACGGTGCGCGGCGCGCGCGTGCGCGGCCCCTCGCCGTCCTCCAGCATGCCCTCGTAGGCGAAGTGGCTGACGACGGCGGAGATGTCCGGGTGCATGCGGTGCTGCGTGCGCAGCAGCAGCACGTGCGAGGCCTGCGAGTCGCGCCCGGCGTCCTTCAGGTGGGACATGGGCGAGGCGCGCAGCCAGCGGCGCACGGAGGCCTGCTCGCCCTCGGCGGCGGAGATGGGCCCGAGCTGCTTCGGGTCCCCCGCCAGGAAGACAGTCTTCGCCAGGGGCGCCAGCAGCGCGGCGGCGGCGCGGGGCACCATGCCCGCCTCGTCGATGATGAGGCGCCAGAAGTGCTCCTGGCCGTCCAGCTCGGACACGAGCTTCAGCGCGCGGTGCACCGTGAGCACCACCAGCCCGGGCCGGCCCAGTCTCACCACCTCGGCGGTGGTGTCGACGAGCTGGTGGCGCTGGAACACGGCGTCGGCCCGGGCGTGGGCCACCTCGCGGGCGGACAGGCCGCGTGCCTCGGCGAGCCGGGCCCGGTGCTCGGCCGCGTCGCGGGACACGGCCAGGTCGGCGAACTCGGGGTCCTGCACCAGCCGGGGGTACTGGCGCAGCAGGTCGGGGCCGGCGCCCAGTCCGCCCCGGTACACGCGGCACGAGCCGCCAGCGACGAGCTGCCCCTGCTCCTCCAGCAGCCGCGCCACGCGCATCGCGAGCGTGTCCGCGGCGCGGTTGGTGGGGGCGACGGCGAGGATGCGCTGCTCGGGGGCGGTGACGAGTGACTCGGCGATGAGCCGCGCCGTCGTCTCCGTCTTGCCCGTCCCCGGAGGGCCCCAGAGCAGGGCCCACGGCTGGCGCCACACCGTCTCCGGCCCCTTGGACTCCGCCTCGCTGGCCTCCCGCGCCGGGAGCACGTTGCCTTCCGCCAGGCGCAGGGCCTCTTCCACCCGCGCCACGCGAGGCGCGCAGGCCCGGGCGGCGGCGAGGATGGCCTGCGAGAAGTTGAACGGGGTGAAGACCCAGCGCTCCACGCCCGCCAGCGCCGCCTCGTCCAGCCCGGCGCCCAGGGACTGCGCGAAGAGGCGCCCCGTGGCGGCGTCGACGTGCAGCACCTCGCCGCGGAAGACGGTTGTCTCGTCGGCACCGAAGCCCAGCAGGAGGCCGCCCGCCCAGGACGGGTCCGCGGGCCGCTCGGGCTCGAGGCTGACGAGGCCGGGCGGCTCCACCTCCACGTTGCGGACGCCGTGGAGCACCTTGCCCCGGTAGAGCGCGCTCTCCGCGTCGATGGCCTGGAGCAGGTCCTGGGGGAGTGGCGGAGGCGGAGGCGCCAGCGTGTCCCCGGCGAGTGCCTGCGAGCCGCTCGCGTCACGTCCGGAGACCTCCGGCCCCACCCGGAGCGAGCCCGTGGGCTCGGGCTGCTCCAGGTGCCCCGCGATTCGGATGAGCCGCTCGGCCAGGGCCCGGAGCATGTCCTGGCTGGGCACGCCCTCGGCGAGCGCCTGGGCCACGTCGCGCAGCTCCGCCGGAACAGACTCCTGTTTCCCCATGAAGACCCATTGTCGGCCCCCACCCGCGTCGGGTCCAGAGGGGGCCTCGGGCCGGCGCCCGGCTCAGGTGCCGGTGCGAAGCTCGCTGGAGGCGAAGGTCCGGAGTCCTGTCTGTCTTTGCATTCAATGGGTGGCGCTCGACTCCGGCCACGGCCCCCGCCCCCCGCGCTCCAGGATTGCGTGGGCCGCCGCCGGCCGCGATGCTGCGGCGGGCATGGCCCGTCCCACGAAGGAGGTCCGAGCGTGAGCAGGCCCCAGGAGTGGAAGGGGCGGCTGTTCTTCGGCCCCCGGCAGCTGATGTACGCCGGGCCGGCGGGGCAGACGCACCCGCATGCACACCACACCTTCCAGCTCCTCCTGGCCTTCGGAGCGCCGGTGGTCCTCAGGGACCGGCATCAGCGTGAGGCCGCATGTCACGCGGCGGTGGTGCCTCCAGACACCGAGCACGCGGTGGTGGGGCCGGTGGGGCTCGCGGTGATTCTGCACCTCGCGCCGGATGACATCGTGGGCCGCCAGCTGCGGACGCTGGGCATCGGCGACACTGTAGAGGCGTGGCAGCAGGCAGGGGCCCCCCTGCTCGGGTGTGGAGCAGGCGGGATGCCGCGGACCTGGTCCGACGCCGAGTCCCTCGCACAGGCCATGGCGCGGGCGCTCCAGGCCGAGGCGGGTCCTCCGGTGCCCTCCCACCCGGCGGTGAAGAAGCTCCTGCGCCTCCTGCCGGACGTGCTGGAGGAGGACGTCCGCGTGTCCGCGCTCGCGCCCCGGGTGGGGCTGTCGCCGGGGCGGCTGTCCCATCTGTTCGGAGAGGAGGTGGGCCTTCCGCTGCGCCCGTACATCCTGTGGCTTCGCCTGCGGCGCGCGGCGGAGCACCTGAAGCACGGCGCCCCGGTGACGCAGGCGGCGCATGCCGCGGGCTTCACGGACAGCGCGCACCTGAGCCACGCCTTCCGCCGCACCTTCGGCCTCACCCCCACGGAGATTGCCGGCGTGGTGGAGTGGGTCCTCCCGCCACCGGAGTAGCGCGTTCTTACAAGCCGCCGGCTTCCGCTCGCGACACCCTGGGCTCCTCTTCAAGAAGCAGGAAGGAGGAACCGATGTCCATGAAGCCGAAGCTGCGCGCCGCCTTCGAGGCGGAGCTCCAGGAAGCCACCCGGGCCGAGGCTCGAGCGGACCTCACGCTCGCCTGGCGCCACCTGGAGCGGGCCCACATCCTGAGTCAGGCCCATGCGGGGCCCCATGTCCGCTCCCACTGCCGCATGTTCGCCTTCGGCTGGCGGCGGCGGGACGTGCGGGAGCTCGTGGGTCAGGCGGTCCGCATCGTCGTGGCCGGGCCGGGCTCCTGGCTGGGCCGGGCGCCGCTCGGCAACACCGGCGGCGCCAACGTGGGCATCCTCACGCCCATGCCTATGCCCGAGGACCTGCGGGCGCTGCTGGACGGTTGACGCCGTCGCCGTGCTCCACCTTGAGCGTCTGGGCGGCCATGCCGGACATGCTCGCGGCCAGCGACTGCACGGACTTGGTGACGTCCTGCGTCTCCTGGACCGTCTTGAGCGTGCGGTGCATCTGCCCGGACAGCTCCTTGATGGCCTCGGCCATCTGCCGGGTGCCCTCGTCCTGGGCGCTGACCGCGGCGGTGATCTGCCGCATGCTGGCGCTGGTGTCGGCGATGATTTCGGCCAGCTTCTGCAGCTGGGCGCCGGACGTCCGCACCGCGTCGAGGCTCTGCTGGACGCGCTCGTCGCCCTGCTCGCTGGAGCGGGCCGCCTCGCGCATGCTCTTGCTCACGCTGTCGAGCACCGCGCGGATGCGGTGGGTGGCCTGGATGGACTGGTCGGCCAGGCTGCGCATCTCCCGCGCCACCACGCCAAAGCCCTTGCCGCTGTCGCCGCTGCGCGCCGCCTCAATCGCCGCGTTGATGGCCAGCATGTTGGACTGGTCGGCCAGGTCCTTCACGTCGTCGACGATGCCGCCCACCTCGCGGGTGCGCGCGTCCAGCGCGAGGATGCGCCGGGCCATCTCGGACACCTCGGTGCGGATGTCGGCCAGGTCCGCCACCGTGCTCTCCACGGCCGCGGCGCCCTCGCGCCCCACCTGCTCCGCGCTCTCCGCGGACGCCGCGAGCATGCTGGCCTTCTCGGCGGTCAGCTGCGACGTGCGGCGGATCTCCTGCACCGTCTGGTTGGCCTGGTTGAGCGCCACCGCCTGCCGGCTGACGCCCGCGGCCTGCTCGTCGCTGGACGAGCGCAGCTGCTGCACCACGGTGGCCAGCTCTCCGGCGCCGTTCTGCATGCGCTCGGCCAGCTGGCGGACCTCCTGCTGCCGCGCCTCCAGCTGGCGGGTGTGCGTCTCCAGCGAGCGGATCACCTCCATGGAGCGGCGCGCGACGATGGCGACCAGCGACAGCGTGAGCGCGAGGTACCCCCAGTGGGTGACGTTGCCGAGCGACCACGTCACCGCGCCGATGACGGGCAGCAGGGTGATGACGAGCGACAGGACCAGGCCGGCCAGGCCGAAGACGAAGAGGCGGGCGTCGGGGTTGCCCTTCACCGCCTCCCGGCTGGTGACGAAGACGTTGCCCAGCATGAGCAGCAGCGACACGGGCAGGAACACGCCCAGCAGCTGCTGGCCGGTGCCCATGTCCACCAGGGTGATGAAGGCGCAGAGCGCGGAGACGATGGACAGCCCCATCGTCGCCCGCTGGTACCAGCCAAGCCGCTTGTCCAGGATGGCGTCG
Source organism: Pyxidicoccus xibeiensis (assembly GCF_024198175.1). Taxonomy (NCBI): domain Bacteria; kingdom Pseudomonadati; phylum Myxococcota; class Myxococcia; order Myxococcales; family Myxococcaceae; genus Pyxidicoccus; species Pyxidicoccus xibeiensis. The sequence continues at coordinate 179,772 of NZ_JAJVKV010000005.1, forward strand.
GAGATGAACTCCATCAGGCCGGCCTGGAGGCAGAAGATGCCCAGCGTCATGCCCAGCGTGCTGCCGGCTCCCGCGCTCCACAGCTCCGCGGCCAGCCCGCTCAGGCTGATGAGCACCATGCCGCCGCTGCACGCGAACACCGCCAGCCCCGCGAGCATCCGCCGCCGCGAGTGCAGCAGGAAGGAGCCGGCCGCGGCGGCGCCCACGGTGAGCAGCAGGATGCCCATGACGAACGGCGCCTGGCCCTGGCGCGACGCCTCCGCGAGCAGCTCATGCCGCGAGCCCACGCGCACGTCCTGGCTCACGCCGATGGCGGGCTTCGAGGACTGGATGCGCAGCAGCACGCGTCCGCCGAGCGCCGAGCGGGGCAGCGGCAGCAGGTGCCACGCCAGGTTCTCCGAGACTTCGTGGCCGTCCGGGTCCAGCTTGCCGCTCGCGTAGAGGCGCTGGCCATTCGAGTAGACCTCGATGGCGCTGGCGACCTCGCCCAGGAAGAGGGCCGGCTCCGCCCAGTCGCCCGCGGGTAGGGGGACGCTGAGCCACACCATGTTCTTGCCGTCGCGGCCCGGAGGCGACTGGAGCGCCTCCACGGGGCGCCAGGCCCCCGTCTCGCCCGTCTCCTTCGCCCAGGCGGGCACGCCGTCCGAGCCCACGGGTGAATCTCCCCAGCGGTAGCGCCACCCCTCGAGCGCGGGCGTGCCGGCTCCGGGAGACGCGGCGTCGGCCGGAGCGTGCGGGGAGAGCAGCACGAGCAGCACGACCAGGAAGCCGAGCGGGTGGAGGAGGCGCGAGGGCCGGAAAGAGGGCTCGTGCTGAAGTCGGACGGAGTCGGCGACAGAAGGCGAGCGAGCAGGGCAACAGCGGAAGGCGGCCATGGAGGGCTCCCATGCTCCAGTGCCAGGGGGCCGTCTGTAAATAGGGGTCCCCCAAGTCTGACTCGCTTTCCAGGCTTGACGCCGCTCGCGGGGGCGCGGGGGTGGGCATGCCGCGAAGCGACATGGGCCCGACACGTCGCACTGAGTCGCGGCGAACCCTGTCTGGACCTCGGAGCACTTGGCCGCGCCCTGGGGCGATGTTATGCGCCTCGGCGCCGGTGTCTGTCCTTGGTGCCCCTTCCTGACACCTGTCAGGCATTGTCCCATCCGGCGTCCACACGGCCGCGAAGCAATTCCGCCCGGGAGGCGTGGGGTGGATTGACCCCGGTTTGTCGCTCCCGGACGCAGACCTGGAGCCCGCATGTCCTTCCGAAACCGCTTCCGTCGTCCGTCGCGCGGGCCCCGTGCCGCGTGGGGCGGTGTGCTCCTCTCCGTGTTGCTGGGGGCGTGCGCCACGCTGCCGCCGCGCGGGCAGGTCGTCATGCGTGACGTGTCCTTCCCGCTGCGCGACTTCCGCCTGCCCTCGGGGCTGCGGGTGGTGGTGGAGCAGGACCCGCGCGCTCCGGTGGTGGCGGTGGTGGCGGTGGTGGGGGTCGGCGGCTCCGGCGACCCCTCCGGCAAGGAGGGCCTGGCGCACGTGGTGGAGCACCTGGCCTTCCGCGCGCGCCACGCGGGCAGCCCTTCCGTGTGGACGCGGTTGGAGACGGCGGGCGCGGGCCATGTCAACGCCGCCACCGGGCTGGACTACACGGCCTACATGACGCTCGCCCCGAAGGAGTCGCTGCCAGCCCTCCTGACGCTGGCGGGGCAGCAGCTGTCCGCGCCGCTGGCGGGCCTCACCCCGGAGGTGTTCGGGGTGGAGCGCGAGGTGGTGCGCAACGAGCTGCGCGAGCGCAACGAGACGGGCTACGTGGGCCAGGTCTTCAGCTGGGTGCATGCGGCCTCCTTCCCGGCGGAGCACCCCTACGCCCGCCCCGTCATCGGCACGCACGACACCCTGTCCGCCCTCACGCTGGCGGACGCGCAGCGCTTCACGCGCACGCACTACCGGCCGGACAACGTGACGCTGGTCATCGCGGGGGACGTGGACCTGACCTCCATGGACTCGCTGCTCCAGCAGCACCTGCCGCCCGCGTGGATGGGCACCGGCGCGCCGCTGGCCGTGGACCCGCGCCTGCCCGCCAGCCCCGCCCAACCTCCGCTGGCCCCCGCCCCGAAGGCCATGCGGGTGTACGAGGCGGCGGTGCCCACGCCGGAGCTGTACCTGTCCTGGGTGCTGCCGCGTGGCTTCGAGGAGGCCAGCGCCATCCACGACTTCGTCAACGACAGCCTCGAGCGCAACCTGTGGCGCTCGCTCCAGAACGACGGTGACATCGCCGGCATCTCCACCAACCTGGTGCCCGGCACGCGCGCGTCGCTGCTGGTGGTGCGCGTGCAGCTCAGCAGGGGCGACCACCCGGACCGCTCGGTGGTGAAGGTGCTGGACCAGGTCCACCGGGCCTGGTCTCCGTCCCAGGACATGGGGGAGGCGGCAGGCGTCCTCGGCCGCGAGGTCGACTTCCAGGCCCTGCGCCGCACCGTCGTCACCGGCATGGTGCTGGAGTCGGAGCACCTCCTGTCCCGCACCGTGCGCCGCGCGCTGCTCACGCACTTCACCCTCGACGCGCGTTCCTACACGCGCTCGCAGCTGGCGCTGATGGCGCTCGGCGGTAGCAAGGTGACGGACTTCGCCTACCAGTGGCTGCAGCGGGAGCGCGCGCGCGTCATCCTGGTGCGGCCCGGTGAGAGCGGCGGGGCGGTGGTGGCCCCGGCCGCCCGGCTCCCGGACGAGCCCCTGGCCGACTCCAGCCACGCGCGTGTCACGCCGTCCATGCTCACGGCCGCCTCCGGGCCCGTGCACACGGTGAAGCTCGACAATGGCCTGGAGGTGCTGCTCGCCCCGCGCCCGGGCCTCCCGGTGGTACGCGTGGGCGCGGCGCTGGGGGGCGGCTCTTCCCACGGCACGGTTCCCGGCGTGGCGGAGCTGGCCTGGTGGGGCGCCTTCCGCGAGTCCAACTTCGAGGGACACGAGAGTGACTGGGGCCTGCACGGCTCCCGGAAGCTCGAGCGGGACCACGTGCGCATCGACCTGGCGGGGACCTCCGGCAACGTGGGCAACATGCTGGCGATGCTGACCGAGCAGCTGTCCTCCACGCGCACCTCGGAGGCCTTCGTGCGCTTCCTGCGCGAGCAGGTGCTGCCGTGGCGCGAGGCGGTGGACTCGCGTCCGGAGGTCCAGGCCCAGCGGGCGCTGCTGGGCGCGCTCTACGGCACGCACGCCTACGCGCGCGAGGCCACCGGCGCGGAGATGGCGCGGGTGTCCTGGTCCGAGGCCGGCGACTGGCTGGAGGACGTCTACCGCCCGGGCAACACGGTGGTTGTCATCGCTGGCGAGTTCGACGTGAAGGAAGTGGAGGCGCTGGCGCGCAGGTACCTGGGCGGCTGGAGCCGCGGCGAGCCCCGCCCGGTGGCCCTGCCCGGTGAGCCGGCGCTGCCCGCGGCCTCCGCACGGCCTCGCACCCTCCTCACCCCGCGCCCCAAGGCCACGCAAGGCCAGGTCCAGCTCGCGTGCCGGCTGCCGGCCGCCACGCCCGAGTCGGAGGCGCGCTATGCGCTGATGGAGGAGCTGCTGGGCGGCCAGTCCATGCACGAGCTGCGCTCGCAGCGGGGGGCCACCTACGGCTTCCATGCCAGCACCTGGCTGGCCCGGGGCGGTGCGGCCCACCTGCTGGTGGAGGGCGTGGTGGACGCGCCGCGCGTGGCGGAGGGCCTCGGCTCCGTCAAGCAGGCGCTGGCCGCGTTCGCGAAGGAAGTCACGCCGGAGCAGCTGGAGGACGCCCGCGCGCGGCTGCTCGCGCGGCAGAGCGTCTCGTTCCTCACCTCGGCGCACTGGGTCGATGCGCTGCTGGAGGCGCGCGTCCAGGGCTTCCAGCCGGACGCCGTGGCGCGGCGGCCCGCGCACGTCCAGGCGGTGACGGCGGACGCGCTGCGCCGGGAGTTCGCCGGCTGCCTCGAGCGCCTGGTGGTGGGCATCACCGCCGACGAGGGCCAGGCCCGGCCCGCGCTCCAGGCCCTGTCCCAGCCCTGACGCTCCCTGCTCCCTCGCCCGCTCCCCGTTCGTCCCGTCGAGGGCCAGGCAGGGCGTCCGCTACCACGGGCCGGGCTGCCTACCTTCGGGCGAGCGGGGTACGGACAGCAGGGGAGGCCGCATGAAGTGGCAGGGAGGACGTCGCAGCTCGAATGTCGAGGACCGCCGGGGCAGTGGCGTGGGCCGGCCGCTGGCGGTGGGCGGAGGGGCCGCGTCCATCGTGGTGGCGCTGCTGGTGATGCTGCTCGGAGGGGACCCCTCGGACGTGATTTCCGGGGGCGGGCAGGACCCCTACACGGGCACGGGCACGGGCGGCTCGGGCCAGCCGGTGGACCCGCGGCAGGAGGAGCTCAAGGACTTCGTGTCCGTCGTCCTGGCGGACACGGAGGACACCTGGCCCGGCCTGCTGCGGCCGCTCGGCGTGCAGTACGCGCAGCCGCGCCTGGTGCTCTTCTCGGACGCGGTGCAGTCCGCGTGTGGCACGCAGGACAGCGCGGTGGGGCCGTTCTACTGCCCGCCGGATCAGCGCGTGTACCTGGACCTGGAGTTCTTCAACGAGCTGGACCGCCGCTTCGGCGCGCCGGGTGACTTCGCGCAGGCGTACGTGGTGGCGCACGAGGTGGGGCACCACGTGCAGAACCTCCTGGGCATCTCCGACGAGGTCCACGCGCGGCGCTCCCGCCTGTCCGAGCGCGAGGCCAACGCGCTGTCCGTGCTCCAGGAGCTCCAGGCGGACTGCTTCGCCGGCATCTGGGCCCACCACGCGCAGCGCCAGCGGCAGGTGCTGGAGCAGGGCGACGTGGAGGAGGGGCTGGGCGCGGCGACGGCCATCGGTGACGACACGCTCCAGCGCCGCGCGCGCGGCCGCGTCGTCCCGGAGTCCTTCACCCACGGCTCCTCGGCGCAGCGCGTGTTCTGGTTCCGCCGCGGGCTGGAGCAGGGCACCGTGCAGGCGTGTGACACCTTCAGCGCCAACGCGCCCAAGGGCCCCTGAGGCCGCCGCGGGCCGTCACAACCCCCGGGCGCCGACTCCGCCCCCCGTGAATCCAGGGCCCCCGCCGGACACCCGGCCGGGGCCTTTTCACGGAGGCATTCATGCCCGGAGTCCTGAAAGGTTTCCTCACGTTTCTCGTCTCGGCCGTCCTCTCCACGCTGACGCTGCTGCTCGTCAGCCTGCTCACGGGGGGCGCGCTACCCACCTCGGTGGCGGTGCTGCTCGGCCTGGGGCTGGGCGGAGGCTACGGCCTGGAGGCCGGCGCGCTGGCCAGCTACGACCTGGACACCGGGAAGGGGTGGCTGGAGCTGCTCGTGGACACCACGTGGAGCCTGCCCAACACCCTCTTCGGCTTCGTCTTCGGCAACCTCATCTATCTCTGGTTCGGAGACCTCTCGAAGCGTGAGTCCGAGGGCCGGGGCTGGGTCGTCTACCTGCCCTCGGGCCCGGGGACGGGCTTCGGCCACGACGTGCTCCAGACGCTGGGCACGGTGAACCTGGGCGGCGCCGGCCTGCACGAGAAGGTCCACGTGCTCCAGGCGCGAATCCTCGGGCCGCTCTACCTGCCCTTCGTGGCCTTCTCGTACATCCTCACTTTCACCCTGCAGGTGCTGTGGACGGTGACGCTCGGCGGGCTGCTGAAGCTGCTCGGCGTCCGGGACACGCCGTACTTCCGGCCGCCGGACCGCTCGGCCGTCGGCGGCTTCTTCGGCTGGGTCTACTTCGCGACGCCGATTGAACTCTGGGCCTACGCCACCGAGCACCGCTGAGGCTCCACTCGCACTTTCCGTTGCCTTGACGATTCATCCGCCATAACGGATATTGCTCCCATCCGTTTTGGCGGAATTCCGTCCGGTAACCCAGAGGCCCCCCATGAGCGCAGCCGTCATCGACCTGCAGGACTTCCGCAAGAAGCGTGAAGCCGAGCAGTGTCAGCTGATGCGCCCTGCGCCGGTGCGGGCCTGGATGCCCGTCTGGGTGTGGGTAGTAGTCTGGCCGGCATGAAGTCGGTTCGGGAGAACACGGGTCGGCGGAAGGCGGGCGCGTCGGAGCGTGGACGCCCGCCCGCGAGTGAGACACCCGAGGCTCCCACCGGGCCGGCGCCCGCCTCCCCGGAAGCACCCCCGGAGGGGGACCCGGCCTGGGCGTACGAGGCGGCCCCTCCGGACTCGGATCAGGACCTGGCCCCCGTCGTGGGGAAGAACCTGCGCCGGCTGCGCAGCCAGCGCGGGCTGTCGCTGGAGCGGCTGGCGAAGGCCTCCGGCGTGAGCCGGGCGATGCTGGGGCAGATTGAGCTGGGGCAGAGCGCGCCCACCATCAACGTGCTGTGGAAGATTGCCCGCGCGTTGGACTTGCCCTTCTCCGCGCTCATCAGCATGACGGGCGGCGCGGGGACGCGGGTGATGCGGGCGCGCGAGGCCAAGCGCCTCACCTCGCATGACGGGCGCTTCGTGTCCCGGGCGCTCTTCCCGTTCGACGCGCCCCGCCGCGTGGAGTTCTACGAGCTGCAGCTCAAGGGCGACAGCGAGGAGCGCGCCGAGCCGCACCCGCCCGGCACGCTGGAGAACCTCATCGTCACGCGCGGCACGCTGGAGCTGGAGGTCGGCGCCGAGCGCCATGTGCTGACGGCGGGCGACGCCATCCTCTTCGAGGCCGACAAGCCCCACGTCTACCGCAGCGTGGGGCCCGAGGACCTCCAGATGTACCTGGTGATGACGTACGCCGAGGAAGTCGGCTGAGAGGCGGGCCCGTCAGCGGGCCGTGCACATCAACATCGGCATGCCGTTGCACATCATCATCACCGGCGCGCCCATGGTCATCATGGCGTTCATGGCGTCACAGCACTCCTTCATCATCGCCATGTCCTGACCTTCCATCGGCATCAGCTTGCACAGCATGCCGTCCTTGCCCATCTCACACGTCATCCGCGCCATCATCGGCGCCATCTGACGCATCATCATCGGCATCATCATCGGCATGCCCATGCCCATGGGGTTCATCCCCATGCCCATCATCGGGTTCATGCCCATGCCCATGCCCATCATCGGGTTCATTCCCATCATCGGGTTCATGCCCATCATGGGAGGCATCCCCATGCCCATCATCGGCATGCCCATCATGGGGGGCATTCCCATGCCCATCATCGGCATGCTGGAGGGCGGGGTCATCGGCATCGGGTTGGTGGCGGCCATCATCGGTATCTCCGGAAGCGGGGTGGAAGCGGGGTGGGCTCGTACGGCAGTGCCCGTGGGATAGGCGCTCCGCGGGGGCGCGGGGATGGACCGCCAGGGCACCCCCGGTGTTTTCCTCCGGGCCAGCGGAGGCCCTGCGCGAGGTGGCGGAGGCACCGCCGTCTGGAGCGGAGGCGCGTCCGCTGGCACAGACGGAGATGTCCACCGTGTCACGTCGGGGCCGGTGCACCGCTCCGCCGGATTTCCGACACGGCCCGGGACTGCCGGGCCAGGTTCCAGGTTCCAGGCCCCGCGTCAGTGGAGCCGGTCCACCGGCACCAGCACCACCTCGCGCAGCCGCCAGTCCAGGCGCTTGAGGTCCTCGGCGGCGCCCCCGCTCACGGCGCGGGCTGCGTGGCCACCTGCGCCTTCGCCAGCGGAACCAGCTCCTCGCGGCGCAGCAGGAGCCGGGCGTTCGTCTTCGGAAGGATGCGCAGCTGGAAGCGCCGCGGGTGGGTCGCCGTCTCGTCGAACACGCCCCGGTCGCTGACCAGCAGCAGGGCGGTGGGCACCACGTCCCGGGCGGAGCGGCTGCCGAAGTAGTGCACCACCACGTGGTACGGCCCCGGGGCCGCCTTGCGCGCGTGGTACAGCTCCGGCCCCAGGCCATCGGTGATGTCCCAGAACAGGCGCCCGCCCAGCCGCGTCTGCTTGCGCTGGTAGAAGCAGCGCTCGCCGCTGGGCTCGATGACCCACAGGTCGATGTCCGTGCTGTCCGAGTTCCAGTGCGTGGTGAGCTGGTAGTCGATGGCGGATGCGCTCAGCTGGTGGCCCGCGTCATTGGGCTGTAGTTGCTCCAGCTCGCCCAGCCGGGCGCGCAGCATGGCGGCGACGGGCTCCGCGCCCGGGTGTCGCGCCAGGGACCAGAGCATCCGCCCGTAGTGGTGCGCGGCCGCGACGCGCATCGGGTCCTTGTGCCGGTTCCAGCTCCGCGCGAGCACGATTTCGTAGTTGCGCGCCGCCTCCGCGTAGCGGCCCGCCGCATCCAGCGCGAGCGCCTCCTCCAGGAAGGCCTGGCCCTCGAAGGGGCGGTTGAGGCGCACGTGCTCGAACAGCTCGACGGCGGCGGGGTACTGGCCCAGGGCGAGCAGGCCGTAGCCCACCAGCCGCAGGGCCTCCGCGTCCTTGGGGCGCAGCTCCACGGGCGAGGACAGGGCGCGCACGGCGCCCCAGGTGTCCCCCGCGAAGGCGCGCTTGCGGGCCACGGCCTCGTACACCATGAGGTCGTCCCGGTTGGCGCGGCGCTCCTGCTGGTACTTCAGCTCCGCCTGGAGCCGCTCCTCGCCGCCCGCGTACGGGTCGTCCCGCAGCGGCTGGCGGCGGAGCAGGGCGGACAGGCTCCCCTGGCGCTCCTTGAGCCCGCGCACCACGTCCTGGCCGGACTTGGGCACGTCGTCCAGGGCAATGCCCTGCAGCTTGTCGCGGCGCTGGTCCTCCTCCTGGCGGCGCAGCGACTCCAAATCGTCCAGCTCCACGCGCTCGTCGCGGATGGCGAAGCGGGTGTAGTCGCCCTCGGACTCCAGCACGAGCATGGACGCACGCGCGTTGGCCAGCCGGTAGTGCTGGCTGAGCGCCACCACCATGCGGTCCAGCCGTGTGTCGTCCAGGGCCACCAGCCGGGCCACGAACAGCTCCGCCCACGCGCGCGGGGCGAAGGTGCTGTCCTCGTCCCGGGGCAGCGGCACCACCAGGGTGCGCGCCTCGCCACCAGCCCGCGTCACCACCTCGAGCTGCGCGTCGCCCTTGTCCGGCAGGCGCCCGGCCACCAGCAGCTCCTGGCCGGGGAAGACGAGGTGGGGCCGGCCCGCGACGATGAGGTCCTTCGCGGCGGTGCCCTTCACCGCCACCCGCTCCAGCACCACGGATGCGGCGCGGTGCGCGCGCGCGGCGGCGTCCACCTCCGAGCCGGAGAGCACATTCACCACCCGGCCGTTGCTGGAGCGCGCCAGGGCGTCGAACAAGTCCGTATTCACCGCGGCCTCGCCGAAGCGGTACGTCACCCAGCGCAGCGCCTCGGCGCTGGGATGGCGGGAGACGAGCGACTCCACGCGGCTCTGGCCCCAGGTGGCGTTGCCGTCGGACAGCAGGAAGGCGGTGACGCGCTCGTCGGGCTTGGCGGGCTTGAGCCACTCGCCGCCGGCCCGGTCCAGCTCCGTCAGCATGCCGTCCACGTGGGACGCGCCCTCCAGGAAGACGCGCTCCAGCTCGGAGAAGGTCTCCTTGCGCGCGCTGGCGTCATTGGCGCGCCAGCCGGGCCCGTGGAGCCAGCGCGGGCGCACGTCGAAGAGGAGCACGGCGTACTCCTTCAGCGTGGCGTCCTTCTCCAGCAGGGCGCGCAGCGTGGCGGCCTGGAGCGCCCACGCGTTGCCGTCCTCGGCGGACAGGGAGGTGTCCACCACCAGCACCGCGCGTCCGGTGGCCGGGCCCTCCGCCTCCGACGTGAGCCGCGCGGGCAGGCGGATGCGTGCGTGGAAGGCGTGGCCGGACAGGCCCGCCGGGTCCTCGCCCACCAGCACGTCCGCGTCCGGGTGCTTCGGGGTGAGGGCCACGTCGAGCGCGCCGTCTCCCTTCAGCTTCGTGAAGTCATACGCGCGCCACGGGCCCAGGGTGCGCGGCGCGGTGCCGGCCTCGGGCTGCACGGTGATGTCCTTCGCCTGGTCCGGGTCCACGTGGATGCGCGCGGAGACCTGCAGGTCCTTGCCGGTGCCGGCGGGCAGCGGCCACGTGTAGCGCAGGCGCTGGCCGTCGAAGAGGAGCGTCTGCTCGTAGGCGATGACCACGCGCTTGAGCGACCGGGGCGGCAGCGGGAAGACGCGGGCGCTGAAGGTGGACGCGCCGGCCCACTCCAGCAGGGCGGGGTCCACGTCGTTGCGGACAATCTGCTCGTACACCTCGCGCGCACGCTTCTGCTCCACGACGCGGGCCTCCTGCCGCTCGCCCCAGGAGCGCTTTGCGCCCTTCTCGCTCGGCGGCGCGGAGGCGCCCAGGTCCTCCATCCGGGCGGAGGCGTCGCCCAGCGGCGGCAGCAACTCGGTGGACTGGAAGAGGGACGGGGTGTTGACGGCGACGGCGCCGGAGTACATCGCGAAGCCGGCGACGGCGGCGCCGCCCGGCAGCGGGTAGTAGAAGGTGCCTTCGAGGTTGCGGGGCGTGTCGTTCTCGAAGAGGTGGTCCACCACGGTGCGGGCGCGCGAGCCCTGGATGTACGTCACCACGCGGATGGCGCGCGTCTTGAGGGGCTGGTAGCGGCCGGACTCGTCCAGCACCAGCACCTTGGCGGCGCGGGCGGTGGCCTCCACCTTGGGCAGCACGGGGGTGGGCAGGTCCCCGGCGGGCTTCGGCGAGGGCTTGCTGGGAGACGCGGCGGGGTCCGAGCCGCCCTTGATGATCTGGATGATTTCCCGGCGCTTCTGCTGGAGCCTCGGGTCTCCCCTGGCGGGCTCCGGCGAGGGCGCCCCCATGTACCCGGAGGAGGACGGCGCGGCCATCTGCCCGCCGACCACGCCCCCGATGACGCCGCCCACGACGCCGCCTACGACGCCGCCCTGGACGCCCCCCTCGTCCTCCGACTCCCTCGGGGCCGCCGGGCCCGCCCTTGACGGCCTGGGCCGCGCGGTGACGGGGGCCTCCCTCCGCACCATGTCCCTGCTCGGGGCGGCCGCCGGCGGAGGCGAAGGCGCAACCAATGCGCGGACCTGCCGCTCACTGGCCGCCGCTTCCGCCTCTGCGTAGGCCTCCTCGCGGGCCGCCTCACGGGCCTCCTCTTCCACCGCGCCCTCGTCCCGGTCCATGGAATCCCGGTCCACGGAGTTCCGGTCCACGGAGCCCTGGGGGCTCCCGGTGGGCCCGGCGCGGGACGGCTCTCCCCGCTCGAACCCGGCGCGGCTCAGCTCGGCGAGCTGCGCCTCGCTGAGCACCTGGGGGTCGGCGACGGAGTCGCGCAGCTCGGCGAGGTCCACCTCGCCCGGGTCCACCTCGCCCGGCGCCGTCATGGGCGCGACGAGCCCCGCCTTCTCGAAGCCGGGGGACAGCGGAGCCCGCGCGGGAGCCGCCGGAGGCGTGGGCGAAGCGGGCTTCGAGCCCGGGTCCCGGTTGCAGCCCGTGACGGCGAGCCACGTCAGCAGCACTGCGGTGGAGAGGCGCGTGAGGTGCATGGCGGCGGACGTTAGCCCAACGTCCGGGCCCGTGCTTACACCCCCCGGGGTGAGCCTCCACCTCGTGCCACGCAATGAATGTCAAAAATTCCAGGGTGCGTTCGAGAGGGATTTTCATCTCTGCCGCGTCGCGTCTCGGAGTCTGAAACGCGCAGCCAGGTCTTGATTTGTCAAACCTGGAGGCTTTGCAGTATGCCCATCGAAGTCGGTCCTTGGCCTGTCAGTCGCATCGCGACTTGCGCCTCGGGGGGAAATCCATGGAGCCACGCAGGACTGCAGCCCCGCTGCCGGGTACGGACATGCGCGCGCCGGCGCGCGTCCGGGGCCCCATCTACCTGGACCACCACGCGACGACGCCGTGCGACCCGCGCGTGGTCGAGGCGATGTTGCCCTACCTGGTGGAGCGCTTCGGCAGCGCGGGCAGCCGGCTGCACGCCTACGGCTGGGAGGCGGCGGGCGCGGTGGACACGGCGCGCGCCCGGGTCGCGAGCCTGCTGAAGGCGCAGCACGACGAGGTGGTCTTCACCAGCGGCGCCACGGAGAGCAACAACCTGGCGCTGCTGGGCGTGCTGCAGGCGTGCCGTCAGCCGCGCCGGCACGTGGTGACCACCGCCATCGAGCACAAGTCGGTGCTGGAGCCGGTGCGCTGGCTGGAGCGCCAGGGCTGCGAGGTGACGGTGCTGAAGGTGCCGCCGGACGGGCGCGTGCGTGAGGAGCATGTGCGGGCCGTGCTCCGGCCGTACACCGTCCTGGTCAGCGTGATGCACGCCAACAACGAGACGGGCGTCCTCAACGACGTGGCGGCCATTGGCCGGCTGTGCCAGGAGCACGGCGCCCTGTTCCACACGGACGCCGCGCAGACGTGCGGGAAGTGCCCGCTGGACGTGCGCGCCCTCCACGTGGACCTGCTGTCGCTGTCGGGCCACAAGCTCTATGCGCCCAAGGGGATTGGCGCCCTGTACGTGGGCCCCCGGGCCTCGCACGGACGGCTCTCGCCGCTGCTTCTCGGCGGAGGCCAGGAGTCGGGCCTGCGGGCGGGGACGCTCCCCGTGCACCAGCTCGTCGCGCTCGGCGAGGCCTGCGAGCTGGCCGCGGCGGAGCTGCTGGAGGAGGGGACGCGCCTCTTGCGGCTGCGCACGCGCCTGCTCGCCGCGCTGACGGAGCGGCTGCCCGGGCTCCACGTCAACGGCGACCTGGACCACCGGCTGCCGGGCAACCTCAACGTCAGCTTCGAGGACGTGGACGGGGAGCTGCTCATCGAGCGGCTCCAGCACCACGTGGCCTTCTCCACGTGCTCGGCGTGCATGTCCGGCAACCTGCGCCCCAGCCACGTGCTGCTCGCGATGGGCGTGTCGGAGGACCTCGCCCACGCCAGCCTGCGCCTGGGCCTGGGCCGCTTCACCACGCAGGAGGAGGTGGACGCGGCCGCCGACCACATCGTCCGCGCCGTCATCGAGGCCCGCCTGCCTTCCGCCCGAGGTAACGCAGTCACCCGCGAAGCCGCCCGGCCGTGAGCAGGCACGGACGCCTGCCCCCCGCCCAGGCGCCCCAGTGCCCACCTGGGCGCCCGCCGCTCCTTGTGACTGGAGTCGCCCGGCCCAACCCTGAGCGGGGATGAGCTCGCTCCCCATCAGTGACTATGCCCTGCTGTCGGACTGCCGCTCTGCGGCGCTGGTGAGCCGGAGGGGCTCGGTGGACTGGCTGTGCTTCCCCCGCTTCGACGGGCCGGCCCTCTTCGGCCGGCTCCTGGACGCGCGCGCCGGCCACTTCTCCCTGTGCCCCGAGGGGCCCTTCGACGCCACCCGCCGCTACCGCGAGCAGACGCTGGTGCTGGAGACGACCTTCGACACGCCCACGGGCACGGTGGTGCTGGTGGACGCGCTGGCCATGGGCAGCCACGAGCGCGGGCACGACCTGGGCCGGGCCTCGCCCGGTGTGCTGCTGCGCCACGTGACGTGTACGAAGGGCGAGGTGACGCTCGCGCTGGAGCTGAGCGCCAGGCCGGAGTACGGGCTCATCTCCCCGACGCTCCGGCCCGTGGACGGCGGGGTGGTGTGTCGCGGCGGCGCGGAGGCGCTGCTGCTCTCCTCGCCGGTGCCGCTGCGCCTGGAGGGCGCGGACGTGCGAGCCACCTTCACGCTCCGCGAGGGCCAGTCCGCGGGCTTCGCGGCGCAGCACCACGTGGCGTGGGCGGAGCCCGTGGCGCCGTGGACGCAGGAGAAGATTGCCCACCGCGTGGAGGACACCACCGAGACGTGGCGCTCCTGGTCCGACGAGCACCAGAACTACGAGGGCCCGTGGCAGGCGCTGGTGAAGCACAGCGGCTGCGTGCTGCAGGGGCTCACCTTCCAGCCGACGGGGGCCATCATCGCCGCGCCCACCACGTCCCTGCCCGAGGAGCTCGGGGGCTCGCGCAACTGGGACTACCGCTACACCTGGATGCGCGACGCCAGCTTCACGCTGGACGCGCTGTGGGTGGCCGCGTGCCCGGACGAGGCGGAGCGCTACTTCCAGTTCCTCGCGGAGGCCGCGCAGACGCAGCTCGCCCACGGTGAGGAGCTGCAGGCCGTCTTTGGCGTCGGCGGCGAGCATGACCTGACGGAGCGGGAGCTGGGCCACCTCGACGGCTGGCGGGGCACCTCGCCGGTGCGCGTGGGCAACAACGCCTGGTCGCAGCGGCAGCTGGACGTGTACGGCGAGCTGCTGTGCTCGGTGCACCGGCTGGGGGACATGCTGGAGAAGCTGGACGGCACGTTCCGCCGCTTCCTGGTGGACTCGGCGGACCTGGCGGCGAAGCGGTGGCGGGAGCGGGACCAGGGCATCTGGGAGGTGCGCGGCGAGCCGCGCCACTTCCTGCACTCGAAGCTGATGTGCTGGGTGGCGTTGGACCGGGCGCTGCAACTGGCGGAGCGGCTGGAGGCGGGAGACCGGGTGGAGCGCTGGCGCCGGGAGCGCGACGAGGTGCGCCGGGTCATCCTGAAGGACGGCTGGAACGAGCAGGTGGGCGCCTTCACGCAGTCCTTCGGCTCGGACGTGCTGGACGCGGCGGCGCTGATGATTCCCATCGTCGGCTTCCTGCCGGCCACGGACGCGCGGGTGCGCTCCACGGTCCGCGCCATCACCGGGGGGCTCATGGACCCCAACGGGCTGCTCTACCGCTACCGGATGGATGACGGCGTGGAGGGGGACGAAGGCGCCTTCCTGCTGTGTACCTTCTGGCTGGCGCAGGTGCAGGCGCTGGCGGGCGAGCTGGAGGCGGCCACCGTCACCTTCACCCGCGCGGCGTCCTTCGCGAACGACGTGGGGCTGCTCGCGGAGGAGGTGGACCCGGAGCGCCGCGAGGTGCGGGGCAACTTCCCGCAGGCCTTCAGCCACGTGGGGCTGGTGAACGCGGCGTGGGCCATCTGCCAGGCGCGAGCGCACCCGGGCCGTCCCCTGGAGTCCGCCCAGGCCGCGCCGCCCGTGGGCTGAAGCCCCGCTACTCCCGCGACGACACCTGCCGCGACGCCACGCTGCGCATCGACGTCTTGCCCACCATGATGTGGACGAGCTTGCTCAGGCGGCGGAAGACGCCCTCCTGCACGTAGGGCACGCCGTGCTGCTCGCACAGGGCCTTCACCCGGGGCTGGAGCTGCTGGTACTGCCGCAGCGTCAGGTCGGGCCAGAGGTGGTGCTCGATTTGGTAGTTGAGCCCGCCGTGGAGGAAGTCGACCACGTCTCCGCCGGTGCGGTAGTTGGCGGCGCCCACCACCTGCCGGACGTAGTACTCGGCGCGGCCGGAGCCGCGGTCCTCGAAGCGGTAGAGGTCCTCGCCCGCGTGGTTGGGGGCGATGAGGAGGAAGGTCTGCAGGTTGGTGAGCACCTCGGCCAGCACGCTGTTGATGAGCACGCAGGTGGCGGCCCAGGTGCCGAGCGGGAGGAAGAGCAGGGGCAGCAGCCCGAAGCGCACGGCGGCGTAGGGCAGCACGGAGGTCCACCAGAAGGCGCGTCCCTCGGCGGTGAGGGGGTTGAAGGCCTCGATGAGGTGGCTCTCGCCCTCCTCGGGGCCGCCGGCGCGTCGGCGCTCGGCGCGGCGCCACTCCTGGAAGGTGTTGGGGGCGTAGTACGTGAGCTTCCACGTGCAGGCGATGAGGGTGACGAGGACGTACTTCAACCACATGGGCATGCGCGAGTCGCGGAGCCAGCGGGTGTTGTCCTCGACGAGGTCGGGGTCGGCGATGCGCTCCCCGGTGCGGCCGTGGTGGAGGACGTTGTGCTCGTGGCGCCACGCGTCCGGGGCAATCCAGTCCAGCCAGTCCACGCCGCGGCGCCAGCCGGCGGCGAAGCCGCGCCCGGTGTAGCGCGCGGGGACGTCCCGCACGCGGTCATAGCCGCGGTGGGTGACGTGATGGGCCATCATCGTCCAGCGCGTGGTGCTGCCCTGGGCCAGGAGCAGGGCGGACACGGGATTGGGCACGAGCCAGGCGGTGGCATAGCCGAGCAGGGTGCAGGCGCGGCCCCAGCGCTCCAGCTTGCGGAAGTGGGCCAGGTCCTCGGGGTCGAACGACGTGCCCAGCTCGGCGCGGAGCGCGGAGAGGTCGCGGTCGAAGGCGTCTACGTCGATGGAGGGAAAGTCGGGGCGAGGCGAGGGGTCGCGGAACGGGACGGCGGTGCTCAGGGAAGCTCCAGGAGGTCCGTGCGGGCTGTGCGTGCAGGCGCGCCCGGGAAGGGCCCGCGCCGACATCGTACCGGAGCGGCTGGAGCACCCAGGAAAACTCTTGAGGGCGGCCCGGCAGCCAGGGGGAAGGGTGCCCCGTGGTGCCCCAGGCACGCTGAGTCAGGAATTTCAGGCACTTGGCGGCGCTGAAAAAAGACCCACGGGCGTGTCGATCCTGCGGAGCGTCCTTCGTCGTGAGGATGAACCGCCAGTCCCAGGAAGAGAGCAACCCCTCGATGGCTACCCCGAAGAGCGCCGCATCCAGGAAGTCGGCGACGAAGCAGGCAGCACCGAAGAAGGCCGCAGCGAAGAAGGCCGCAGCGAAGAAGGCCGTCGCGACGAAGGCGGCGCAGGCTGTCCCGAAGCTCTCGCCCTCGGCCGTCGTGCCGAAGGCCCTGGCAGCGAAAGGCGCCTCCATCGAGGGCTTCATCGCGGCGCTGGAGGGGTGGCAGCAGGCCATCGTGCGTCCGCTGGCCGCGCTCATCGCGAAGGAGGCTCCGGAAGCGGCGGCGTACGTGAAGTGGGGGCATCCGGTGTGGGACGTCGGAGGCCCGTTCGCCCTGGTGAAGCCCGCGAAGGGGCACGTGACGCTGGGGTTCTGGCGTGGCGGCCAGCTCAGTGATGCCGACGGCATCCTGGAAGGGGAGGGCGCGGGGATGAGGTACGTGAGAATCCCGCAGGGTGGCGCGCTCCCGGCGTCGCTCGCGGCGCTGGTGCGCGAGGCGGTGGCGCTGAACGAGCGGCACGGTGACCCCCTGAAGCGCTGAGCTGGCCCGCCGGATTCTTCGTGCCAGGGGGACGGCGGGAAAAATAAAAGGGCATGTCGAGAACCCGCCCCTGGCTCCGACCCATGGGTGACCGCGCACTCAATCCAGGGGCGCAGGCACGGAGAGGACGCCGACCATGAAGTACATGATGATGATGAACACGCCGAGCAGGGGGCCGTACCAGGTGGCGAGCTGGCCGCGGAAGGACCTCGAGGCGCACATCCAGTTCATGAAGGACTTCGCGAAGAAGCTCAGCGCGGCGGGTGAGCTGGTGGCGGCCGAGGGGCTGGCGGGACCGGACCAGGCGAAGCTGATTCGGGCTGGGAGTGACGGCAGGCCCGTCACGGACGGCGTGTTCCCGGAGTCGAAGGAGTTCCTGGCGGGCTACTGGATTGTGGACGTGGAGAGCCCCGAGCGCGCGTATCAGCTTGCGGCGGAGGCCTCGGCGGCGCCCGGGCCCGGTGGCAAGCCGCTGAACCTGGCCATCGAGGTGCGGCAGGTGATGAGCGGGCCGCCCGAAGTCTGACGTGATGCCGACGTCACTGGCCCCGCATATCGAGCACCTGCTGCGAGAGCTCGCGCCGCGGGTGCTGGGCCTGGTCGTCCGGCGGTTCCACGACTTCGCCGCCTCGGAGGACGCGGTCCAGGAGGCGTTGATTGCGGCGACCGCGCAATGGCCGCGCGACGGTGTGCCCGAGGAGCCGCGCGCTTGGCTCATCCAGGTGGCGGCGAGGCGCCTGACGGACCAGGTGAGGGCCGAGGCGGCCCGTCGTCGCCGGGAAGCCCTGGTGGTCAGCCTGGTGCCACCGGAGGAGCAGCTGGCGCTGGCCCCGGACAGCGATGAGTCGGCGGGGAGGGACGACACGCTCGTCCTGCTCTTCCTGTGCTGTCACCCCGCGCTCACCTCGGCCTCGGCGATAGCGCTGACGCTGCGAGCCGTCGGAGGTCTGACGACGGCGGAGATAGCCAAGGCGTTCCTGGTGCCGGAAGCGACGATGGCGCAGCGAATCAGCCGGGCCAAGCAGACCATCAAGGCCTCGGGGGTGCCGTTCCAGCTGCCCACGGTGGAGGAGCGCGCGCAGCGGCTCGGCAATGTGTTGCATGTGCTCTACCTCATCTTCAGCGAGGGCTACACGACGAGCAGCGGCCCGGAGCTGCACCGCACGGACCTGTCGGGAGAGGCGCTGCGCCTGACGCGAATGCTGCGAGCGCTGCTGCCGGAGGACGGCGAGGTGGCGGGGTTGCTGGCGCTGATGCTGCTGACGGACGCGAGGCGCGAGGCCAGGACGGGGCCTGTGGGCGAGCTGATTCCGCTCGACGAGCAGGACCGCAGCCGCTGGGACGCGCAAGCGATTGCCGAGGGCGTCGCGCTCGTGACGGAGACGCTGTCGAAGGGCTCGATAGGGGTGTACCCGGTGCAGGCCGCCATCGCGGCGGTGCACGACGAAGCGCCGAGGGCCGAGGACACGGACTGGCCGCAGATTCTCGCGCTGTACGGCGTGCTGATGCAGCTGTCCGACAACCCGATGGTGACGCTCAACCACGCGGTGGCGACGGCGATGGTGCACGGCCCGGAGGCGGGGCTGGAGCTGTTGAAGGCGCTCGACGGCGACGCGCGCCTGGCGGGGCACCACCGCCTCGACGCGGTCCGGGCCCACCTGCTGGAGCGGGCGGGAGACCCCGAAGGCGCCATCCAGCACTACACGAAGGCCGCCGGCCGCACGACGAGCATCCCAGAGCGCAACTACCTGCTGACGCAGGCGGCGAGGCTGAGCGACGCCCGGAAGTAGCGAGCCGTTGAGAGCCCTGGCTGCTCGCGTACGAGCCCAGTCGGCGGGTTCGATTCCCGCCGCCTAGAGTCCCTCAAGAGGCCGGAGGATGTGAAGCAGGAACTGCCCTGAGTGAGGGACCGCCTCGACGCGGACACCGGGCGCGCCATCCTCTACGTCAGCCGAGGAGGCCAGGAGACGCGCTTGGCCGAGGTGCTCCGCTCCGCTGCCGACACCCGCGACGACGTCGGCGAGTTCCGCTCGCTCGCTTCGGATAGGCAGCTGGCGGAGGTGGGCGTCGGATTCCCGCCGTACCACGGCCTCTGCCGCACCACGACATTCGCGGTCGTTTGAGGCGTGTGCGGCTCTCGCCTCCTCCTCACCTGCTTTGGGGAACGTGGTGACGCTCTTCCGGGAGCGCGGGTGCGACGAGTACGAGATGGCCGAGGGCGGGGCGAAGAAGGGGAAGAAGTAGAGGGCGCCGCGCAGCGGCGGGTCGCGCGAGCCCCTCACGGCGCGGGAGAAGAAGCGATAAGGCGCCCCCACTGCACCCCTGTCATATTGACGCCCGCGCGCGGGGTACGGGAGGCTGGCTAACCATGTACGTTCCATCGTGGATTGTCGCTGGCGCGGTCGGCCTCATGCCTCTCGTTTGGTGGCGTAAGAGGTGGCTCCGGCAGGTCGAAATCACCACCGTCAAGAATTCGTGGCACCTCCTCCCGCGGCGACACAAGCAAGAGATTCTGTACGTTCGGGAGCGCCTCCACCGAGGCGAGCCGACGGGCATCGTCGACTACGGCGGCGTCCGAGACGATGAACTTCAGGAGCGGTTCGAGAACTCGCTGCGCAATGCTCTTGAGGGCGAGTCGTGGGCGTTTGATTTGCTCAGAGAGCAAGTGTACCTACATAAATTCGGCGCGGAACCCCATTGGAGCACGCCGCACACGCGGCGTTCTCTTGGGGTTCGCCGGGCTGCGGTCGACGACACTACGCCACCAGAATCCCGTTGACTCGACGGCTGCGCCAGAAAGCCGCGCTCGCTCGGTAAATTCTGGCGATTTGGCGGGGCACAGGTGCCACGCATCCCACCGAGACCACGCCACAGTCAGTCTGCCTTGTCAGCGAGCGGTACTCTGATTGGCAAGGATGGTTCGCTGACAGTGGATTGCAGGTCACCAGCGAGCACGGAAGGCTCCTGCTGTTTTGGCTGGATCTGTGCTGAATTCCACAGTCGAGCGCACGACGGCAAGAACGGGCTCGGCTCTTATGGGCTTCACCGGTTCGCACGAGAAGAAGAGCGTGAGGGTTTTTTCCGTGTCCTGTCCGAGGGCACCTTCCCACGTTGCATCTTCTGTCTGGTCGCTTTTTTCACATCCTTGCGCGGCTTGGCTCCAGATACGACTTCACGCATCTCGTCGTTGAATCGCTTGATGAACATCATCGCATTCATGAGCGCGTCCACAGGACCCTGACCGAAGATAGGCGTCACCTTGGCCAAATGTCCCTCTATCATCACTGGCGTGTACCAGCAGCGCTCCTGTGGGAAATGGACAGGCTGCCCTACTGTGAGTCTTGAAGTGCGCCGCTTGCCCTCGGGAGTAGTGTATCTCCAGTAGTCATCCGCGATAGGAACTTCGATCACGGTCAACTTCGGGCGCCAATCATCTTCGGGCACATGCCACCTCAGCGGTTAGATTTAGCGGGAGGACCGAAATACGCATTGCAAAACACGATACATGCTCCTTTGGAGGCCCTGCTGGTCGCCCAGCATGCTCGCCTGATTGCAACCTGTCTTGCAGTCCTGTCAGGAAGCGCCCTACAGAATGACTCCATGGCCTCACCACCGGCCTCGCACGCCTGCGTGCACGCAAGTGACTTCCAAGGGTCTTTAGTATTCGGCTCATATTCCTCGCTTGGAGTTGCGGGAGCCGAGTCTGATGCCAAAGTCCTCTCTGGAGTTGCAGCCTCGCTCCGGAAGAGATTCTGAGAAGCTGTGCTCCGCCACTGGGAGGATGGCCCCGATTCAGCTAGCGGCGATCCCCAAGAAGCCCCTGAGGCAGGAGCTGTTGCGCACGCCAATAAGAGCGTGCAGACGGAGAGTGCATGGCGCCGAGGCATAAGGTCCCACCAGCATATGGGTAGTCCTCTCGGCAGCCAATACCTTACCTCGCGAGGGCACGCACTACCGGTGGTCTCTCACGGAGTTCCGCCAAGCCTGCTCAGGGGGTGCAGTGCTGGGCAGTCTTGCTTGAATGGCGCGACCGAGTTGGATCGCTCTCGCCAGAAGCTCCGAGCGGCAGGTTCGATTCCCGCCGCCTCCACCCCGAGAAGCCCAGCAATCTTGAGAGGACCGCTCGGCCTGATCGGGTCATCCCTCCTTGCGGCGGTAATGCATCGCCACCTGCCCGGACTTCAGCAGTTTCGTCGAGACGAGCTCGAGGCGCCGCGAGGTCTCCAGGCCCTGGAACAACGTCGGCCCGTGGCCGGCGAAGACAGGGTGGACAACGAGACGGTACTCATCGATCAGCCCCAGCCGCTCGAGCGCCGTCGAGAGCGTGGGACTGCCCACCAGCACGCCTTGCGGGGTCTTCTCCTTCAGCTGCGTCACGGCCTCACGCAAATCCCCCTCGAGGCGGAAGGTGTTGTTCCACGGGAAGTCGCGGCGCGAGGCCGAGACCACATACTTCGGCTTGGCCTCCAGCTTGCGCGCCCACTCCCGCATCGCGCGTGGCGCGTTCTCGTCGCGCGCCACCGCCGGCCAGGCGCTCTCCATGAGCTCGTACGTGACGCGCCCCCACAGCATCGCCCCGGCTGCGTCCATCAGCTGCGTGAAGTAGTCGTGCAGCTCGTCGTCCGCGATCCCCTCGCGATGGTCGCAGCACCCGTCCAGCGTCACGTTGAGTCCGAAGGTCAATAGGCCCATGGCGCTGATGTACCACGGCGGGAGCATGGGGAGGTGGAGCGGGGCCGTGACGGACCTCAGGTAACTTCCGCGCCCTCGCGCGTCCATCCAGCAGCGCCGGGCACTTCGAGCCCTGGCCGAGGGGGACGACATGCGGAACATTCTCGCGGTAGCGGGTACGGCAGCGGTGTTGGGGCTGAGCGTCGTGGGCACGGACGCGCGCGCGGCGGACATCCTGTATGACGGCAACTTCTGCGCGCCCGTCCTCGCGGACGTGGACCGTGTGAACCACAGCCCCCAGTACGGCGTCTACACCGCCTCAATCAGCCACAACACGACGGTCCAGTGTCCGTTCAATCCGCCGTTCTTCGCGACGGTCAGCGAAGTCTACGTGCAGGTGTACGACCGCAATCCCTTCGTGGACATCACTTGCACGCTGCGAGGTATCGACCTCGCGGGCGTTATCATCTGGTCTCAGACCGACACCAGCAGCTACTCCGGGCCCGGGGTCCAGTTCCTTGGCTTCTATCCCTATGCCCGCACCCACACCATGACCATGACGTGCACGATTCCGTACGTCTGGAATGCCGGCTTCTCGCACGTGCTCACCTATCGGGCCATCCACACGCCCTGAGCCTGGAGAGTCACCATGAGAGCGGCATTGGCAGTCTCGGCCTTCTCCGCCGTGGCGGTCTCGGGAGCGGTGGCGCTCGTCCTGTTGCAGGGCAGCGCGGCTCCGGCGGCGGTGCCCGCGGCCTCCCAGGGCGAGGAGCTACGGCGGCAACTCGAGGCCCTGCGGCGCGACGTCTCGAAGCTGGAGCAGCAGTTGCTCCAGCGGCAGGCGCTCGCGACTCCCCCTCCACTGGAGCCCACCCGGCCACCGGCCGCGCCCGGTGGGCCAGGCCACGAAGCCGAGGCAGTGAAGCCCTCGCTGCCCCGCACCCCCGAGGAGCTCGCGCAGCGCAGTCAGGAGCTGGTCACGGAGCTGGCCAGCCACCTGGAGGAGCGGCTTGAGACCGAGCCGCTCGACAGGGATTGGAGCAGCGAGCAGCTGCGGCGGATGGAAGACGCCATCCGCGGGCTGGGGCGGACGCAGCTGCTACAGGCCACGTGTGGCTCCACGCTGTGCCGCGTGGTCGTCGGCCACGAGAGCACCGAGGACCAGCAGAAGTTCTCGCTCGACATCGAGCCGCTGGAGCCCTTCCATGCCGGGGTGTTCTTCCAGCCGGACGAGCAGGCGCGGACACCCCGGACGACGCTCTACGTGCTGCGCAAGGGGCACAGGTTCAATGTCCCCGCGCCCTCGGAGGGGTGAGCAGAAGACGGACTGCCGGAGCGCTCCAGGGCCAGCGCGCCACGCGCCCCATGGCGGCACAGCCGCTCCAGCAGCCTTCCAGCAACTCCTTCCGTGGCAAGCCCACGGCTCTCACCACGAGGCGCGCGTCGACGCGTCCGACGCGCGCTGCACTGCCAGGCTCAAGCCTCTTCCTGGCGGCAGCCTTGGTGAAGAAATGGACGCATCATGCCGGAGCCCTACCTGCTATGGAGCGTCGTCGCGACTCGTGGGCCCCGAGGTGGGAGGACGTTGCCGTGCCCAGACGGGGACGTAGCACGCGCCCTTGTACGCAAAGCCGCCCACGGCGTCGCAGTCCTTCAGGTCCACAGGCTGCTTCACCCAGCAGCCGCCGTTGATTGCGACCAGTCCCTTGCCGGAACAGCGCCCGTCGCCATCGGGCCTCCGCTGCTTTGGGAGGGGCTTCGGCGGCAACTCCGCCCGGATGGCCGACCACATGGAGGGGGCTCGCTCGGGCTCGACTGGGGCGGTCAGCGCGGCGTCTCCGACGGCGATCGTTCCTCCATCCTTCTCCTCTTCCCGCTCCGCGAGGTGTGTCTTCTCGTGCGGCTCGACGGCCTCCGTGCTCGACAGCACTCCCGCGCCCAGGGCCAGGGCGGCACCGAGGCTGGCCGCCAGGAACCGGGGCCACCTCGCCACAGGGGGAGGTGGCCGCACCGTGACGCGCTGGAGCGGAGGAAAGAGGCCCGCGGGCCTCGCCTCCTCCCCGGTGAAGAGCGGCACATCCGCTTCAGGCCCCGCCTTCCGTGCGGCGTGCTCCAGCGCTTCGGCGACTTCGCTCGCACTGCCACGCGCCTCCGGCCGGAGCGAGAGCATCCGGGACACCAGGGCGCTCAGTTGCGGAGCGCAGCGGGCGTTGCTCGTGCTGGCGGTCCACAGCGCCCGCTTCTCCGGGTGCCACAGCCAGGCGTCCTCGCCCCACGGATGCGGCGAGGGCGGGTACTTGCCGGTGACGAGCCGGTAGGCGGTGATACCCAGGGCGAAGACGTCATCGGCGGGGCTGGGCGCATACGGGACGGGGGGAGGCTTACCGGGGCCCAGCACGAAGCCCCAGGCCTCGGGAGCGCGGTAGGCGGAAGTCCCAGGAGGCCACGAGTCCCACGTCAGGGTGGACGCGCCCAGGAAGTGTCCGGAGCCGAAGTCCATGAGGAAGGGCTGGCCGTCCGCACTTCGCACGCGGATGTTCTCGCCCTTCACGTCCCGGTGGATGCCGCCTGCGGCATGCGTGGCCTCCAACGCCCGCGCCAGCCGGGCGAGGAGGTGCAGCACCTGCCGTGACGACGGGCGCTGCGCCAAGGCCCAGTCGTAGAGGGCTGCGCCCTCTATCCACTCCATGACGAGCCAGGCGTAGGACGCACCCTCTCGGGGCTGCCACTGGCCGTGGTCGAAGAGGCGCGGCACAGCGGGATGGTGGATGCGGGAGAGCAGCTCGTCCTCACGGACGAAGCGCGCATCGCCGGGATGCAGGGCAAGCTTGAGGGCCACGACGCCCCCGGCTTCCTCCACGCTTTCGGCCCGGTAGACAACGCCGTAGGTGCCTCGGCCGCACGGCTCCAGCAGACGCCACCGGCCGATGCGCGTCCCCGGGGGCAGGCTTGCCGGATTGAAGGATTCGGACTCCATGAAGTGCCTCGCAGGCGGCCCATTCCGCGTACGGGCAGGCTACTCGCACGGTCCTCGACGCCCAAAGCAATGCGACAGGTCAAGACCCCAGGCAGCACCCTCCATGGAATCGGCCACGCCATCGCTCGGCTTCACCGGAAGGCCTGCTCGGCATCCCCGGAACAGCCGCTCACCTTGCTCCGGAATCGCTGATCGGCATGGCCGGAATACGCAGCTGCGGCAGCTCGGACCGGCTGCGTTCGGTCCTGGCTCTCCAGGGGGCCGCGCTGCCAGACTCGGGCGCGCTCCGAGCACTCTCGCTGTCGGGCGTGGCGGGCAGAACCCCTTTCGTAAGGACGTGGCCATGCGTTCCCGAACATGCGTCGCACTCCTACTGCTTCTCTCCGCCTGTGCAACGACGGAGCCGAGCCCGAAAGGCCCAGCGGCCCGGAACCCGAGGGTCGCCAACCTCCAGAGAGCGGCGACGCTGCCATGGGTTGATGGCGGGCGATGCGTGGTGCGGGAGGCATCCAACGAATGGGCCGTGGTTGTGGAGAGGTGCTATCACGCGCTCGACCATGACCGGCTCCAGTTTCGCGATGTCACGGGAAGCTGCTCTGTCGCCTCTGCGGGTGCTGCGGCTTTGGGATGGGAGTCTGCATTCTGATAGCACCCGAGATAGTCGTTGGAGCCGTGATTGTCGCTGGCGCAGTCGTGGTGGCAGTCGCCATCAAAGAGGAGTTGGATGCATATCGGAGGGCATCTCGTGAGCGAGCCAGACCCGAGATCGTCGTCACCGGATGCAAACGATGACCACCCAGAATTGCCTCGTCCTGACCGTCTACGCGCCTGCGCTCGTGGGCAAAGATGGCCGCACGCTCGATGTCATCCGTGGGATGGAACAGGCACTTCCCGGGTTGCGCTTGGCGTGGAGGCTCTCCGAAGGCGGGCGCCCCATCGCATTGCCGCAGCGCGACGCGTGGCTCGTAGAAAAGGTCAAGGACGGAGGCTTCCCTCTGGTGTGCAACGGGGACGAGAGTTACCCCGTGACGGTTGTGGGAAGGGGAAGATCCGGACTATTCAGCCCAGGCGGTCAGGACCATTTTGAAGTGCATGCAGAACTGCCACTGGACGAGCCCGTGATCGCGTCAGCGGCGGCTGTGCTTGAGGGCGTAGCGGAGGGCGCACGCGCGTTCTGGGGGCGTGCGACGCCATACGCCGCTGCGGTGGACATCGCGTATCAGACAGCACCCACGCTGGAAGGGCCGCCGTCCCCACGCCGGGGGCTGCCCGCCCTCAAGCTCTTCGAGCACATCCGCTCGCCCGAGATTCCCTATTACCTCGGGTGGCTGAACTATTGGTCTGCCGCTGCCGCACAGGCCATCGGGTTCCCTGACCCTGCCCGCGACACGGACCTGCTTTCACGGGCGAGGCGCACGGCATCGGGCGGGTGGGTCGTGCAGCTCACCGATGCGCCGCTCGATCTCGACAACCCCGCGCACCTGGACGCGCTCAAACGGGCCTACGAGCGCTTCCCGGAGATCGGCGGGCGCGACTCTCCCTGAGGCTCTCCAATCCTCCATGCATGATTTTCCACGTCACCGGCTCATAAGAGGGAGCCCCTGCCTGTCGTGACTTCCTCGGGAAGATTCCATGCACACACTCCTGCTCCTGACCGCCGTCCTTTCCTCCATGCCCCCGGCCTTGGATGCCCCCGTCACCGCTCGCCTCGAGGTGCGCTCTGCCCTGACGCTGCCCGGCTCCCAGCGAGGGGCGCTCCGCCTGCTGGATACGGACTCCGATGAGGGTGAAGATACGCCGAGCATCGTCGGCCGTGTCGCCGCCGAATACCTGGCAGGAGTCGGCACCAGCTTTGTGCTCACGCTGCTGAACAGCCAGCTTCTCATCGACCTCCCGGGGGGCGTTCTTCTGTCGGTCATGATAGCG
This sequence comes from Pyxidicoccus xibeiensis, assembly GCF_024198175.1. Lineage (NCBI taxonomy): Bacteria > Pseudomonadati > Myxococcota > Myxococcia > Myxococcales > Myxococcaceae > Pyxidicoccus > Pyxidicoccus xibeiensis. The sequence goes on from NZ_JAJVKV010000005.1 coordinate 206,190, forward strand.
AGCCTGGTGCTGGGACCCGCCGTGGTAGTGCCGCTCACGGGCAGGGCGCTGGACGGACGCGGCAGCGTCAACGCCGCGCTGCTCGGAAGCCTCCTGGGCGCCGTGGGGCCACTGCTCTTGGGTGTGGTCACTTCTCTGGGCTGCAACGACCCCCTGACACTCAGTCGAGTCAATCAATGCGAAGCCAACATCGTACCAGTGGCCATCTTCATGCTCCTGCTTCCCTCCGCTGGAGCGGCCCTGGGTTACGAGCTCTCGGCGCCCAAGCCCTGGCTGTCCAGGGGCCATGCCTCGGGCACGTCCACCCCGGCGCCTCGTTTCGTTCCGGTGCTGGCCCCGGCGAGATACGGGGTAGGGGGCACGGTCGGCATTGTCGGAAGGCTGTGATGCGGCAGGCGCTCGCATGGATGGCGGTCGCGGTCCTCTGCTGCGCGGCGGGAGCCCCGGACGTGGAGGCGCGGCTGGAGGAGGCGCTGGCGGCCCATGCGGGGGCAGGAGCGCTCCATGCGAAGGGCAGGTACTCCGAGGCCCTCGCCCAGGGTGAGCGCGCCCTCGTGCTGCTGGAGTCCGTGCTGGGGAGTGCGCATCCAGAAGTCGCCCGGTGTCTGGACCTGCTGGGAGTCCTTTACCAGCTCCAGGGAAACGCGGCCGGAGCCGAGTCGCTGCTCCAGCGCGGCCTCGCGGTCCGGGAGGCGGCGCTGGGCAAGAGCCACCCCGACGTCGCCTCCTCGCTCGACCACCTCGCCTCTCTCTACAAGGCGCAGGGGGCATATGACCGGGCCGCGCCGCTCTTCGAGCGTGCTCTCGCCATCCAGGAAGAGGCGCTCGGCAAGGAGCATCCCCAGGTTGCCCGGGTGCTCAACAACCTCGCCCGGCTCTACTCGGAGCAGGGGCTGTACGGCCGTGCCGAGCCGCTCTACCAACGCGCGGTGGCCATCCAGGAAACGGCGCTCGGCAAGAACCATCCCGACCTCGCCTCCTCGCTCAACAACCTCGCCAGCCTCTACATCCACCTCGGCTCGTACGCGCAGGCGGAGCTGCTCGCCACGCGCGCGCTCACCCTTCAGCAAGCGGCCTTCGGCAAGAACCATCCCGACATCGCCTCTTCGCTCGACAACCTCGCCCGCGTCTTCGCCAGACAGGGCTCTTTCGCCAAGGCCGAACAGGCCTACCTGCGCGCGCTCGAGCTCGTTGAACAGACCCAGGGCAGGAAGCACCCCTACGTCGCCGAGCTGCTCACCCACCTCGCCCGGCTGCGCGTGGCTGACAACCGCCTCGGCCAGGCCCTGCCGGCCTTGAAGCGCGCGTTCGCCATCTCCGAGCTGCGCCTGCGCTCGGAAGCACTCCACTTCTCGGAGGGCCGGCTGGCCAGCTTCATCGCGCAGCTGCGCGCCCAGGAGGAGCTGTTCTACGAGCTGGTGCGAGCCGCGCCACACGACGACGACGTGCGGCACATGGGGCTCACCGCGGCGCTCCTGCGCAAGGGCCGCTCCGTCGAGCAGATGGCGGAGACCTCGCGTACCGCCTACCAGCGCGCGAGCGCTCAGGACCGAGAGGTCTTCGACCGCCTGCGAGTCTTGCGCGGCGAGCTGGCAAGCCTGTCGCTTCAGGGCCCCGGCCCCATGCCGCCTGCCGACTACCAGCGGCGAGTCAAGGAGCTCGTCGTCCAGGTCGATGCCTTCGAAGCCGAGCTGGCCAGGCGCTCCGCGCCCCTGCGCGCGCTGCGTTCGCTGCCAGCTTCCGAGGACATGGTCGACCGTGTCGTGGCGGCCCTCCCCGAGGACAGCGTCCTTGTCGAGTTCGTCGCGTACACGGACCGCTCGCTCCTGCGCAAGCCCGGCACGCTGGAGCCGCGGCACGCCCCGCAGCTCCGGTACCTGGCGCTGGTGCTCCTCCCGGGCGGGCGTATCCGCGCCGCCGACCTCGGACCCGCCGCGCCCATCGACAGCGCCGCCGCGGCAATGCGAGATGCCCTGGCCACCCGCGACGTGAACTTCCTGCACTCGGCCCAGGTGCTCTACCAGCGTGTCCTCCGTCCCTTGTGGCGGTTCCTGGACGGCACCCAGCAGGTCTTCATCTCGCCGGACGGGCAGCTGGGGCTTGTCCCTTTCGCCGCCCTCCACGATGGCTACCGGTTCCGCGTGGAAGCCCACGACTTCACGTACCTCACCTCCGGGAGGGACCTGCTGACGCGCTCCCGGCAGGCCGCTCCTTCCCAGGCGGTGGTCGTCCTGGCAGACCCGGACTTCGACTTCGCGGTCCAACCCTCCGCTGACAAGCCGCTCGAGCTGGCGGAGCGCTCGGTCGCCGTCGAGCGTTTCTACTCCACGCTGCGCGACGGCCTGTCCGGAACTGCCTGGCCCTCCCTCCCTGGCACCCGCGGGGAGGCCGAGGCCATCCGGCGCATGGTTCCTCGCGCTCGGATCTTCCTGGGCCGCGAGGCCACCAAGGCGCGGCTCTTGAGCGTGTCAGCCCCCGGCGTACTGCACCTGGCCACCCACGGCTTCTTCCTCAAGGACGCCGCCACGCAGGAGGCCACCCGCGCCGTGGGCTACTCCGGTGCGCTGAGCCCTGACCTCCACGCCGCGTCCTCCGCCGACCCGCTGCTACGCTCCGGCCTTCTCCTGGCGGGCGCGAGCGCTCCAGGGCCCGACGCCTCCGGCGCCACGGGGCCACCCCCCGAAAGCACGATGGTGACGGCCCTGGAGCTGGTCGGCCTCAACTTGTGGGGCACCCAGCTGGTCGTCCTGTCCGCCTGCGACACGGGGCGAGGCGACGTCAAGCTCGGCCAGGGTGTCTACGGGCTGCGCCGGGCCTTCGTCGCGGCGGGAGCGGAGACGGTGGTGATGAGCCTGTGGAAGGTGGACGACGCGGTCACCCGGGTGCTCATGGAGAGCTATTACCGCAACCTGCTGGCGGGGCAGGGCCGCGCCACGGCGCTGCACCAGGCGATGCTCGCATTGCGGCGGACGCACCCTCACCCCCACTACTGGGCACCCTTCATCGTCGCGGGACAGAATGGCCCTCTGCGCGTGGCGACATCGCCGGAGGACTAGCGCGTCGACTTCAATCCACTGCCTGAGCAGGACAGCCGGAACACGCGAAGGGGACCGCCCCGGACCCCGGAGTAGGATGCCGAGGCCATGACTTCGCCAGACCCGGCCCTTTCTGACCGCCTTCCCGACTGGGGCGACGGAGTCCTTCCCTACGCTCCGCTCTCGACTCTCAAGCCGCTCGCCGACGGAATCTGGTGGGTGGACGGGCCCGTCATGAAGATGCGCTATGGCCCGGTCTCCCTGCCGTTCCCCACGCGCATGGTGGTGCTCCGCCTGCGCTCGGGCGGGCTGTGGCTCTGGTCTCCAACGGCCCCGGCGCCGGGCCTGCTCGCGGAGGTCGATGCGCTCGGCCCCGTCGAGCACCTCGTCTCGCCGAACAGGTTCCACTACGCGGGCATCCCCGCCTGGAAGGCGCGCTACCCGCGTGCAATGGCCTGGGCCTCTCCAGGGGTTCGCGAGCGTGCACGCTCACAGCAAATCGACGTCGCGTTCGATGCCGACCTCACCGACGACGCGCCCGGAGCCTGGGCGGGCGACGTCGAGCAGCTCATCTTCCGGGGCAGCCGCTTCGTGGAAGAGGTGGTGTTCTTCCACCGTGCGTCCTCCACCCTGATTCTGGCGGACCTGGTCATGGCCCTCGAACGGGAGCGCATCCGGCCCCGCCTGCGCTGGCTGCTCGCGCTCGGCGGCACCCTGTGGCCGGGGCAGACGCCGCGCGAGGTCCAGCTGACGGCCTGGGGCCGGAAGTCCCAGGCGCGGGCCTGCTACCGGCAGCTCATGGGCTGGCAGCCGCGTCGCGTCCTCGTCGCGCACGGCCGCTCCTTCCTCGAGGACGCGACGCCCCAGCTCGAGAAGGCCCTCGACTGGCTGCGCTGAGCCGCACCCACCCCCAGCGCATTGAAGCTTGCGCTTAATTAGGTCATGACTTAAATACGAGGGGTGCTCGCCTTCATCGCCCTCTCCGACCCCACGCGTCGGCGCATCGTGGAGCTGCTCGCCAGCGGTGAGCGCTCGGCGGGAGAGCTGGGCGAGAGCTTCGACATCAGCGCCCCCGCCATCTCCCAGCACCTGAAGGTCCTGAAGGAGGCGCGCCTGGTCCAGGTCCGCGCCGAGGCCCAGCGGCGCATCTACGCGCTGGACCCCGCGGGCCTCGACGAGCTCGAAGGGTGGGTCGTCCGCATCCGGGGCTTCTGGAACGAGCGCCTCGACGTGCTCGAGCAGCGACTGGCCGCACACCCCGAAACGAAGAAACGGAGACGCCCTTGAATCCGTCCGCCCCTCCTCCCGAGTCGCGCAGCACGCGCCTGGAGCGCCTCCTCCCGGGCTCGCTGGAGCTCGTCTGGCGCTACCTGACCGAGCCGGAGCTGCTGGCCGAGTGGCTGTCCGTCTCCCGAATCGAGCTGCGCGAGGGAGGCCGCGTGGAGCTCCAGCCGCTGCGCACGGAGGGCACGGAGCAGCGGCCCACGGAGCGCACCGTCCGGGGCGTGGTGACGCGGTGTGAGCCTCCGCGCGTGCTGTCCTTCACCTGGAGCGACGAGGAGACACCGCACTCGGAGGTCACCTTCGAGCTCGTGCCCCAGGGCGAGAAGGTCCGGCTGGTCCTCACGCACTGGCGCGCTCCGCTCCACGCCGTGGCGCTGGCGGGCTCGGTGCTGGACTCGCTCGCCTTGCGCCTCGGTGCGCGGGGGCCTGTTCGCCGCGCCGCGTGAAGCCGCCTTCCATTTCTTCCACACAGAGGCCCTGCGATGAACATCCCCTACGTCGTCGAGCAGACGCACCGCGGAGAGCGGACGTACGACTTGTACAGCCGGCTGCTCAAGGACCGCATCATCATGCTGGGCACGGAGGTGACGGACGACGTGGCCAACATCCTCGTCGCCCAGCTGCTCTTCCTCGACAGCGAGGACCCCGAGAAGCCCATCAACCTCTACATCAACTCGCCGGGAGGCAGCGTCACGGCGGGGCTGGCCATCTACGACACCATGCAGTACGTGAACGCGCCGGTGTCCACCATCTGCGTGGGACAGGCCGCCAGCTTCGGCGCGGTGCTGCTGCTCGCGGGAGCGAAGGGCCGGCGCTACGCCCTGCCGAACGCGCGCATCATGATGCACCAGCCCCATGGAGGGGCGAAGGGGCAGGCCACGGACCTCGAAATCCAGGTGCGGGAGATGCTGCGCCTCAAGAGCCGCCTCAACGAAATCATCCAGCGGCACACCGGGCACTCCATCGAGCGCATCGAGAAGGACACCGACCGCGACTACTACCTGAGCGCCGAGGAGGCCCGTCAGTATGGCCTCATCGACGAGGTCGTCGCGCGCCCGCCATCAGCGTCCAAGTCGCCCGAGGGCCGGTAGCCCGCACGGCGCTCGAAGCCGGGCTCATCGGCAGTCGAGCCATTCGAAGAACGCCGCATGCGCGGCGACTGCTTCGGACGGGAGGTTCCCGAGCGAGCGCTGGAGGCAGTAATAGGCCTTCAGCTTCTCATCGCCAGCCTTCGTCCGCGGCCCCAGGAGGACCTCGAGCGGCTTCACCTCGAGAATCCCGAGCTCCTCCTGCCTCAGCGGGCGTATGCCCCTGACTCCGCGAGACTCGAGTCGCATGTCCAGCAGCGTGAGCTCGGTCTTCGCGTCGTGGGGCGAATGGGTAATCCGGGCCCAGGTGGGGCCCACGTACTGCCCGTCCTTCAGCACGAAGGGATTCATGCCCCACGCGAAGGCGTAGAACGCCAGCGTCGGGTCTCCGGACGGCCACGCCATCGGGAACGGGGCGCTGAGGGCGGTCTGCCAGCCGATGAAGTCGGCATCGGCCGGATTCCCCATCTTCAGCCCCAGCGACTCCTTCCACTTCTGCTCGGCCACGGCGGTGACCTTCGCCGTGATGGCCGCGGCATCGGGAGGCGCTTTCTTCCACAGGCTCATTCAATCTCCGCTGGAACCCGAGGGCCCCGAAGGGCCCTCGGGCGTTGGCCACCTGCCGCAGCCTACTTCAACGCGCTCGCCGGAATCTCGACCACGTACGTATCCACGTCGAAGTCGCTGCTCGAGCCCCAGTTGGAGTTGAAGGTCACCCGCGTGAAGTCGCGGTTGACGCTGGCGACCGGCGAGGTCCAGTACCCATCCTGCTGGGTGTTCGCCTTGGTGCGGTGGTGCGCCAGCGTGTAGACGGTCGGATTGGCTTTCAACTGCACGGCCATCACCTTGCGGTGCATCCACTGCAGCGCGCCGCCGCCGTCGGCATAGGTGCTGATGACCACCCAGCCGGGCTTGTTGAAGGCCTTGCCCGAGACGTGCAACGCCGTCGCGGTGCCGCTCAGGTACGTCGGGAACAACATCGTGCGCACGCCCGTGCGCAGGTTCACCATGAACACCTCGCCCTCATTGGTGCTGTAGTCGATGGCCACGTAGACGTCGTCTCCGTTGGCATCCAGCGCGATGTCCGAGTGCTGGGACGCATGGAGCAGCTGGGTCTTCCTGGTGAAGTCCCGGGAGAATGCCGCCGTGCCCTGCGCACTGACCCACGACACGACACAGGAGTTGCCACTGGGGGACATGCTCACATGGTCGGGCCGGTCTCCATTCGTGTCGTACATGCCCAGGATGGTGTTGGTGTCGCGGTCCCACGTGAAGACGCCCACGCTGTTCCAGTTGTCCCCGTCGACCATGAAGCACCAGTAGCGCCCGTCCGCCGAGGGTGAGCCCTCCGACCGCGTCCATGCCGCCATCGCGGTCGGCCACCGGGCCTTCAGCCGTGCGGCAAAGTCACCCACGACGCGAGTCGCTCCCGTCGACACGTTCAGCTCGTGGAGCTTCATGCCGATGCCCACCGTGGGCAGGTGGTAGAGCAGGTTGGGATTCGTCGGGTGCCATTGCGGCTCCACGTCCCCGGACAGCCCCGACAGCTGCTTCAGGCGCGCGCGGGTGTTGGCGTCATACACATGCCAGGTTCCACCATTATAGCCGGATATCAGCTGCTTCGTGCTGTTCGCGTTGAAGGCCTGCCGGCGCGAATAGTCGTTTCGGGCAAAGCCCGATACTCCGTCAGCGGTGTAGTTGGTGACGCGCACGAAACACGTCTTGTAGGTGGGCTCCGAGACCGCCACGCCCTTTGCGGGCTTCGCCCACGTGGGAATGGGGGTGGCCTGGCGGGTGCTCGTCAGGGCGAAGTCAGGGGAATAGAACGCGGCACACGCAGGGCTGAGCGCAGGGTCACTCGCGGGAGGAGGTGTCGTCTTGCGCTCGCACGTCTTGAAGCGACCGGGCGCGGGGTCCGGATTGAAGAAGCAATACACGCGGCCCGCGGGCAGCTCCCGGGTGGCCCAGGTCGTCCCCTCACCGAATCGGACAGTCGACGGCGTGGCCAGCGTGAAGTACTGATACTGGTTCGCAACCCTCTCCCAGCCCTCCTCGACGAGTGAAGCGTCGCCCATCTCGGAGTCGGGCGCGGCTTCCGCTGCCGGCAGCGGAGCAGGGGTGCTGCTGTCGGCCGTTCCATCGCCACAGCCCACCAAGGTGAGACACACCAGTGCGGCTCTCCACAGGGTCACATCGCGCTTCAAGACAGGATGCATATCGAGCACTCCTCGCAGGTTTCCTACAGCAAGACCATGTCAGGGTATTTTCAATCCAAATGACTTTCAATGATTAACTGCAATTCTTGATTAATGAGGCTTCGCGGCTTTTGAGACATGAGTGAGGAGGATTGTCATCACCCAGCGGCCTGTTTGTGGTGTGGACTGTCCACCACAGCCCGGCGGGAGGCCCCTCTCGCTACGGAAGCGGCGAGGTGGCGCTGGGTGTCCGGGAGTTGCATCGCATGTTTGTTTCATGTTCCGGCGCGGCGACATGTCGGCCGACACACGCCGACGTGTCGGAAGCCTCCGTGGGGGCCCCTCGCCGGCCACGCTCCCTCGGGAGACAGGGGCGAGACGCCCGGCACGGCCATTGCTCAAGGTCCGGAAGCAACGCGGCGACGGGGATTGCGTCCCGCTCCGCGAGCACACCCTCATCCGCCCAGGAGTCAGGTCATGTCCCTTCCGAGCAACCCCACGCTGCCGATGTCCAACCCCAACTCGCTGTACACCACCCTCGTCAACACCACGCCCAACACGCTGAACGTCGTCATCGGCACGCCCGACTCCACCCAGCTCATCTCGCTCTCCAGCAACACGCTCGGGCCCGCGGGCTCCGGTCAGGACTCGGTCACCGTGATGTCGCAGTACTACGGTAACAACACCGTCAACATCGGCGTCTTCGACCCCAACTACTCCCAGAGCGCCTCCGTCGCGTCCTTCGTGGCGCACCAGCATGATGAGACGGGCTTCCGGAATCCCGTTCCCTGGGCGGACACCTTCAACTTCGTGGACGGCTACGTCTTCGTGGGAGCGCCGTCCGCGCAGCCCGGGCATCTCAAGGTGACCCTCGGCCGCAACAGCAGCGCGAAGTAGCGAAGCAAGCGCCGCGCGGGACGGACAGCGGGGCAGGTGTCGTCGGACTCGTCCCGACACCTCTCCCCGCCATGCGTCGTTCCTCGCGCGGAGGCAGCCCGCCCGCTGCATCCTTGTTGCGCGTTGTAGTGTCCTGATGCGGCTTGTACCGGGCTGATCGCGCACGCCCAGGGGCGCGATCGCACGGGCAGCGGAAACCGAGGGGGACTGGACGCGTGCGTGATCGCGACACAGATCGGCGGCCTGGATCACCGACACATCTCTGTCGTAGGAGAGGTCCGCGATCAGCTCACGCGCCCGGAGCCCTTCCGTCCCCGGAAGGACTACAGGGTGCAACAGGCATGGGCGGTGTGTGTCGGGGTGTCCCACGCACCGGGCAGCATGGGACGCGGACACCCACGAGCACCTGAAGCACGCAACGGGCCCGGCGCTTCACGCACGGGTCCATTGGGAGGCAGCAACCTTGGGCGGGTTGGACTGGGTGCAGGTCGACGTGGGCTTTCCCCTGAGCCTCGCCGTGGTGGGCGCCGCGCGCCTGCTGGGCATGGAGCGGCGGGCCTTCCTGGGCGCCATCGTGGAGCTGCAGATCTGGGCCGTGCAGGCCTTACCCTCCGGACGCTTCGAGCCCTTCGCCGCGTCCGCGGGACGTCCGCGGGACGCGTCCGCGGACACCTCCGCGGACGAGGCGATCTGGTGTGAGGCGGTCGAAGGCGCCGTACGGTGGACGGGAGCACCCGGCGCGTTCTGGGAGACGCTGCTGCGCACCGGCATCCTCGTGCGCGAAGAGGGCGGCATCCGGCTGACGCTCTGCGACCGCTACGTGCAAGTCCTCGAAAAGAGGAGGAAGGAAGCCGAGCGGAAACGAAGAGAGCGCGCCAACAAGGCCGCCGCGTCCGGCGGACGTCCGCTGGACGCGCCAGGGACATCCAGCGCTAGAAGGAAGAAGGAGAGGGAGAACGAGAAGAAGAGTCTTTCTTCAGCAGCAGCAATGGAGGTCGACCTGTCCTCCGGACATCTCGCGCCCGTTCCACCGCCACCTCCTCCGGACGAAGTGCTGTCCGTGGACGGCGACCCCATCCAGCTCGCGCTTCACGGCACGCACCTGGTGCCGGTGTCCCTGCCTCCCGAGGGCCGGAGCCAATCCGAGGACATCGAGCCGGAGTCTCCGCCCAAGGTCTCTCCGGCCCAGGCGGAGCTCTTCTTCGAGAGCTTCCAGACCGAGCGCACCCGGGCCTTCCGGGGCGTGCCGCGCGAGGAGATGCCGGCGGGCTGGCCCGACTGGTACCGGCACGCCCTGGCGAAGGTGAGCGGCGAAGAGGGCCGGTTGATGGCGGCCTGCCGTGGCTACCTCCAGTCCGACTGGGGCCGCTCCCGCCAGCCGGTGGGCACGGCCCTGGCCTTCTGCTCGCCGAAGGTGTGGGTGCGCTACGTCCCGCACGAGCCCTCCGACTCCGCCGCCGAGGAGTCCGTGCTCCCCGCCGTGGACGTGTCCACGCAGGCGGGCCGTGCGTGGCAGCGGTGTCTCATGCGGCTGCACGACCAGGGCAAGCGCTACGCCCTGCTATGGCTCCAGAAGGCGCGTCCGGTGGACGTGGAGGAGGGGAGGCTGATCCTGGGCGTGCCCGACGTCTACTTCCGGCAGTGGGTGGAGGAGAACTACGGCGCAATGGTGGACCTGCTGGTGCGCGACTGCGGCCTGCTGGGCGTGGCCTGGCGCGTGGAGGGGAGTGCCACCGCATCAGCCGGGTGACGCACTTCCTCCAGGCGTCCTGTCACGGCGTGGCTGTCGTGACGCTCTCGGGCGGCGGGTTGGCGTCTCCGGCGCGGTCCGAAGCGACCTGTGTCCGCAACGTCAAAGCCTGCTCTTCACTGGAAGCGGAGAACCATGTCGCTTGTCCGTAGCGCGTGTGGCTGGAGCTTGCTCGCGACGTGTTTCATCAGCTGCGCGGCAGTCGCGACCCTCCCGTCCGGGCAGAAGCCTGCCCGGGCGCGAACCAGCGCAGGGGTCTCCGCCGGCTCGTATCTCCTGACACCGGACGTCATCACGGACGAGGAGGGGAGAACCGTCCCGGTCGAACGCGGCCTCGTCTTCGTGCCGGAGAACAGAAGTGCCCCCGACTCGCGCCTCATCGCCGTGCATTTCGTGAGGGCCCGGCTGGGGCTTTGACTTCTCGGACCCGCTGGTCTTCGACAAGGCGGGCCATCTGGTCAGGGTCCGGTGCGGAAGACACTGCACGGAGACGAACTTCGGCGAGCTTCCGGCGCAGCTGAGGGAGGCCACGTCGCGGCTCTACAGCTTCTTCGATGCGGAGCTCGAGCCTTCGCCGCCGCAGACCTTCTTCAAGGGTCTGCCCGGCGAACTGAGCCTCGCGCCCAGCGACTTCGCTCCCTTGACGGGCCGCTCACGCTACGAAGAGTGGCTCGCGGGGCGCGATGAGCCGACGAATCCACGGGGCGCGCTTGCCGCGGCCTCCGTTTGTGGGAAACTCGGCTTGCGCGAGCGGCCGGGCCTTGTGGAAGGAGCATGCCGTGCGTCTGCCTTTGGGACTGCTGTTGTTCGTCTGTGCCTGTGGTGAAGCACGCGTGCCGGAGGAGCCCGCCCCGGGCCCGTGTGCCCTGGACTCGCGCCTGTCGCCGGAGCAGTGCCAGCGGGCCATGGCCATGCTCCTGCCGGCTTCGCTGCCTCCGGCGCGGGGCAACGCCGTAGCGGACTCGGAGGCGGCCGCCCGGCTGGGACAGGAGCTGTTCTTCTCCAAAGACATCTCCAGCACCCGCGAGGTGGCCTGCTTTGGCTGCCATCAGCCGGGAGAAGATTTCGATGACGGGCACGCGCACCCGGACCGTCCGCCCGGCTCGGGCCTGGATGCGCTCGGCCGCAACTCCCCGTCCCTGCTCAATGCCGCGTGGATGCGCACGCAACTGTGGGATGGGCGCGCGGACACGCTCTGGTCCCAGCCCCTGTTCGCCATCGAGAACTCGGCGGAGCTGGCCACCTCCCGCCTGGAGCTCGCGCACACCGTGACGACGAGGTTCCGCAGGGACTACGCCGCTGTCTTCGGGGAGAGCCCCTCGCTGCCCGTCCGCCGCTTTCCTCCCGCGGGCAGGCCCGGGGACTCCGGGTTCGATGGCATGAGGCCCGAGGACCAGGCCACCGTCAACCGCATCGCCGCCAACGTGGGCAAGGCCATCGAGGCCTACCTGCGCCGGCTAGCGGCGGGCCGGTCCGCGTTCGACCGGTTCCTCGGCGGCGAGCAGGCGGCGCTGTCCGCCGAGGCGCGCGAGGGGCTGTATGTCTTCTTCCTCGCCGGCTGTGACACGTGTCACTCCGGACCGATGCTCAGCGACGAGCGCTTCCACAACCTCGGGGTGCCGGCGGCGGAGGACAAGGCGCTGGACCCCGGGCGCGAGCAGGGGTTGCGCATCCTCGTCGCCAATCCCTTCAACTCGCAGGGGCCGTACTTCGACGGCTGGCGCCCCTTGCCCGGCTGGGAGGCCTCGCCGGGGCTCCATGGTGCGTTCCGCACGCCGCCGCTGCGCAACCTCCTGGCCTCCGCGCCGTATGGGCACAACGGCCGCTTCGCCTCGCTGGAGGAGGTGGTGGACTTCCACCTCGTCGCCTCGCGGGCTCCAGGGCGCTACCTGGGCGAGGTGTCCCCGCTGCTGCGTCCGGTGACGCTGGCGTCGGCGGAGCGGGCAGCCCTGCTCGCCTTCCTCCGCTCATTGGAGGGCGAGCGCGCGGGGCGTCCCTGGACATGGTTTCCCTGAGTGCCAGGCGGCCTCTACCGCCCCGAGAGGGACTCCGCGCGTGGCTTGCCTTCGGCCGACGCGGGCATGCCCATCTCCAGAAGCACGGACAGCGTGGGCGCCACGTCCACCGGGTCGATTTCCTGGAGGTACAGGCCCGCCTTCACGCCTCGGCCCGCGAACACCACAGGCACCTGCGCGTCGTAGGAGTACGGGGTGCCGTGGTTCGTCCCGCGTGGGTAGTCGCTCACCACGTGGAACGGCTTCGGCACGAAGAGCACGTCCCCGCTGCGCACCGGGTAGTAGCCACGCCGCAGCGGCGCCACCAGCCCTCCGAGGTCCGGGGCCGTGTCCAGGTCGTCCTTCGCCAGCGCCGTCAACGTGAAGGGCTGCTTCGCCAGCCACGCCGCCGCCGCGCGCCGCACCGCCACGCCGTCCACCTGCCCCGACTCCAGGGCCTTGCCACCCAGGTACACATCCAACGTCAGCAGCTTCACCGTCACGTCGACGCCGAACTTCGAGCGCAGCTCCTGCGCCAGCTCCTTGGCTGTTTCCACCGGGTGGATGCGCCTTGCCGGCAGGCCCGCCTGGGCCCAGGCCTCCGGAAGCTCCGCGCCCCCATGGTCCGCCGACAGCGCGATGACCAGGTTCGCCTTGCCTCCCGCCGCGCGCTCGGCGGCGGTGATGAGCTCGCCCAGCGCCTGGTCCAACCGCAGCAGCGTGTCCTGCATCTCCCACGACGAGGGGCCGAACGCGTGGAACACCGCGTCCGTGCCGCTGAAGCTCACCGCGAGAATGTCTGGCACGTCGTCTCGGCCCAGGCCCTCGCCCTCCAGCGCGGCCTTCGCCGCCTGCACCAGCAGCTCATGTGAGCGGGGCGACACGGCAAAGACCCGGTACGACGCGGGCCCCGGCTCCTCGAGCCCGCCGCTGATTGCGTGGGGGAAGGTGCGGCCCATGCCGTAGGGGTCCGGCGGTTCCGCGGCGCTGTCGTCCCCGCCCAGGTACTCAGCGCGTGGACGCAGCAGCTGCCATGGCTTGCCAAAGTCCGCGTCCGCCAGCTTTCGTGCGTTGAACGCCTGCATCCACGCGGGCACGGCCTTCGCGTACCAGGTGCTCGTCACCATCTTCCCCGTCGCCTCGTCGAACCACCACGCCTGTCCCTGGCGCCCGGCCAGTGGAATCGCCGCGCGCGCCTTGAACGACAGCGCCACCACCTTGCCCCGGCCCTGGGTGGACACGCGCAGCCGGTCCGCCAGCGTCTCCGCCATCAGGTTCTCGGGGCTGGTGTCCGACGAGGGGGCGGTGACTCCGTCCAGGATGGGATGCGTCGGGTCCATGTAGGGCTGCACGCTCTGGTTCGTGGCACGGTCATGGACGTCGTTGTCCACGATGCCGTGGCGCCAGGGGTTCGCGCCGGTGGCCAGCGTGGCGTGACCCGGTGAGGTACGGGCCTCCGCGTAGGCATAGCGCGCGTAGGGGTAGTACGCGCCCGTGTCGAGCAGCCGCCCCAGACCGCCGGTGAGGCGCGAGCGGTTGCGCAGGAGCACGTCGCTGCCCAGCCCGTCCACGCTGATGAACAGCGTCAGCTTCGGGGCCTTCGCCGCGGCGGGCAGGGCGGACAGGACGAGGAGGGCGGCGAGCAGGCGAGACATGCCGGACAGACTCTCCGCCCAGAGGGGCAGAAGCAACCAGGATGCGTCCCCACCGCGTCAACGAGCCTGGTCCGATTGTTCCAGGCCAGGTCCCGAGCAGGCCACGGACGACCCGTCCGCGATGCCCACTCCGTATCCGGGACACTCGGCATCGACGGCCGGTAGGCTGTCCTGGACTGTGGCAGGGAGGTCGTGTGCGGAATCAGGTGGTGTGTTCGGTCCTGGCAGGCGCGCTCGTCGGGGCGATGGTGGGCTGTGGTGAGGCGTCGGTACCTCGGAACGGCGAAGGACCGGGAGACGGGCCCGTGCTCCGCGCTCCGGACGCGGCGCTCCTCCAGCGCATCGAGGAGACGCGAGCGCGCGTCCTGTCGGACACCTGCTTCCGCGAGCAGCCGGACAGCGCCGGGTGCGCCTGGGTCGACCATCCATTCAACCCGTCGGAGTTCTCGATGACGGAGAGCACCGGTGAGGCCATCCTCATCGTGGACGACTTCCAGTCCCTCTCCCCGATGATGCTGCGCTACCGGAACCGCCTGCGGGGCTACTTCCGCACGGCGGAGGACGGCACCCTCGCCGCCATTCCCTTCACCTGGCACACCCCCGCGGGCCTGCACGAGGCGCTGGCGGCGTTCGCGGGCCCGGGCATCATTCCCGCCGAGTGGCTCCGGTCCCTGTGGGGCCCGCTGCACGACACCTACGGCTTCCACACCGGCGCGGGCCTCGGCCACGGCAACATCGTGATGTCCGCCGTGGTGGAGGCCAACCCGCGGCAGCCCCTCGTCCTGTGGAAGGACGATTCCTTCCGGGTGGCTCCGCGCGAGGCGTTCTGCGCGACTTCCACGACGCCCGAGACGCTCGCTCCGCTGCGGGAGCATGCCCGGCGGAGGGCCGAGTCCCTTCGGGCCGTCATGCGCGAGCTGAACGTGCGGTTCATCAACTACAGCCGGGGGGAGACGGTCACGACGCTTCGCGAGACGTGGGTACGGCGCTGTGGCGCCGAGGCGCCCTCCGACGAGGTGCTCCGCGCGAAACTGCTGACGGAGGAGCCCGTCATGGAGGTGCTGTTCGGCTCTCCGGGCGTCTTCGCGGCCCATGCGGCCGCCGACGTCGCCGGCCCGGAGGAGTCCCCGTTCGACTTCCCCTCCGAGCGTTACCGCAACCGCCTGCGCGTCGGCTACCTCAGCGAGCTGGAGTCGGGCCTGGACACGGAGGGGCGCGGACCGCACGGGCACCTCCAGGGCTGGCCCGCCGCGCACGCCGCGGACCTCTATGTGAACACCGGCATCCGCCCGAGCAGACCCTTCGACTACAACCGGACGCCGTTCCTGGTGGTCGACAACTTCGGTGTCGACGTGGCCCCCTTCGGGAGCTTCCCGACGACGTCCTGGGTGACGCCCGTCGCGCTCTCGAACTTCATCTTCCTGCGCGATGGCAAGCACGGCGCGGAGGAGCTGTCGGACGCGCTCGTGCGGACCATCATCTCGGAGATGGTGCCGTCCGGCTGCGACGCGCTTCCCGGGGGCCGGTGCAGCTACCAGGACCCGCTGAAGTTCGGGAAGACGGAAGCCATGCGCCTGGGCTACCGGGCCGTCGAGTACGTCGCGCCCTGATTCAGCCCGACCCACGCAGCCGTGGTGCTGCGTCGCGGCGTGGGTCGGTTGACGGTCAGCGGGTCAACCCCGTGCTCAATACAGCAGGGAGCGAACGGGCGTGATGGCGTCGAAGAAGGTGCCAATCCCCAGCTGGCCGTCGGAGTTGTTGCCCCAGGTCCACAAGGTGCCGTCGGAGCTCACCGCCAGCATGTGGTATCCGCCGGCGGCGACGGAAGACACCCCGTTGCTCAGCCCTTGTACCTGTGTCGGCGCAGACACGGAGCTCGTGGTGCCGTTCCCTAACTGGCCCCAATTGTTGGAGCCCCCCGCCCACAAGGGCCCTGCGGAACTCACGGCCAGTGAGGAACTGCCGCCTGCCGCCACATCCACCAACCCGGTCACCGACATCTGCGCCGGCACTCTGGAACTCGAACTGCCGCCCATCAATGTGCCCCGGGTACCCCAGCCCCACGCCCATCCCGTGCCATCCGCGCGCACCGCGACAGAGTGGTAGTTTCCTCCGGACACGGCCACTGCTCCGGTCAGTCCTTGCACCTGCACCGGTATTGCGCTGTTGGTCGTCGTGCCATCCCCAAGTTGGCCGTCCCAGTTGCTCCCCCAGGCCCTCACAGTGCCGTCGTACAGCACTGCCAGCGAGTGGCTATTGCCAGTAGCGACATCCGCGACACCGCTCAACCCTTGTACCGTCACTGGCGCGGATCTGTCGTTCATGGTCCCGTCGCCCAACTGGCCGTACCAGTTGCTGCCCCAGGCCCGAACGGTGCCGTCGTAACGCAGCGCCAGTGTGTGTGTGCCACTTGCGGCGATGCTCGTAATCCCGCTCAGAGATGGCACCTGAACAGGCACAGCGCTGCCAGAGCCCCACTCCCACACGGTGCCATCGTAGCGCAGCGCCACCGAGCGGCTGCCGGCCGCGGCGATAGCCATGACTTCGCTCAACCCCTGCACCTTTACGGGTATGGACCGGCGCGTTGTTGTCCCATCCCCGAGCTGACCGCTCCGGTTGCTACCCCAGGCCCAGACGGTGCCATCATAGAGTACCGCCAGCGAGTGCTCATATCCCGCAGCCACGGCGACTGTACCGCCGAGCTCCTCCACCGCCATCGGCACAGGGTGGCGAATCGGGACTCCGTCCCCACGCTGGCCATAATCGTTCCTGCCCCAGGCCCATACGCTGCCATCGGAGCGCAGCGCCAGCGAGTGAGCCTCGCCCACCGCGACGGCAGTCGCCCCGGTCAGGTCCTTCACTTGCACGGGTGTGTAACGACCATTCTTGGAGTCATCTCCCAACTGGCCGTAGTAGTTTTCGCCCCAGCCCCACACGGTGCCATTGGAACGCACCGCCATCGAGAAGTCGCCGCCTGTAGCCACATCCACGACCCCGCTCAGTCCTGAGACTTGCCTCGGTGTCGTCTGTTGATACGTGATGTAATAGTCGGTACCCCACGTCCACACGGTGCCGTCTGGCTTCACCACGACGGAGTGTCCATCTGCCGCGGACACAGCCACGATTCCACTCAGCCCTTGCACCTGCACGGGCGTCAGGCTGTCAGTCGTCGTGCCATTCCCCAGCTGACCATCGTCATTGTCGCCCCAGGTCCACACGGTGCCGTCAAACCGCACGGCGATGGAGAAATAGTCTCCAGCAACCACTGCCACGACTCCGGTCAGTCCCTGCACTTGCACGGGGGTCGTGCTGTCGGTCGTCGTGCCATTTCCCAACTGACCGTAGTAATTGTCGCCCCAGGCCCACACAGTGCCATCTGGCTTCACCGCCAGCGAGTGATAGCTGCCTCCAGCCACGGACACGGCACCCGCCAATCCCTGCACCTGCACGGGCGTGGAACTGTAGCTGCTCGTGGAGCCACTCCCCAGCTGGCCATCGCTGTTGTAGCCCCAGGCCCACACGGTGCCGCCGGAGCGGATCGCCAACGAGTGATAGTGGCCCGCGGCCACGGCCACGGCTCCGCTCAGCCCCTGGACCGGCACAGGCGTGGAGCTGTCGGTCGTGGTGCCATTCCCGAGCTGGCCCAGGCTGTTGTATCCTGCCGCCCACACGGTGCTGTCGGGGCGTATCGCCAGGGAATGGTACCCTCCAGCAGCCAGACGGGCGCGTGGCCGCGCGCGCACGATTGGCGAACCAATCGACGCCGGTTCCTCTCCTGAAGGCTCCATCGGTTGGCCACAGCCGACCGCGAGCCAGATTCCGAGACAGGCTCCCAGCAACCTTCTCATCCACTGCCCTGCGCTGCTTTGCATTTGTCACTCCCCGGCTTACGGATTTGGCGGCTTTGGCCGGCATTGCCGTGAGTGAACTAGAGCAACTCTGGAACCGTTGGGCAATCGCCACGTCCGGCAGAACCATGCCCTGGGGCGCAGGCAGCTATTCAGAACCTTGCATGTGGTTGCTTTGACGGGGGTGCGTGCGACCCATGCTGCAACGACTTACAGCACGGTGGACAGCCCCGCCCATCGTGTCGCTCGGGTCACGGGCGCATCACATCGTGATGACCACCTTCCCTCGGGTGCGTCTTGCTTCGAGATGCCGGATTGCGTCGGGAACCTCGCTCAGCGGGAACTGCCGGTCGACGAACGGGACGACCTTGCCAGCTTCGATGAGCTCCTTGATGAAGGTCAGGCTCTCCCGGTTCGGCGTCGACAGGAAGCCGCGGAACTTCCTGCCTCTGGAGCTCGAAAACAGCGGGCCTAGCAGCAGGGTCTGGAAGAGCGACCCGGTGGAGCCCCCGGCCAGGACGTAGACGCCCGTGGGACTCAGGGCACGCTTGAAGTCGAAGAGGGAGCGATAGGCCGCGGCGTCGAAGATGAGGTCGTACTGCTTCCCGTTTCGGGTGACATCCTCCCGGGTGGAGTCAATCACGTGGTCGGCTCCGAGGGCGCGCACCATGTCCTGCTTCCCGGTGCCGCAGACCCCGGTGACCTCCGCTCCGAAGGACCTGGCGAGCTGCACGGCGAACGAGCCCACGCCGCCCGACGCGCCGTGAACCAGGACGCGTTGGCCCGCCTGAATCCGGCCGATGTCGCGGAGGCCATGGAGCGCGGTAACGGCGGCCATGGGCACGGCGGCCGCCTGCTCGAAGGTCAGGTTCGCCGGCTTCGGCAACAGCCCCTTTTCGCGAGCGCACACGTACTCGGCAAAGGCGCCGAAGCCGCAGTCGGAGATATCTCCGAAGACCTCGTCGCCGGGTTGAAGTTGCGTGATGCTCTTTCCGACGGCGACGACCCGGCCCGCGACATCCGACCCGAGGATGGGGAATCTGGGTCTGCGGAGTCCGAGCGCGAGACGCATGACGAAGGGCTCACCTCGCATGAGATGAGCGTCGGCCGCGTTCACGGACGCCGCGCGGACCGCGAGCAGGACCTCGTCGTCACGGGGGACCGGCGTCTCGACCTCTTCGGGCCGGAGGACGTCGGGGGACCCATATCGGGGACAGACGATGGCTTTCATTGCGTTCCCTACGAGTGACGGCCGGTTTCATTTCCGGGCGTGGTGTTGTGGCCACTCGCTCGAAGTCGAACGGGCGGATGTCGCCCGGAGAGAAGTGGCGACGCTTCCGGTTGTAGAACACCTTGGCGCCCATCCCGGCCTGGCGCTCCATCTGACCGCGCATCTTCACTCTGGCACACCCTTGCATTTCGTGTGCGGGACCGGCCGCTGGGGATGTGTTGCGACGAAGGCAGCATGACGCGGTCGAGCTGGGGCAGGTGGGCGGTCATCCGGTCCCCCACCGGGGCGCTCATCTTCGGGGCGGTGGGGTGCGGCGAGGACGGCGAGCGGAAGCAATGGGACTGCGAGCGCGGTGCCTGGGAGTCGGCGCGTCAATGCCGCTATCGCTATGCCTACACCGTCGGGACGCTCTTCGAGCGCACCCGCGGCGCCACCGGCATCCGGCTCTCCAGCCCCACGCTGGAGCCGGACGTCGCCGGCCTCTGCCAGAAGCGCTCGCGGCACACATCGGCGATGCGTTTGCCGCACCCCGAACGCCAATGCCGCCTGATTCATGACGCGGAAGAGTCCTTCGGCATCCGGGAGGCTCCGAGCGCTCCCGGCGCCAAGACATGCGAGACCGTGGCGAGCGACATGGCCTCCAGCGCGTTGCTTGCCACGTCGCCCGGCAGGGGCCTCCCGCGTGCGGTGTCCTCATCCCGGCAGGGTCGTAGCGAAGAACGCGACAGGGGTTGGCGTGCATCGAGCGCCCGAACGCCGCGTCATCGTGAGTTGCTGCCAGGGCCTCTCCAGCCGTCACGGCTACAGACGGAGCGCCTGGCGTACGCACCGCCGCGTCATCATTCATTGCCGCCGCGCCGCTGTCGTGTGCCTCCTCCGAGGGCTCCTCGCAGTTTGGAGGCGGAAGCGTCATGGCCACCGCCGCGCCACTGTCGGGCGCCTCATCCGAAGCCTCTCCACCATCTGGAGGTGGCATCCCGCCGGGCCCCCGGGGCGCCGACTCGTTCCTGGGCCCGAGCGCCCGCCAGAGCGCCTCCGCTGACGCGAGCACGTCCTCCTCCGTGACTGCGCCTTCCCGCCTTGCCGCCACCCGCCCCAGCTCTGCCAGTGCGCCCCACACCAGGCACGTCCTCGCCATCGTGGAACCCGGCTCCAGCACTCCTTCGCGCTCGCCCTGGCTGACGACCTCCCGGACCAGGTCTCGCACCCGCCAGCCTCGCTCGTCGTCCGGCCCCTGCTCCGGACGGGCGTGCAGGAGGACGAAGCTGAAGACGCCGGGCATCCGCAATACGTAGTGGGCCAGCAGCCTCCAGAGGGCGAAGAAGCCTTCGCGAAAGCCCGCCCCCTCGTCCGTGCTGGCCATCTGGAACTCGTAGCGCGCATAGCGGTACAGCTCGTCGTCGGAGAAGTCCCGAATGGCCAGCGCACAGCCCCGCTTGCTGCCGTAGCGCCGATACAGCGAGCCCACCGACATGCGCATCACCCGCGCCAGCTCCGCGGCCGGAGTCTTGTCGTAGCCCCGCTGCGCCATCACCGCCGCCGCCTCCTCCATCCGCGTGGCCATGAACTGCTGGTACAGCTCCATCATCTGCCCACCCCCTGCCGGACCGACCCGCCCGTGGAAGGAACGTTCCTTCCGCCAGCACCTTCCTACCGGGTGGGGCTGACATGCCGACGACGGACGACCGGGCAGGTCCGCTGCGGCCCACGGTGCGCGCGAGTCCGGAAGGCCTTTCGAAGGTTCAGGCGATGCGGGCTCTCTCCAAGTCTGGAGGCAAATCCTCCCGAGAGCCTGCCCAGGGCATGTCCCGGACTGCCCCGGGGCGTGCGGCACTGGCACGGAAGGTCCGCACGGGGAAGCTGCCCTTCCCGCCCTGGTGCTTGGAAGGAACACTCATTCCACGGGGGCGCGCCCCTTTCGCCCTGTCAGGCAGAAATCATCCACGTCTTGCCTGATGAGCATGGCTTCCTCGCAAGGAAGAGTATCGACCGAGGTGCGAACAATTGGAATTGCCCTTCCGGGCAGGAGAGGTGGGTCGCCACGGCCCGCGCTCTCGGGCTACAGCCTCCCAGCTCATGCCTGTGCACCAGCGCCACTGGCAACCATACCTGCCAGGAGTGGCCTGCCCCGCAGCCCGCGAGCAAGACCTGGATACCTCCCTCTGGGGCAGGTCTCCCGGGCCTGGCACTTCGGACCTGCATCGAGCCCGGATGTGACAGGTCGGATGCAACTGATTGCATGGAAGATTGAATGTCAGGCCTTGCTTCTAGGGTGTCTGGTCATGGGCGCATTCACGCCCATGTTACGCGGCACTTGCAAGGAGTTGGTTGAATGTACAACAAGCTATTCGGTACTCTCGCAACCACGGGCATCCGGGGGACGCACTACACGCGTGGCTCGAACTACGTCTATTACGTACAGCAAGGCAACAACAACGGCATCCTCGGACGCATCCGCACCACGCCGTTGGAACGGGTCTCGAGTGGCAACACCGAGGCCACGGTGAACACGCAGTTCAACCTGGATGACGGCGTCACGGACCTGCGGTGGATGGAGGTCTTCGGGGCCACGCGAGAACTGCAGGGCATCGGGGCGACCCGGCTGTACAAGTACTCCGATGCGCCCGCCGGTGGGCTGGCCGCCATCGAACCCACCACCCTGCCGGGCCTCACCTACAACGCCCTGCGGTTCACCGAAAACGGGCAGGGCAACAACTACTACGCGGTGAGACTGGGCTCGAGCAACTACGCCGTCGTCCGCTTCTACCTGGACACCACGACCTCACCCGCGAAGACTCGCATCGAGTGGTTCACCTACAAGCTGAACTTCAACCCTGCGATGTGGGCGCTCTTCAACTGCCTCGATCCACGTGACATCGTCATGTCCCCGGACGAGCAGACGGCCTACATCTCCGATGGCACGTGCATCTACAGCGTGGACAACCAGAGCACGGCGCAGGCCCCCAACTTCACGGCGGACCTGCGGTCCCACATCCTCTCCGCGGAGGTGGACCAGCCGCAGCAGATGGCGCTCTTCGGCCAGGACCTGTACGTGGTGGACGCCAACAGGCTCCTCAAGGTCGACCCGCGGAGCGGGGTGACGACCGCCGTGGTCTCGGGGCTGAACCTGGGCGTGGGCCTGCTGATCGACGAGGCCCGGAGGACGGCCTACGTCTCCAACCAGGGCGGCGAGCTGTACTCGGTGGACCTGGCCCACCCGACGCCCTCGCTGCGCCCGGTGCTGGGTGTCTCTCCGCTGCCGGGCTCCAGCGGCTTCATGACGTGGACGGATGACACTCGCAGCGCCTTCTACGTCACGGTGCCCAACCCGGTGAACGAGGTCCTCCGGGTGGACCTCAACAGCCTGACACGCTCCGTGGTGCTCAGCTCCGCGGACGGCCCGGTGGACCCGTGGAGCGTCGAGGTGCTCTCTGAAAGCCGGCTCTTCGTGGCCAGCGACCGAGAGCTGGGTGACCTCGAGCTGTCCTTCGCCAACGGCGAGCTGGTCATGGGCATTGGCCTGGTGCCCTTCCAGTTCATCAACAACCCGTCCATGACCCCGCTCCCGGCACCGGAGGACATGGGCAAGGCGGACACCACGCGTGCCGCGGGCTACTTCTTCCAGGTCCACAACGTGCCCTTCGGCGGCTCGCTGGGACTGATGATCAACCACCGCAGGGCGAACACAGAGGGCATCAAGTTCTACCGGCTCACCCTCACCAACGAGGACGGCGTCTCCCGCCTCATCACCTACCCGTTCACGGACCTGAAGTGGCATGCGACGGGCGGTGAGCCCAAGTGGGTGCCCACGACCTCCAACGCCACGGGCACGGGTGGCACGCCGGCCAATGCCTTCGCCGTCCGTGGCTCGGAGGAACACTGGTACAACCCCAACCTTGGCGCCATCATCCACACGAACATCGGCGACAACGGGCTGTGCACGCTTCGAGTCGACTTCTTCGACACCCATGGGGCGCTGCTGCCCGCGCACAGCGTGAGCAAGCAGCTCCGCATCGACAACACCTACACGAATGCCATGGTGACCCTGCCCCGGCTGGGCAGCGCCACGCAGGCGCCCGAGCCGGGTGTCTACCCGCTGATGGACTGCGGGTGCATCACCTACGTCAGCAAGAATGACCTGGTGGCAGTGGACTTCTCGGCCTGGCATCCGAAGCGCTCTGGACGCTACTACCTGTCCTTCGCCCGGGGCGGCGCGTACCTGCCGGCGCTCTACGAGGAGGGATCTTTGGACAGCGTCCAGGTGCTGCACACCCGGGAGACCACCTCGGCCGCTGGCAACCCTCCCATGCGTGTGGGCCACATCATCGGTAACTGCAACGTGGCCAACGTGAGCATCCAGTTGTGGGTGCCAGCGCACATCATCGACGGCTACCGGTGGCTCGGCTACGGCGCCTCCCAGGCGGCGCACTTCACCTTCGTGCCGGATTCCGTGACGATGAGCACGCCCTGGCCTTGATGGCTGGCCTGTAGCCCTGAAGCCATTCATGGCGCCCTGGCGGTTCTCGGCCAGGGCGCCTGATTCAGGGCCGCTTCACGCCCCCTTCGGAGCCTGGAGCCCCGCGGCTCGCACGGCATCTCGCAGGAGCCCTCGAAGCCACAGGTGCTTCGGGTCTCGCTCGTGCCCCGGGTGCCACGCCAGCTCCATCACGATGGAGGGCAGCTCGAAGGGGAGGGCTCGCACGACGACTCCCTGGTCCCGGGTTCGCGCCAGCGCGAAGCTGCGCGGCAGCACCGTGATGCGGTCCGAGGAGACGAGCAGGGGCATCGCCAGCGCGAACGAAGTCACCACCCGCGATATCCGCCGGGAGAGCCCCTGTGCTTCGAGCACGTCGTCGACGGCGCCGCGGCCCGACTGGGCCCTCGGGGCCACGAGGATGTGCTCGGCGGCAGCGAAGCGCCCCAGGGTCCACGGGCCCTTCAGCAGCGGATGTCCCTTGCGGAGCACGCAGACGAAGTCCTCCAGGAACAACTGCTCCGTCGACAGGCCCCGCTCCCGGGCGGTGTCGGGCGCGATGCCGACGCCACCCTGGTCTCGCAGGAAGGCCGCGACGTCGGTCATCACCGTCCGGACCGTCAGGCTCGCTCGCGGAGCCCTCGTGGTCAGCAGGCCATCGAGTGCCGGCAGGAGCGCTTCCGCAACCCGGTCTGACGTGGCAAGGACGAGCTCGCCGTCGTAGCTGCCAGGCTCGAACGGGGCGCTCACCTCGAAGAGGCGCTCCGCCGCGGCCAGGACCTCGCGCGCGGGGCCCCTCAGCTGCTCCCCGAGCGGGGTCCTCACCAGCGTCCGCCCCGCCCGGACCAGCAGCGCATCATCGAAGTCGCTCCGCAGCCGTCGCAGCGCATTGCTCGCCGCCGCGGGCGTGATTCCCAGCCTCCGCGCGGCCCGGGCAACGTGGGCCTCCTCCAGCAGGAAGTGGAGTGCGCGCGCGTGGTTCAGGTCGAACGCCGAGACATTCATGGAGTGAAGCCTAGGGCTGTCCAACATCAAGTTCCATGAATTGGTGGGCGGTCGTACTCATTGACCCATGCAAACAGTCACGTACTCCCGCTTCGGAAGTCCCGACGTCCTGACGCTCTCGGACGTCGCCCCGCCGTCCCCTCGCGGTGGACACCTCGTCGTGCGTGTGCGCGCCGTGTCCATCAACCCGCTCGACGGCAAGCTTCGGCGCGGCGACGCCCGCCTGCTCAGCGGCACGAAGTTCCCGAAGACGCCGGGCCTCGACTTCGCGGGCGTGGTGGAGCAGGTGGGCCCGGGAGTGTCGGGCTTCCAGGTCGGCGATGACGTCTTCGGCGGCCTCGGCTCCTTCAAGGAGGGGTACCTCTCCGAGCGCATCTCCGTCCCCGCGCGAGTCGTCGCGAAGCTGCCGAAGTCGCTCGACTACGTGGGCGCCGCGGCCATCGCCGTTGTCGGACTCGCGGCCCAGACGGCCGTGCAGGTCGCACGCATCAAGGCGGGCGACCACGTGCTCATCAACGGCGCCAGCGGCGGGCTGGGGCCGTACGCCCTCCAGCTCGCGAAAGGGGCGGGGGCCCACGTCACGGCCGTCAGCGGCACCGACGGCGTCGCGCTCGCGCGTGAGCTCGGCGCGGACACCGTCGTGGACTACCGGCGCGAATCCATCACCGCGTCTGGCAGGACGTTCGACGCGGTGCTCGAGCTGTCGGGGCGGCTTCCCTTCAGCCAGGCGCGCGGGCTCCTGAAGCCCCGGGGCGTCTACGTCGACTTCGAGCCGGGCCCCACGAAGCTCATCGGCGCCGGCCTCCAGAACCCGTTCCGCTCCCATCAGCACCGCTTCGTCATCACCCGGGCCACCACCGCCGCGCTCGAGGCGCTGGGCCGGCACCTCGACGCGGGGCAGCTGCGCCCCGGCCCCACCCGGGTGTTCGAGCTCTCCGAGTACCGGCGTGCCTTCGAGGTCGCGGAGCAGGGCGGCCAGGTCGGCAAGGTCGTCATCCGGCTCGAGGGATGAGCCAGCACTCGCGGTCCCCTGCCTGCTCGGGCCGGGAGAGCGTCCACTGGAGGGCAGGCAGGCAGCCGTGAGGGGAGGGGGCAGGCATGTCCCCCGAGGCAATGGCGGCCCTCCCTGTTACCTTCTGGCGCCATGTCCGCTTCTCCTCCCCGCCCGGTCTACGCCGCCGACGTGGGGGGCGCCGTTCCCGCCGCGCGGGACGGGGCCTCGGCGTCCCTCGAGGCCAACGCCCCCTCGCGTCCCACCACCACGGTGGAGGGAAGCCTCGAGCGCATCACCTACACCAACGACGAGGCTGCCTGGAGCGTGGTGCGGGTGGTGGTCCACGGCCGCAAGGAGCCCATCACTGCGGTAGGCAACCTCCTGGGTGCCCAGCCGGGGGAGTCCCTGCGCCTCACCGGCTGGTGGGTGCAGGACCGGAAGTACGGCGAGCAGTTCCGGGTCCAGTCCTTCGCGACGGTGAAGCCGGCGACGCTGGTGGGCATCGAGAAGTACCTCGGCAGCGGGCTGGTGAAGGGCGTGGGCCCGGCCATGGCGAAGCGCCTGGTGGAGAAGTTCGGCCTGGAGACGCTGGACATCATCGACTCGAAGCCCGAGCGGCTGGCGGAGGTGAAGGGCTTCGGAGAGAAGCGGCGCAAGCTGCTGCGAGAGACGTGGGCCGAGCAGCGCGACATCCGTCAGGTGATGGTCTTCCTGCAGAGCCACGAGGTGCCGGCCAGCTTCGCGGTGAAGGTCTACAAGCAGTACGGCGCCCAGGCGATTTCGGTGGTGCAGGAGAACCCGTACCGGCTCGCCATCGACGTGTACGGCATCGGCTTTCGCACCGCGGACCGCATCGCCCACTCGCTCGGAGTGCCCTCCCACTCGCCCAAGCGCGCCGAGGCCGGGGTGCTGCACGTGCTCCGCGAGTTCTCCGACGAGGGTCACCTCTACGCGCCGCGCGACAAGCTCACCGCGCGCACGGTGGAGATGCTGGAGGTGACCCCCGAGCTCGTGGAGACGGCCATCACCCGGCTCGCCGCCGCCGAGTACCTCGCGGTGGAGGGGGCCAGCGCGCTCGCGCAGCCGCGTCCCGAGGATGCCTGCGAGGCGGTGTACCTGAAGGCCCTGCACGTGTCGGAGGTCGGGGTCGCCAACCTCCTCAAGGCGCTCGCGGCCTGGCCGGGGCGGCCGCTGGAAGTGGACGTGGAGCGCGCCATTGCCTGGTTCGAGGGCCGCCAGGGAATCACCCTCGCCCCCGAGCAGAAGGAGGCCGTGCGCCAGGCGATGGTGGCCAAGGTGCTGGTCATCACCGGCGGCCCGGGCACCGGGAAGACGACGCTGGTGAATGCCATCCTCTCCATCCTGGAGAAGAAGGGCCGCAGGCTGCTCCTGTCGGCGCCGACGGGCCGTGCGGCGAAGCGGATGGGGGAGGCGACGGGGCGCGAGGCGGAGACCATCCACCGGCTGCTCGAGTACAACCCACGTACTCACGGCTTCCAGCGGGACAGGAACAACCCGCTCGACGCCGACGTGCTGGTGCTCGACGAGGTGTCGATGGTGGACACCGTGCTGATGCTCAGCGTGCTCAAGGCGCTGCCGCCGCACTGCCAGCTGTTGCTGGTGGGAGACGTGGACCAGCTGCCGAGCGTGGGGCCGGGCAGCGTGCTCCAGGACATCATCGCCTCCGGGCAGGTGCCGGTGGTGCGGTTGAAGCACATCTTCCGGCAGGCGCAGTCGAGCCTCATCATCACCAACGCCCACCGCATCAACCAGGGGGAGCTGCCCCAGGTGCCCGCGGCGGACGCGATGGCGGACTTCTACTTCGTGGAGAAGGAGGAGCCCGAGGCCATCCTCGCGGCGCTGAAGACGCTGGTGAAGGAGCGGATTCCGCGCCGCTTCGGGTTCCACCCGGTGGACGAGGTGCAGGTGCTCGTCCCGATGAACCGGGGCCTCATCGGGACGGCGAACCTCAACGCCACGCTCCAGGCGCACCTGAACCCTACCGGGGAGGAGCTCGCCCGGGGCCACCGGACGTTCCGGGTGGGCGACAAGGTGATGCAGGTGCGCAACAACTACGAGCTCGGCGTCTTCAACGGGGACATCGGGCGGGTGGAGGCCATCGACAAGGAGGAGCAGTCGCTCGTGGTCCAGTACGAAGGACGGCCGGTGGCCTACTCCTGGTCGGACCTCGACGAGCTGGTGCTGGCCTACGCGACGAGCGTGCACAAGTCCCAGGGCAGCGAGTACCCGTGCGTGGTGCTGCCGCTGCACACGCAGCACTACACGCTGCTGCAGCGCAACCTCCTCTACACCGGCGTGACGCGGGGCAAGAAGCTGGTGGTGCTGGTGGGAAGCAAGAAGGCGCTGGGGATTGCCGTGCGCAACGGGGACACCCAGAAGCGCTACACCCGGCTCGCCGCCCGGCTGAGGGACTGACCTGCTTCAACGCGCCATCCGGAGCCCGTCATTCGCGAGCCATTGCCGGCCTGGCTGCGCTCCTCAGAAGGTGCTGGGACCCCTGGGGGCCCCCCGGGGCGTGAATCGCTAACAAGGATACTTCCTCCCCCCCATTCCTGACCCCGTGGTGTGCATCCTTGGGGGAGTGGCCTATGAGGGGCGGAAATGAGTCAAAAGCAACCTGAGCGCACCCAGACAGATGACAGTCTTCGCAGCGAGCGCGCGAGGACGGATCGAGAGCTGGAGAAGAAGCGGGCCTCGATAGAGGAGGACTCGGACGCGGTCCTGGCCCGCGCTCACGACCGCGCGGATGAGGTGCTCAAGACCGCCCGCGCGAAGGCCGACACGACAGGCATCGGCGCCAGCGCCGCGCTCGAGGTCGAGCGGACCGAGGAGGACCGCGCCCTGGCCGAGGAGCGCACCACGCAGGCCGCTCAACTGACCAGCGAGCGTGACGAGCGGCGGCGAGCCCTCGCGGAGCTGCTCCGCTTCGAGCGTGAAGAGACCGACAAGGACCTGTTGATCGAGCGCACGGGGGCCGACGCCGCACTGGTCACCCGCGATGACTTTCTCGGGATGGTCAGCCATGACCTCCGCTCGCTGCTGGGCGGCATCGCGGTGAGTACGGCCTTCCTGGTGAAGGAGGCGCCCCCCGACGACAGCGGCAAGAAGGTCGTGAAGCGGGCCGAGAGCATCCAGCGCTTCACGGCGCGCATGAACCGCCTCATCGGCGACCTGCTGGACGTCGTCAGCATCGAGGCGGGCCAGCTCCATGTGCGTGCCGAGCCCGACGACGTCACCCGGGTGCTGCAGGAATCGGTCGACGTCTTCCAGCCCGCCGCCACGGCTCAAGGCATCGCGCTCTCGCTGGCCGGACCTCCCGGTCCGCTCCTCGCGAACTTCGATCGCGAGCGCATCCTCCAGGTCCTCGCGAACCTGCTGAGCAATGCCCTGAAGTTCACGAGGGAAGGCGGCCGCATCGAGCTTCGCGCGGAGCCACAGGGCCCATGGTGCAGGGTCTCCGTCACCGATACCGGCTCGGGAATTCCGCCTGACCAGCTGGACGCGGTCTTCGTGCGGTTCCGCCAGGTGAACAAGTTCGACCGCCGCGGGCACGGGCTCGGGTTGCACATCTCCAAGTGCATCGTCGAGGCGCATGACGGGCGAATCTGGGCGGAGAGCAGCCTGGGCACTGGCAGCACGTTCCACTTCACGCTGCCCCTCGCGGAGCGGGGCTGAAACGCAAGCGGGGGACGGGCCACGTGGACCTGTCCCCCGAAGCTCAGCGACCCGGCGTTAGCGGGGAGGCTGAGTAACAGTGGCCTTCTGCAGGGCCACCTGCGTCTGGGACAGGATGCGGCCGTTCATCGTCGCGCCCGTCTCCAGCGTGACGTCCGTCTTGCAGAGCAGGACGCCCTCGAAGTGCGAGCCGGCGCCCAGCGTCGTCCGGCCGGCGACCTGCCAGAAGATGTTCTTCGCCTGCGCGCCGCCGCTCAGGGTGATGCGCTGGGCCGCGCTGACCGTCAGGTCTCCCGTGGTCTGGAAGATCCACACGTCATTCGCGCCGCCCGAAATCGTCACGTGGGTCGGGAGGGTCACCGTGCTCGTCCACTTGTAGAGCCCCGGCGCCAGGGTCCTCCCGCCGAGGTTGCCGGTGCCCAGCTCGAGGAAGTCGGGTGTCGGCCGGCTGGCGGCGTCGGTGTAGGCGCTCTCCATGTTGCCCACCGCCGTGGTCAGGTTGGAGGGCGTCGGCACCGCGTAGTTGGCGGCGTAGGCCCTGCCGACAACCTGGGGGGAGGACGCGAAGATGTTGGTGGCGTCCGCGACCAGCGAGAAGCCGGTGAGGTAGCTCGCTGCGGCCGGACCGAGCCCGATGTCGCCCGTCACCGAGGAGGCCGGGACTGTGGAGACGCCGGACTTGGCCAGGATGGCGTAGTTGGCAGCTGTCCCCAGCGACACCGGCATGGGGCCCATCGCGGCCGAGGTGCCCGTCGTGAAGCTCCACGTGAAGGCGCTCGCCAGTCGGTTGCCGTTCAGGTCCTTGACGTCCGTGCTCACCGAGGCCGTGAGGATGGCGCTGGAGGCCAGCGCGCTCTCGGGGGTGAACGTCGCGGTGGTACCGGGGCCGTAGGCCACGGTGCCAGGCACCTGCATGGCACCCTGCCGGACGGTGAAGGTGGCGGAGGTGAGGGAGAGCGGGTCCATCGCCTTGTTGAAGCTCACCGTGACCTTCCGGTTGATGGCCACACCGGCGCTCTCGGCGGCGGGGGTCGTCGAGCTGACCTGGGGCGGGGTGGTGTCCGCCGCCGCGCCCGTCGTGAAGCTCCAGGAGCGGGCCGCCGCGAGGCTTGCGCCTTCCGCGGACTTCGCCCCGGTGGTGATGGTGGCGGTGTAGACGCTGCTCGCGGTCAGGCTGCTGGAGGGTGAGAAGGTCGCGGTCCTCCCATCGGCGCTGGTTGCCACGGTTCCCGTGACGGCAGTCGCTCCCTGCTTCAGCGTGAAGGTCGTCCCGGTGAGGGCCTCCATGGCCAGGTCGAAGGAGGCGGAGAGGGTCGCGTTGAGCGGCACGCTGGTGGCACTGTCCACGGGGGAGGTCGCGGTGAGTGTCGGCGCTGGCGTCGGCTTGGGGTCCTCCGTCCCGCCGCAGGCGGCGATGGCGAGCGTCAGCAGGACGATGCCGAGCCGGGTCGCGAGGCTGCTTTGGATGGACGGGTGGCGTGAAGCGAAGGGAAGGAGAGTCAAGAAGGCTCCGAGGGGGGACCCACCTGGACGAAGCGCGGCGATGCGCTTCCAGTCCAGGGTGGTTCGTGGGGGATGAATCCTTTGCCCCGAGCGAGTCTCGCCAGGGAAGGTTCTGCTACCAACCTAAGACAGGAATGGCCCACGTCAAGGCAGCTGGGTGGTCAATCCATGAGGTCAGAAGCGACGATGACGACGCCCGCGGAGCTTTTATGCGACGTGGTGCCGAAAGCCGGTGCGACGGATACGGGAATGCGGTCTCTCGTGAGGGAAAAGCGCGCGACGGTCTCACTTGAACGTGCCGTAGTCCCACGGCAAATACCTGCGTGAGCGCGGCGGAGGAGACGGAGCTTGGGGTGCACGAGGGATCCGCTGAACGAGGAGGCTCGCAACGCCGAGTCGCGACCAGCGACAAACCCACGGGACAGGGGTGGGAAGCAAGAAGGTGCTGGGGATTGCCGTGCGCACCGGGGACACGCCGCGCGGAGCGACGGCGGCCGACGTCCTGACTGAGTGTGCCCCATTTCCGTGGTCCTCCCGCACCTTGTGTGGATCGTAGGCTCCGACGGTGAGCAGCACGCGACTGAGCCTGCCCCATGGAACTGGGCAGACTCAGTGAGCACCTCGCGGATTTCGTCAACGACAGAGACGCGGCTGTTAATAGCGGCAGTACCTGTTGGTGCTGGCGACGTTATCGAAGCGCGTGGGAGGGGTTCGGACGACAAAGCACCCTTTGCGGTTGACCGCCGCAGTGAGATTGTACATGGCGGGGAGATAGTTGGCGAGAACGGCCGCAGCACATAGCGCCGATCCGGGGACGGGGATGGCGCCACACATCGCGGCACCAGCGAGAATGGCTGCAGCCCCTCCGCCAGCGGCAGCGGCCGTATCCTTCAGATTCTTTGTGGCTCTACGAGTGAAATAGAAGGAGCAGGTGATTCTGCCGCAGTTTCTGACATATGAGGGGTCAGCGACGATAGGGTATTGGTACTTCTGCGAGCGGTGCTTGACATGCGTGATGATCTTCCCGTCTCGAACGGAGAGAGAGATGGGAACTTGTTTCCCGGCCGTGTCTCTTGCCCACGACGCAGACACCGCGCCGATGACGACCCCGTGAGGGTTCAAGGCCAGGATCGTTTGCGGATCTTTCTGTTCCAGCGTTGCGCCTTCAATGCGGAACTTTGAAGTGAACTGCTCGGGTGCGTTCCGATTCTTGAGGACATAGAACGCTTCCACACCTGCGCTGTCATCTCGTTTCTCAGCCCGGACGACCGTATCTGTGACATCGGCGGTGTTTTCGTAGACCGCCATGCCTTGAGCCAAGCGGGCCTTCGGCTTTTCCTTGCCGGCAGAGTCGATGTGGATCGTCATCGTCGGTGAGCCATTGTCGCCCGGGAAGACGATGTCCTCCCCAATGGAAGAAGGAAGCACGCCTGACTCGGGACGAACCGCCTCCCTCCTGCCTGGCTCTTCCGCTGCCAGTCCAGACCTGCCCTTCGTTTGCGCTTCAGCTCGAAGGACGAGCTCAGCGGAGTCAACGGCTCGCGCGCTGGGCTGCTCCGCTGCAGCCGTTTCGGAGAATCCAGTACCCATACTTACTGCAATGGCGGTGGTTGCTGCAATCGCTCTCAGGCTGATTGTATGACGTATCATGTGAAGAATCCTGTTGCCCGATTGAAGTGATTCATCTGGTTCATCAGTGGTGGACCGACAAGCGCCGTGACGGCGCCGCACGTAGCAAGCAAGAAGGTCATGTCCGTCACGAGGCGAGAGGCCACGAGGCAGGCAGATGCGGCTGGGAGTACGAATAGACCCGCAACCGTACGACTGCCTATCCCTGCCCCTGAGGTGACCATGGACCCTCAGTTCCTCCTTTCTTCCCTTTCTCGTGGCTCCTCAATCCGGCTCACGACACATTCGTGACCGCCTTGAGTGAGCCCGAGATGCAGACCTTGCCGGTGGTGAGGATGGTCAACCCGGACCTGACGCGTGCGCCGCAGGTGCACCGAGTCCCGTCACTGCCAGCACCATCAGTGCCCAAGCAGTGCGCGTCGTCGCCGAGCAGGAGTCACGCGTCGTGCGTTTCATGTGAACCTTTCTTTTGTCAGGCTCATCTCCGCGTTCAAGGAGGTAGGCGCGCGCCTTCTCGAATGTGACGTGAAGGTTCGGGAAGGCGACCGGAAAGCAGCCCCTGTGACGCTCGGGGCCGGCAGGCGCACTGGAGCTGCTTTCGGGGAGGGGGCCGGACGTCCACCTTCGTCCAGCGCAGCCGTTGCTGCAGGGAGTGCGTCTGGTACGCCTGCAGCGCGTCCTCGGGTCCTTGTGCGGGCAGGGCCCCTCTATTCTCCAGCAGGCGCAGCGCCCGATGACGCACCACCCTCGGCAACTGCCCCACCTCACCTTGCGTGGGCCGGGGCAACACCTCGAAGCGCACGCCGCCCTCCCGTGACACGAAGACGCCGTCCGGCACCAGCGAGTGGAAGTGCGGCGTGACCTGAAGGCCGGGCCGAAGAACTGGATGAACGACACGGCCCCGACCTGCCCACCCCGCCTTCCCTGCCGCCGTGCCCTTCGGCGCTGCAGGGCGAACACCGCCCGCAGGAAGAGGGTGAGGACGTCGGAGTGCCGTCCCGTATTCTTCAGCAGCACCCACCCGCGCGTCCTGCTTGGGGTCTTCTATCGCCCTGCCCACGGCTTCGATTCCCGCCGCCTCCACTGAGCAGAGAGCACCCGAGGTCGGCGGGGCGCCGCTCGACTATGGCTGTGCCGGCCGCACCAGCGCGTCCCGGCCCTCCGCCGGAGCCGGCGCGGTTGCGCCGAGCGCCAGGTAGACCTCGAACCACGCCAGATACGCACGCCAGGAAGGCGCACGCTGGTCGATGAGCGCCCGGTGCGCCTGCCCCAGCCGCTGCTGCACGTCGAAAGGCAGCTGCGCGGCCCCCTCCGACTGCAGCTGCGCCGCGAACCAGAGCACGTCCAGCTGACCGGCATGGACCGGTGCGTGCGTGCGCTCTCGCAAGGTATCGGCGTGCGCCATCGCCATGCCCAGCCAGCGGGCCGCCTGCGCCGGCTCTCGGCGATCCACGGCATTCTCCGCCAGCCGCAGCTCCGCCAGCGTCACCGCACCGATGTCCTCATCGCGGTCCGACTCGTCGAACCGCTCCAGGAACAGCGCCCGCCGCTGCTCCAGTGCGCGGGCGGCGGCGTCCAGGTGTCCGAGCTGGGTCTCCGCATTGGCGCGCAGTCCAGCGGCGATGATTCGATAGGAGCGCTGCACGTGCCGGGGCGTGGCGCGTGGCCACTTCAGCGTGGCCTGCACAGCCGGAGTCGCCAGCTCGCGCTCCACGATGTCCAGGTCCTCCAGCACCCTTTGGGGCTTGCCCGCGCCCAGCTCCGCGGCGCAGCGTGCCAGCCGCACCACCAGCCGGTTGCGCAGCCCCTCCTCGTCGCGCGGGCCTGCTTCCAGCAATGGCAGCTCACGGTCGTACAGCGCCAGCGCCCGCTCGAACCGGCCCGCGGCGAGGTTGTAGAGCGCCGCGCGGTCCACGGCCAGGGGGGCGAACCCGGCCAGCCCCGGTGTCGCATCCACCATGGCCAGCGCCTGGTCCGCCGCCTTCGCTGACTCCTGCTCGCGGCCCACGTGCAGGAGCGCCCGGGCGCGAGCCAGGGACACCGCCAGCCCCGCTGCGTTGTCCACATAGGGCAGCTTGTCCCGCTGGTCGAGGTAGCCCAGGGCGATGTGGAAGTTGCCCACCTGGGTGTGCAACAGCCCCAGCGCGCCGAGCAGCATGGCCCGGTAGCGGACGTTGTTGCGCACCAGGTCCAGGGCAATCAGGTAGTGCCGGTTGGCGCGCTCGGCGGAGGCGGGCTCACGGCCACGAAGGAAGGCCTCGTGCTGGATGGCGCCATAGAGGGCGTGCATCGCGCGCTGGCTCTTGAGGTCCTTCCACGAGGAGCGCAGCTCCTTCACCGCCGCCTCCACCGTCTGGGCGTGGGCACCGTCCTCCAGGTCGGGCAGCCGGTGCGCCATGACGTACGCCTTCACGAAGTGCGCGAGCGGCTCCGCCATCTTCGCGGAGGTGGTGGTGACCTCCTTCTCCACCACCTCGGGGCTGACGCCGGCTTTCAACCGCAGGCTCATCGACTCGACAGCGCTCTCCAGGGAGCCCGTCCGTCGGGTCACGAGGTCGAAGTCGGCACGGGCCTCGTCCAGGCGCTGCCTCGCCAGCCGGCGGTAGGCGCGGCCCATCAACGCGCGGCGGAACAACCGCTCGGCCCGGCGGAATTCCTCGGTGCCGGGCGGGGCGTCGTCGACGTACACCGTCGCCAGCGCCTCCAGCACGCCGTCGGCGCCGAGGCCCGCCGCGCGCTCGACGGCCTCCTGCACCAGGGCGCGCCGGCGGATGGGGTCCTTCTGCTGCTTGTAGAAGGCAATCAGCGCATCCCGGACGGGGCGGGGGGGACGCTCGTCGTGCAGCGCGTTGACGTGCCGGCCCAGTTCCAGGGCGAACGCATAGGCCGAGCCGGCGGGTGCCGCGGCGAGGGCCTGGGCCATGGTGGCATCCGCCTCGGCGTAGGGGCGTCCCCGGTACAGGGTGCGGACGGCGGCGCGAGCAAAGTCGAGCTGGTCGTCGTCCTTGAAGGCTTTGTTGAGGGAGAGCCGGCGGCCCGCTTCGACCAGGGGCTCCCGGTCATCGAGCTTGCGGTACAGCGCGTCCGCCCGCTCGAACCAGGCCTCCAGCACCGCGCGCGTCGTGGTGTCCGTCACCTGGGCCGCCTCCAGCTCCTGACGGGCCAGGGTGAAGTCACCGGCGGCCTCCGCCAGCTCACTGCGCACCACGTGCTGGAAGACGGCGGAGGGCGGGCTGAGCGCAGTGGCGGGATTCAGCGCGGCCATGCGCTGCCGCTCGGCGTCGCTCGGCTCGTCCACCATGCGGCCGCGCTCGCGCTCCTTCATGGCGCGCCGGTGGTCGATGAGGAGCTGGAGCGGCTCGGCCAGCCCCGCGGTGGCGGGGTCGCTCACCGAGCGCATGTGGCGGGCGTAGAACTCCGCCGCATCGAAGTCCTCGAAGTTCAGGTGGAGCCTGCTCAGGCGCATCATCAGCAGCCGGCGGGGCTTGGGCCGCTCTTCGCGCAACAGGCGCTGGCGATAGAGCAGGAGCTGGTCCGCGCGTCTGCCGACCAGTCCCAGCTCCTCGTTGAGCCGGGGAACGTCCCACGTGCTGGGGACCTGCCCATCCAGCGGCAGCTGATACACATCCAGCGACTGCTCGCGCGAGCAGGTAGCGATGAGGGCCGCGGCGGCGGGCGCCGGGTACTCGCAGTTCCAGGCCACGCTGGTGAGTTGGTCCGGACTGGAGGCGGCGGCCCGCTCGGGCGCGTCCTCGCGCTCGGCCTCGAAAGGCACCCGGAACAGCACCCCGCTGTCGCTGGCGTCAATCACCCCGTCTGCATTGGTGTCGGTGAAGAACTGCACCACGTACAGCGAGCGCCCATCGAGCGCGAACACCGGCTGTCCGGTCCGTCCGGGAAGGTTGAGCGCCATCGGGATGGGAGTGGCGCCGGGGCGGTCCAACCGCAGCGCCTCCAGGTGGCGCGAGGCGCGCGCCGCGAAGCCGGGGCCCACCTGCTGCACGGAGCGCTCGATGGGCACGTACACCAGCCAGCGCCCATCGGGAGAGACGGTGGGGCTGGTCAGGTTGCGCTCGAGCAGGGGCTTCGCGCTCAACTCGCGCTCCACGGTGACTCGCGACAGGTGCAGGTCGCCCTGGATGGTGGCCCGGCTCACCAGCGCGATATGCGAGGCGTCAATCCACTCCGCCTGCAGCGCGCTGGTCTCTGCTTCGAGGCAGCGCCGGTCTTCCGCATCCGGCAGCTCCCGCACACAGAGCTGGCCGCTGGCCTGCTCCCGGAACGAGATGTAGAGCAGGTGTTTGCCGTCGGGACTGACGCGCGGCCAGGTCACGTCGGCGCCTTCGTCGAAGAGGCGGCGCTCGCGGCCGCCTTCCATGTCCTGGACGTAGATTTCAGTCGCGATGTTCCGGTTGGAAACGAAGATGAGCGTGTTTCCATCGGGCCCCAGCTGACCGAGGAAGTGGTCTCCCCCGCCCACGGTGAGCCGTGTGGGCGTGCGCAGGCCTCCCTCGTTCTCGTCGTCCTGCGCCCGGGCGCCGCCCGCGAGGAACAGGGCCAGGGCCAGCAAGCACCGGCCACGGGGCGTCAGCACTTCTTCTCTCCCCAGGTGCCGTCCGCGGCTTCCACCCAGCCGCCGCAGACGACCCCTTGCGCGTGCACCTGGTGCCAGCTCCGGCGCAGCGCCTCTTCCGGCACGCCGGGGCGGACCGTCCGCATCCACTGCCACAGCTGCAGCCGGGCACGGTTCACCCGCTCCACCAGGGCGACGTCATCGGCCGACAGGCGTCCGGCCTGGCACTGGCGCCGGGTGTCCACCAGCAGCCCATCCCGCGTCTCGCCCACGCAGTGGCGCCGCAGCAGCTCGTCGACGCGGTCCGCCTGCGTCTTGTTGATGTTCTCGACCAGCTGCGTGGGCTGCATGCCCAGGTCCTCCAGCTGGTTGGGGGTGAGCGGCACCGGCGTCGGGCTCATGCCCGCGCGAGCAAGCCGCCGCTCCACGTCCTTGAACGAGCCCGAGGCCTGGTCTTCGAGCGCCGTCGCCCGGTCGACCATGACGATTTCAGGGGCGCGGATGCACCCGGGAGCGGCCAGGGCGGCCAGCAGCAGCAGCAACCCGCGGTGGTTCATGGCATGGCCTCCGAAAGGGACAGGGAGCTGATGACCCGGTCGAGGATGGGACCCATGGGGATGCCTCGAATCTCGTCGATGCTGAGCAGCCTGGCGGGGCCACCCATGGCGATGCTCAGGCGGCCGAAGCCGTGGTTGAAGCTCACCCGCACGTGCTCCGGGTAGCCCAGGCTCAGCGCGTAGCGGACGCGGTTGGTGGCGGGGTCCGCATGGTGCGGGTCCTCGAGGTCGAGCAGGTCGAGCAGGTGGCGGTTGCCGATGCGCAGGATTTCCGCGCGTCCGTTGACGCTGCGGTCCTTGCCGGAGATGACCACGGCGGCATTCCCGTCGAAGGGCTCGCCCCGGGACGACTTCACCCCGGTGGCTCGCACATGCGCCTCCAGGGTGGAGTGTGCACCCTTCCAGTCCAGCACGCCGCGTCCGGTGACGTGCCCCCCTCGGACGCCCAGCTCCAGCTGACTCATGGAGACCACGCTCTGGCTGATGGACAGGTTTCCGGCCAGGGGCGCAATGGAGATGAGCGGCGTGGTGATGCTGCCGACCGACATGAAGCCGCTGCGCGTAATCAACGGGTGCTGATCGGCGAAGCGGAGCATCGAGTAGGGGTTCACGTCGACGTCGCTCATCAGCTGGAGCTGGCCCTGGGAGAACTCCACGTTCTCGGTCACCGGCACGTTGCCATCCAGCGCCTGGATGGCGATTCCCGACTCGGGCAGGCGCACATTCACGTCGTGGAAGAACAGGTTGGAGAGGGTCCGGAAGACCACCAGGTCGGGCGAAGCCACCCGGAAGTCGACCCGGGCCTTTCCGCTGCTCTCGAGGCGGCCGGGCTGCGCCAGCCTGGACAGGTCCTGCTCCAGCTCTCCCTGGAGCGCCAGGCGGCGC
Source organism: Pyxidicoccus xibeiensis (assembly GCF_024198175.1). Classification (NCBI taxonomy): domain Bacteria; kingdom Pseudomonadati; phylum Myxococcota; class Myxococcia; order Myxococcales; family Myxococcaceae; genus Pyxidicoccus; species Pyxidicoccus xibeiensis. The sequence goes on from NZ_JAJVKV010000005.1 coordinate 244,483, forward strand.
CGGTTGTCGCTGAGGTCGAGCCGGCCCTTCACCTTCAGCTGAGTTCCTGTTCCCGCACTGGACAGCTGCAGGTCGGGGACGTGGACGATGCCATTGGGCGTGTGGAGCGCGGAGAAGGACGCTTCCAGGTCCTGGAGCGGGTAGGGCAGCGCCGGCTTCTGCTCGAGCGTGCGGACCTTCACGCGGTGCTTCAGCTCGAAGTCGTGCGCTGCCCACTGCTCGCTGAACGTGGCGGTGGTGTCGGTGGACACGTCGGAGAAGGCCAGCCGGCGGTCGCTCAGGCCCACGGAGATTCGCTCCGCTGTCAGGGTGCTGTGGACGCTTCGCCGTGGTCCATCGATGTGTGACTCGGCCTGCCAATGCACCGTGGGGACGTTGAGCGACCAGGCCGGCTGTCGCCAGCGGATGCCGCGCGCGTCGACCACCGCCGTTCCCTCGAAGCCGGCGGTCTGCAGCGGGTCGGGAGTCAGCTTCAGGAGCCCGTCGGAGGTGATGTCCGTGATGACGCCGACCAGCGTGCCATGCACCTCGACGTTCAGGCCGAGCCGCGAGGTCTCCAGCTCCGCGGGCACCCGGGCCTTGGCCAGGAGCGGTGACAGGGCACCGAGGGGCGGAAGGTCGCCCTTCGCATCCACGCGAAGCGCGCGGGCCTTGCGGTCGAACGCCAGGGCGGCATCCACCGCGAGCTTCAGCCCGGCATGGCCGGTGAGCCCCAGCCGGAGCGACGGCTTCCGGCGATCCACGTCCAGCGTCAGCGTCTGGTGCTGGGGACCCGCGTCGCTCTCACCGATGCGCAGCCCCTCGACGCGAAGGTCCACGTCGCCCTGCTGCCGCCAGGTGTCTCCTTGCGAGCGCATCACGAGGGCGACGTTGCTGGCCGACATGTCGTCCCAGCCCGGTCGCTGCAGGCGCAGCTCCGTCCGGTGCTCCAGCCGTGGCGAGGGGGAGAAGAGCGCCGCCAGCTTGCCCGTGGAGGCCAGGCTCACGGCCAGCTGCTTCCAGGGAAGGCGTGCGGCGACCGACTCGGGGATGAAGGGCCGCGCGGCCACGAGGTCCGGGGTCTGGACGTCCAGGGTGTACGCCAGCGTGTCGGCCCCCTTGGTGGCATCCAGCGACGCGTGCAGGGTGCCGACGTCGAGCTTCAGCCGGGCGCGGGCGCGGCTGCGGCGCGGCTCGTCCGGGCGGGGGAACACCTCCGACGCGTCGAGCTTCACGTGCACGGGGCCCTTCAGCACCTCGCGTCCATCCGCGGTGAAGACCTGGAGCCCCCCCACGGGCACGTCCGCCTTCAGCGTGAAGGGGGGCTGGCCTCCCAGGGGCGCCTGGAGCTGGAAGCCCAGCCGCTCCGCCGTCGCACGAAGGCCGGCGGTACGGACGTCCAGGGCCTCCATTTTTCCGGACAGGGCGGCATCCCCCGCGACCTGGAGGGGCGATGAGAGGTCGGGCCGCAGCTGCCGCGCCGTCAGCTCACCGGAGGCCTTCGGAACACGCAGCGTGGTGGGGCTCCGGACATCGAGCCCCTGGAGCGCGAAGGTGAGCCGAGCAGCCAGCCCCTGCGGGGCGTCCGGAGTCGCCGTCAGGGAGACGCGTCCACCGCCGAGCGTCACCCGAGTCCCGTCCTGGGCGAGCTGGAGCGCCGCGACGTCGACGTCCAGCCCGATGCTGCCCTGGGCTCCCAGCTGTGGCACGGCGCTGAGGGTGACCTCCCGGGCGTCCAGCTGCACCTTGCCGCGCTCGAGGGAGAAGGGCCGCAAGTCGGCGGGAACCCACTGCAGCAGCCGTCCGAGGTCGACCTCCGCCCGGGCCTGCGTCACGACGGGCGGAACCTCGGACGCATCCGGAAGCACCACCCGGCCTTGTACTTCGGCGCTATCGGTCAGCCGGGTGCGGTCCAGCTCGATGACGATGTGCCGCTTCTCGCCATCGAACTTCGCCGAGGCCGAGCCGTGGAGCAGGGGGCGGACCGTGAACCGCGTATCGAAGGTCTGCCGCGCGACCTCGAGGTCCACCCGCACGCGCGCGTCCGACGCGCCGGCCTCCGCCGAGAGTGCCAGCTCCAACTGGGCCTGCGCCGGAGGAAGGGCAGGGCCTTCACGGCTCAGCTCCAGTGGAAGGGCCCCGCCGCTCTGGCCCAGCTCCGCGAAGAGCTTCCAGCCATCGTCTTGATGCTTTGCTTCGACCGTGGCCGCGAGCCCCCGCAGGGACCAGCGCTCCAGCACCTCGCCGTTCCGGACGCGGAGGTAGCTCAGCGACACACCCGACAGCGCGACCTTCTCGAAGGGAGGCGCGGACGCGAGGAACGCCGCGAGCTGCTGGGAGGCTCCGAGGGGGGCTTCGACGGGTGCCGGCTCGGGGGCTTCCGGCCCTGTCAGCTCCGTGAGCGACGTGGGCCCTGCATCGTCGGCCACCAGGTGGATGACCACGTCCCGCGCTGCGACCTGTCCGACACGGGCGGGACTGCCCAGCAACGCGCCGAGCGACCACTGCACCTCCAGCGTGCCGATGCGCAGCAGCTCGGGTGCGATGCGCTGGAACGGCGGCGGGGTGCGCACCACCAGCCCTTCCAGTCGCAGCCCCGAGAGCAGGGCGACCCGGGCGGTCTGGTAGTCCAGCTGCAGGCCCGTAGCCTCTTCCACCTGGGAGACGACGCGCTGCTTCAGCCAGGGACGGTCGAGGTTGTGCAGCGCGACCAGCGCCGTGAGCAGCACCAGCGCGAGGGGCGCCACGAGAACGAGGAGCACGCCTGCGATGATTCGAGCCGACCGCCGGCGAGGTCGTCCAGCTCCGGGGGATTCCATGAGGGTCGGTCGCGAGCGAGCGGTCCCATCGTCGTATCACGCGGCGGAAGCGGGTTTCAATTGCAGGAGCCGTCGGGCCGGCACCCGGAAAACCCCCCGTTCCTGGGATACGTGCTGGCTCGGGTCCTCCCCGGTGGGCGCTGCATTCTCGCAAGCCCACCAGGCAGGAGGCCGACACCCCATCATGGAGCGTGTCACCCGCGAGCCACGCGGAGGCCGCGAGCCGGCTTGGGCAGGCCCGGCTCGGCAGCCCTTCTCGAGCTACTTCCGCGTCGACGTCTGGGCCGGCGCCGCGTGGACGTCGAGGAACCGGGCGGCGCGCGCGAGGAACTCGATGAGGTTCTCCTTGCGGGCGAGCGAGTGGCCCTCGTTCTCCGCGACCATGTACTCGACGGGGACCTTGCGGGCGCGCAGCGCGTCGACGATGAGGTCGGACTCGCTGCGAGGCACGCGCGGGTCATTCGCGCCGGCATAGACGAACAGCGGGTCGACGATGCGGTCGGCGTCCTTCAAGGGGGAGATGGACGCGAGGAAGGCGGCGTCCTTGTCGGGGTCACCGAACTCGACGAGGAAGATCTCCCGGATGAAGCCGCTGGTGGTGGCCATGAAGGTCTTCAGGTCGGCGACGCCGAACAGGTTGACGCCCGCGCGCCACAGGTCGGGCATGCGGGTGAGGCCGATGAGCACGGTGTAGCCGCCATAGCTGCCGCCGTAGATGATGACGCGGTCCGGGTCGGCCCACGGCTGGGACGCGGCCCAGCGGCCGGTGGCCTCGATGTCCTTGAAGGCCGCCAGGCGCGCAGGCCCGTTGTCGCCCTCCTCGAAGGCGCGGCCAAAGCCGCTGGAGCCGCGCACGTTGGGCTCCACCCACGCGTAGCCCTGGGACAGGAAGAAGGCGATGGACGGCGACCACTTGATCTTCGAGTTGCCGGAAGGCCCGCCATGGTAGCTGACGATGACGGGCAGCTTCCCGGCGCGCTTCTTGGGGAGGAAGACGTTGACGGGCAGCTGCAGCCCGTCATGGGCGGGCACGGAGGTGATGCTCGCTTCGATGGCGGGCACCTCGCGCAGGGACGGGCGGGGCTCGCGGCGCAGCGGAGACACCTTGCCCGTCTTCGTGTCGATGACCCACACGTCGGTGGGAGAGGTGGGGGTGGACCAGGTGGCGGTGAGCCGCCGGCCATCCTCGGAGAAGCGGTCCAGGCCGCCCTGGCCCAGCGGCATGGAGACGCGGGCGCGGGGCCTCAGCGTGACGCCATCGAGCAGGCGGACCTCGCTGCGGTTGCCGGCGTCGAGCGACAGGCCGACGGCGCCACCCCGCTTGGCGACCTCGACGCCCTGGATGAGCGCGGTGGCGGGGGCCTTCTCCACGTAGCGGGCCTTCTCGTCGCCGGTCTCCGCGTCGAGCGCGAGCAGCCACGCCTGCTCGCCGCCGCCATCGGTGGCGACGTAGGCCGTCTTCCCGTCGGGGGAGAAGCGGGCCTCGAAGATGGAGACCTTGCCCTCGCGGGGGTAGAGCTGCTTCACGGCACCGTTCGCGAGGTCGATGCGCACGAGGAAGTTCTCGGAGCGGGACGGGTAGCGCACGTAGAGGCCGCTCTTGCCGTCGCGGCTGACGTCGGTGAGGAAGCCGGGCGTCTCGTCACGGTGGATGGCGCGGGCCTCGCCGCCGGAGGCGGGCACGGCATACACGGAGGTCTGCGCCGCGCTCATCGGGCGGGCGCTGAAGTAGAGGGTGTCCGGGGCCAGGTCGGGCACGAAGACGTTGTCGCGGTTGAGCTTCTCGCCCGAGGTGAGCTCCACCGGCGCGGAGCCATCGAGCCCGACCTTCCAGATGGACCAGTTCTCATCGGCGCCCTTGTCGGACATGAACAGGAGCGACTTGCCGTCCGGAGTGGTCATCGCCTGGGAGACGCGCTCGCTCCACGCGAAGAGCCGCTTCGCGGGCGAGTCCGGGCGCTTCGCGTCGGCGACGTAGAGCTGCGGCAGGCCGTCGCGGTTGGAGATGAAGAGGGTGCGCTGGCCATCGCGGGTGAACTGCGGCTCGGCGTTGATGAACGCGTCCACCAGGGGGGTGACCCTGGCGGCGAGCTCGGAGACACGGGCCGCCTCCTCTCCGGCGAGCACGTCGGGGGCCACCTTCGCGGCGGGTGCGGTGGGCTCTGGGGCGGCGGGCGCTGCCGGTCCGGAAGCGGCGGCGGGCTCCGGCGACGAGGGCATGGCCGGAGCACCGGCCGTGGAGGTGGCGTCGGGAGCGGTGGCGGTGGGGGCTGGCTCCGGCTGGGGCTGCGGCGAGCTCGCGCAGGCGGCGAGCAGTGTGACGAGAGCGAACAGGAAGGGGCGCATGGCGCGGCAAGCTACAGCGCGGCGTGGCGGCCCTCCATCGCGGACTCGGTGGTGCAGCGGCCGACCGTCAACGCCCTGACGCAAGCCTCAATCCAGGTAGCCCCAGCGGTCCTCTTCGAAGACGTAATACGGGCGGCCGAAGGGCACCCGGTCCGTCCAGCCCAGCACGTGCCGGGCCGACTCCGCGGACACGTCGTAGGTGAAGCCGAAGTGGGGCCCGCCGAACTTCGCGGGGGGCAGCGAGGGAAGGAAGTCCGGGACGAGCGCCTCCAGCGTCTCGGGCAGCCGGCCGTGCTTCGCCTGGAAGGCCCGGCAGGCGGCGATGAGGACCTCGGCATTCGCGCGGGCCCGCTCGCTCCCGGCGCGGTCGGGCCGCAGCACGATGAACAACGTCATCGCCGCGCCTGCGGCGTCCGCGGCGAGCCGGCGGGTGGTGGCGAGGAGCCGGCGGAGGGCTCCCTGCTTCGTGGACGTCTCCATGGCTGTCTATCTTCTCCGAAGGGAGGAACCCCATGCCGGAAATCGAGGAGCCCCGACGTCTGGGCGAGCCATCGGAGGAGCCGCCGGAGCGCCAGGCTGTCTACATGGAAGAGGAGCCCGGCCACACGCCCGCGGTGGCCGAGGGAGACGATGACGATGCTCCATGCCGGGAGCATCCCTACCCGGACCCGGACCACACGCCCGGCAGCGCGGAGGGCTGAGAGGGAAAGGCGCCTGTTGCCTCCAGGTCCACACCAGGAAGGCGGCCGTGGCCTGGCAGGCAACAGCATTGCAATTGGCTCACAGTGAGCCGCGCCCTGGCCCTGGAGTTGCTTCATGCGAGCCCCTACTCCGAGGGGGCTTCATGAAGAACACCATCCGGTTCACCGCTGTCTCGATATGCCTGCTGCAGGCCGCCTGTGTCATGGATCCCCAGAACGGGCAGACCTTCAGCACCCCCACGGGAACGGGGGTCTACTTCTCCGCCTTTACTCCCTCCGCGGGCGCCACCAACAACGTGCAGGTGCTGAACAGCCCGACGTTGGACCCCTCCGTCGCCGCCAACTGGACGACGCTGGGCACGGCCGTCTCCGCCACGTCGGGCTTCACCGACACGCAGGGCACCACCGTCTACAACTGGAGCACCACCGTGACGCCGGTGCCCTCGGCGGCCTACGCGGCGCGCTGGCCTGCCGGTGGCCTGGGCTTCCTCCGGGCGATGACGGCCGACGGCTATACGCACACGACGTTCGACACGGTGACCTTCAACGACTGCTGGGCGGAGGTGACGGGCCGGGAGGGCTGGACCTGGACGGACATCACCACCAACTGCGGAGGGCTCGGCGGCTCGCGGCTGGCGGTGGTGTCGACGACGCCCACGCCGCTGGACCTGGGCCGGTCGGCCACGGGCGTGCGCTTCCTGTCGAAGAAGGGCGTGGGCAATCCCACGGAGACCCTCAACTACTACAACACCATCGGTGCGCCGCTGACGCTGACGGCCTTCCGCACCCGCTACATGCTTCCCTCCGCGGGCGACGTGGAGCCCGAGGTGACGGCCACGTACTACAACGACGGTGACCTGGGCATCGGCCGGGAGATGCACTGCCGCCGGTTCGCGGCGAATGCCAGCCATGGCGCGGGCGTCGCCTGCCACGTGAGCAACTACGGGACGTTCGGGCACACCGCGGACGCGGACATCACCGCGGCGCTCAACCAGGCCACCTCGCGCACCGGCGCCTTCGCCACGGTGGCCATGGTCTACGAGCCCTCCCGCGCCAGCAACCCCGTCACCTTCATGGTCTACGACGCGGCCGGCAACCGCAGCAACGTGGCGCCGCTCGACGTGCGGCAGGCCAATACCTCCGTACCGCGCAACTGCCTCACGTGCCACGGCCTCGGCTCCTACGTCAGCACGTCGGGCACCACCGTCAACGTCAACAACGCCCGCTTCCTGCCGTTCGACCTGGACAGCTTCCGGTACAGCGCCAACGTGCCCTTCCGCCGGGTCGACCAGGTGGAGAGCCTCCGCAAGCTGAATGCCCTCGTGAAGAGCACGGTGCCGTCCACCACCGCCATCTCCCGGCTGGTGGACCAGTGGTACCCGGCGGGGGTCAACAACGTGAACGCGCCGTTCGATGGCAAGGCGCTGCCGGCGGGCTGGACGACGACGGGCAGCAACGCCGCGGACTACCGCGCCATGTATGACGGCGTGGTGAAGAACTACTGCCGCACGTGCCACATCAGCTCCGACTACGCGCCCCTCACCTTCGAGAACCGGGCCGACTTCGTGGGCAGCGGAGACCGCATCCTGGACCTGACGTGTGACTGGCCCGCGGCGCGCTCGGACACCGCCGGCATGGGGGGAGCCATGATGCCCCACGCGGAGCACGTGGCCCGTCGCTTCTGGCAGAGCGGTGCCCGCGCGTTCCTCGTGACGGGCTTGAACGGCATGGGCAAGCCCCGCGCGGGCTGCGTCCCCTGACGTGCCGCCGGCGGCGGGGCCTTCAGCTCTCGCGAGGCCCCGTCCGCTCGGTGGCAATCTCCAGCCCCTGGGCGACCTCGGGGATGATGCCCAGCCGGACGTAGATGGGGCGCACGCGCTCGCGCAGCGCGGGCAGCTTCCGGCGGAACCACGCGGCGCCCAGCAGGCACAGGCCGCCGCAGATGGCGAGCGTCCCCGGCGCGCCAATCCGCGTGGCCAGCGCGCCGGCCAGCAGGCTGCCGAAGGGGGCGGTGCCCATGAAGGCCATGGCGTAGAAGCTCATCAGCCGGCCGCGCATCCGCTCCTCGACGATGGTCTGCAGCACGGTGTTGCAGGCAGCCGTCGTCACCATCATCCCGAAGCCGCAGAGGACCATCGTCACCAGTGACAGCGCCAGGTGCCGGGACGCGGAGAAGGACAGCAGCCCCGCGCCGAAGAGCAGGGTGGTGATGACGATGATGCCGCCCAGGCCCCGCACGGAGCGGCGGGACGCCAGGAACCCCGCGCCCCCCAGCGCGCCCATGCCCGCGGCGGCCATCAGGAAGCCGAGCGTGTTGGGTCCGCCGTGCAGCACCTCGGAGGCCATGACGGGCATCAGCGTCGTCAGGGGCATCCCCATCAGACTGACCAGGGCCACCAGCCCCAGCAGGGCGCGGATGGGCGGGAAGTGGAAGGCGTGCTGGAAGCCCTCCTTCAGCTCCGTGAGGACGTGCGCGTGCCGGTGCTCGCGCACACGCGGCGTGATTCGCATGGCCAGCAGCGAGGCAATCACCGCCAGATAGCTGACGCCGTCGATGAGGAAGCAGCCGCCCTCGCCCACCATGGCGATGAGGCCGCCGGCCACGGACGGGCCCAGCAGGCGGGCCGCGTTGAACATGGACGAGTTGAGGGCGATGGCGTTGGGCAGGTCCGCGCGGTCCTCCACCATCTCCACCACGAAGGACTGCCGCGCGGGCACGTCGAAGGCGTTGATGAGCCCCTGGACCACGCTGAGCGCGGCCACGTGCCACACGGCGATGACGCCGGAGAGCGCGAGCGCCGCCAGCGCCAGCGACTGGAGCATGGCCAGCACCTGGGTGACGACCAGCAGCCGGTGCCGGTTCCAGCGGTCCACCAGGACGCCGGCGAAGGGGCCCAGCAGGAAGGACGGCAGCTGCCCGCAGAAGCCCACCAGCCCCAGCAGCAGCGCCGAGCCCGTGAGCCGGTACACCAGCCAGGCAGTCGCCACGCGGGTGAGCCAGGTGCCGACGAGCGACACGCTCTGCCCCGCGAAGAAGAGCCGGTAGTTGCGGTGGCCCAGGGCCCGCAGCAGGAACCGCCACCCGCCGCGTGGGCTCTGCTCTCCAGGCTGCCGCTTCTCCATTCCGTGCCTGCTCCTCGGTGGGTCCGCGCCGGTGCGCTTGGGGGAAACGTGGGCCCTGGACGCGGGCCGTGCCGGGGGCCGCCAGGAGGGCGGGCGGCCGGGCCCGCGGCATGTCGGGCTCGCGCTACGGGACGGGCGAAGCGGGACGTGGATTCAACCCGGCGGAGCGCTGACGGGGGCCGCCGCCTCGGCCTGGCACTTCCACCACCACCGTGGGCATGTCGTCGGGCAGGGGCTGGTACACGGCCGCGTGGTGCTCCTCCGTCGACATCTCCGGGTTCAGGTACTGGTCCATCACCTTGGAGAGCTGCCCGTGGCTCGCGGGCAGCGTGGGCAGGCGGGAGGTGTGCTGGCACCCCACGGCGAGCAGCAGCAGGGCAGGGAGGGCAATGAGGGAGTGACGCATCGCCAACACTCTACCGCCGCTGGTTCAGCTGTTGCTCATCCGCTGCTCGCGTTGGGCTCGAGGGAGGGATGGCGTGAGAAGGTGGACAGGGGCAGGGGCGTGGTGGGGACTGGGTGTGGCACTCGTGACGCTGGTGGGGTGCGGCGCTCCCCAGGGTGAGGAAGAGAGTTCCACGGGTGGGAACGACGGGCGTGCCACTCAGCGTGCGGCGCTGACGACACAGACGGTGACGCTGTCGGCGTCGGCGGACGCGCACGTGGTGGCGACGGCGCCGACGACGAGCTACGGCTCCTCGCCCACGCTGGAGGTGGACCTCGCGCCCGAGTCGGAGGCGTACCTCAAGTTCTCCGTGCCGGACCTCGAAGGGACGGTGACGTCAGCGCGGCTGCGGCTGTACGCGGTGGACGGCTCCGCCAATGGCCCCACCGTGTATGACCCGCCCGGCGTCCGGGACTTCAACGAGCAGGTGACGTGGAACACCCGGCCGCAGGACTGCTGCAGCTCGTGGAGCATCGCGAGCGTGGGCGCCGTCGCCAGCGGCACGTGGATGGAGTTCGACGTCTCGAACGCGTACTTCCACGAGGGCAGCAGCTTCCGGGTCTTCCTGGGCGCGGACAGCACGGACGGCGTGACGCTCGCGTCCAGCGAGCACCCCGACGTGTCGCTCCGCCCTCAGCTCATCCTCACCTTCGAGTCCGCGGCGGACCACCCGATGCCGCGCCCCCCTCCGTTCGCGCCAGCCAGCGCGCCCGTGGCCTTCGCCCCGAGCGCCGACACGTACGTCTCCGAGGCCAGCCCGGGCTCGGCCAGCGGGGGCTCCTCCACGACGCTGCTGGTGGATGGCTCGCCGCAGCAGGAGGCACACCTGCGCTTCACCGTGCAGGGCCTGGGTGAGACGGTGCAGCGCGCGGTGCTGCGGCTGCACGCCACCGCGGGCACGGATGACGGGCCGGCGGTGTACGCGACGCAGGGCAGCTGGAGCGAGTCGGGTGCCACCTGGAGCTCGCGGCCCACGAAGGTGGGCGCCGCGCTGGCGGACTCGCAGGCCATCGCCGCGGGTGCGTATATGGACTACGACGTGACGGACGTGGTGCGGGGCAACGGAGACTACGGCTTCGGCGTGTCCGCCACGTCGACGGACGGGGTGACGTTCCACTCGCGCGAGGCGGCGGATGCCACGCGCCGTCCCCAGCTCCTCGTCTGGACGGGAGCGCCCCGGGCCGCGCCCACGGACGCCTGCCTGACGCGCACGGAGGTCTTCTCGCGCGAGACGCCGCCGACGCAGGACACGTACGTGGGGGAGGACTCGCCGGACATGAAGTTCCAGCACCAGGCGGCGCTGCGGGTGGACTCGGAGCCCCGGGCGGAGAGCTTCCTGGACTTCGACGTGAACCTGGACGCGGGCCGCGTCCGCCGGGTGCTGCTGCGGATGTACGCGGTGGACGCGACGGGCAACGGGCCCCGGCTTTTCCGGGCGGCGCCGTTCGAGGCGGCGTCGACGGACTGGAACCACCGCCCCGCGGTGACAGGCGCCGCCATTGGCGACCTGGGCGCGGTGGGCCGGGACACGTGGGTGGAGTACGACGTGACGGGCGTGGTGACGGCCTCGGGCCGGTACACCTTCGCGCTGCACCCGGACAGCACGGACGGCGCGCGCTTCGTCTCCACCGAATCGGAGGCGCGCGGCATCCTCTCGGGGGCGCCCCGGCTGGTGGTGGTCTACGAGAGCGACGCCTTCTGCTCGTACCGGGGCACGAAGCCCTCGGGCACCACGGTGTGGGCGCACCAGGCCGGAGGGCCGCTGGCGGAGCACTCGGTTCACGTCGCCCCGGCGCCGAACGGAGGCTTCGCCGCGCTGTCCACGGTGGAGCCGGCGCCGGACGCGTCGCCCCGGAGCGACCCGACGGACGTCGTCACGCTGCACCGGGCGGACGGGAGCGTCGCCTGGACGCGCTCTTTCACCCAGCCGGGCGTGTCGCTGTCGAAGGTGGTGGTGACGGCGGTGGGCAACGTCCTGGTGGCCGGCTCGTATGAGGGGACGCCGGACCTGGGCAAGGGCGCGCTGCCCCGGGGCCGTGGCATCGTGGTGATGAAGCTCACGCCGTCGGGGAGCGTGGACTGGACGCGCGGCTTCACCGCCTGGTACCAGCTGCCGGACGAGTACCTGGACAACCCGATGACCGTGCTCGACCTGACGACGGACGCGCACGGCAGCGCGCTGCTGGTGGGCACGTTCTGGGGCTACACGGACTTCGGCAATGGCCCGGTGTACTCGGGCAAGGCCTTCCCCTACGACGACACGTACCCGAACTCGTTCGTCCTGAAGCTCCAGTGGGACGGCGCGCACCTCTGGTCCCGCGTGCTGGTGGCGGACACCCTGCGTGGGACGCGGGCGTCCAGCGTGGCGGTGGACGCGGCGGAGAACGTCATCGTCGGCGGGTGGGCGGGGCGGAACACGGACTTCGGCGGCGGCACCGTCGCGGACTGGGGCCCGTTCGTGGCGAAGTACTCCGTGGGCGGCGCGTACGCGTGGCACCGGCTCCTCCCGGTGCTCTGGAGCAGCCTGGCGGGTCTGGACGTCCTCCCGGACGGGCGCGTCGCCTTCGCGGGCAGCTTCGGCGGCCGCTTCACCTTCGCGGGCCAGACCTACGCCAGCAGCGAGCCGGACGAGTACGAGGGCGGCCCGTATGACGGGATGGTGGGGTTGCTCGGCGCGGACGGCGCGGACCTCGCGCTGCGCCAGTTCGCCTTCCACTCCTTCCACGACCTGGTCGTCGACGCGGCCGGAAACCTGGTGACGTCCCAGTGGGGGGAGGGCGGTGGCTTCGGCCTGGGCGAGGTCGGCTGGGAGCACGGCGAATGGGGCCGGCCCACGCTGGCGGCGTTCGGCACGGACCTGTCGACCCGCTGGGTGCGCGTCTTCGACCCGCTGGACTCCACGCTCCAGCTCGCGCCCGTAGGGGATGGGCTCGTGGTGTCCGGCCACTCCTCCCAGCCCTTCGAGCTGGAGGGCACCTGGTACATGCCCATCTCCCGCCGCTCGGATGTGCTGCGCTTCAAGCTGCGGCCGTAGCGCGGAGTCATTGCGGACCGCACGGCGAGGTGACAGGGCCGTGCGGTCCGAGATGGATTGAAACAGCGGGGATGCAACAGAAGCCGCGAGCGCCCGTTCCCTTCCTTCCAGTACGCGAGCGCGACGATGGCGGTGGGCGCGGGCAAGGAGCTGTTCGCCTACGTGTACCTGGACCCGGCGGCGCTGCCGCGTCAACTGATGCTCCAGTGGCGCGACGGCTCGGGGTGGGAGCACCGGGCGTACTGGGGCGAGGACCTCATCGCCTGGGGCACGCCGGGCACGGCGCCACGCCGGTACATGGGCCCTCGGCCGACGCTGGGGCAGTGAGTGCGGCTGGGAGGTGCCCGCCAGCGCCGTGGGGTTGGGAGGCGTGACGGTGGACGGCATGGCCTTCGCGCTCTACGACGGCAAGGCGAAGTGGGACCGGTCGGGCAAGCGGCAGTAGCCCGGAGCTGAGGCAGCCGGCCCGCTCCAGTGCATCAGAGCGGCCCGGTTCGGACGTCTCACGGAATGTGCGTGCGCATCACGCCGTGAGTCCCAGCCTCGTCCATTCGAAGAGTCGCTACGCGCAGGGGACCGACGCCAGGGGGAAGGGGAGGGTGAGGGCCCGGTAGTGGAACGGGCGGCCGGGCGTGTTCCCCGCCGAGCGAGCCGTCAGGGCACGGGCAGCCCGGCCGTCTTCACTGCGCGGGCGTTTTCGACGGAATGATCAGGGGGCGAAAAACGTATCCTTGACAGTGCCCGAGGCGGCTTATACAAGCCCGCCTCGTTGCAGCGCGGCGGACGCCTTCAGGGCGGATAGCTCAGCGGTAGAGCGTCGCCCTTACAAGGCGAGGGTCACAGGTTCAATCCCTGTTCCGCCCAAATGGTTGTGGGGAGTTAGTTCAGTTGGTTAGAACGCCGGCCTGTCACGCCGGAGGCCACGGGTTCAAGTCCCGTACTCCTCGCCAATAGAAGGGCCCGGAATCGCAAGGTTCCGGGCCCTTCGTCTTTTCTGGCTCCACTTGGGAGTCAAATGGGAGTTGCGGCGAGGTCCTCAGCGGGCCACCCCGGAGGAGAGCTAGAAGCACGCAGCAAAGCTCATCTATCGCTTCCAGCTCCAGGGCGGCCCCATTCAGCCCTGCTGCTCCCGCCCGGGCACGTGAGGACGGATGAGCCGTTTTTTCTGGATGCGCGAGGACAAGGCTGCTGCGGCCCTCCACGGTGGGTCTTTTGACGCGTGGCACCCATGGAGGCTGCCCGGTGTGCGCTGTCCGACGTGCGGCGCTACGTGGAGCGACGTGGGGCACTACTATCCGAGCATCGACTTGTCGCACCTGGCGGAGCGGAAGTACTTCGAGAAGGCCAGGCCCGAGCCCTTCGCCGAGTTCGCGCGCCTGCGCGAGCTGTTACGCCCCTTGGCGCCTCCCCAGGCCGAACTGCCACCTGGTACGGGCTTCGGGCCAGTGACAGGCTCGGCCTCTGGGAGGTTTGGCCCCCTGGCGTGGGTAGGAGAGCTGAAACTCCTCGTGCGCCGGGAGGCGCTGGAGCGGCTTCAGGCAGAGGGCGTGAGAGGGCTGCTGGCCTGCCCGACAGCCCTGCGCTTCCGGCGGAAGGACCCGCCGGAGTTGCTGGAGCTCCAGGTCGAGCCCCGCGGCCGGTTGCACCCGGACTGCATCCCCCCGGAGGTGCCTCCACCGTGCCCGACCTGTGGCCGGCACGCCTTCCGACGGCCCGACGAGCCCATCTTGGACGCAGCATCCCTACCCGCGGACCTGGACCTGTTCCGGGTGGGCAACTACGCAACGATGGTCATCTGCACCGAGCGCTTCATGGAAGCCGTCCACCGGCTGGACCTGGATGGCATCACCTACCGCGAGTTGCCTACGCGATGAGCGGGTCAAAGGCCACTGGCCTGCACGGCCGTCACCGCAGCCGAAGCCCAAAACACTGGTGTCGACACCACCGCGGAGCTAATCCCGTCTCATGACTCGTCACGCCTGGTTGGGACTGACGCTCTTGGCCGCCTGCGCTCCGAACGACATCGCGCGGACGTCCTGTCAGAGCGTGATGATGGCCACGCACGAGCCGTGGGAGTGCACGCTCCGCGGTGAGCGCATCGGACGCGCGTCGTCGCTCGAGTTCGATACGGAGTCGAAGAACCACGTCGCCCAGGTGAAGTTCACCATGAAAGTCACCCAGGGGACGCTGCGGGTCGGTTACCGCGACCTAGACGGCGACAAGCAGCTCACCGTGACTCCGGCGTCGCCGGTATCGCTCGAGATGCAGACGCGCCTCCACCGCGAGCGCCGCTCGTTCACGCTGTATTTCGAGCCCCTCGGCGGGCCCGTGGAGGGATTGACGGGGACGGTCGACTACTCCACGCCGTGAGGAAGTCGCGCGCGAGCCGGCGCCGGGGCCATTCCCTTACCGGTAGTCCACGTGCAGGGCCGGGGCGTAGTTGATGGAGCCGCCCGTCTGCTCGAGGCTGCAGTAGCTCGTGACCTGGTTCTGGTTGTCCCAGGTCTGCCCGCCCCAGCTCGGCACGCGATCCGTGATGGGGGACTGCCCCACGTAGAGGCCGTTCGAGGGCCAGGTCCCGCTCGCCCAGTTCTTCACGACGGTCGTCACGTCCCAGGCCTGCGCGCCGCCGGCCGTCGGCGCCGGCAGCCACCACGAGCCCGCCGTGTAGACCTGCGGCAGCGTGTTGAAGGTCACCGTGGATGGGCTCCAGGGCCCGGCGAGCGCCCGGACCAGATAGCGCGCGTCGGATACAGGGTGTGGGGCGAGGCCGCAGGGGTACATCACGAGCGCCGCCACGAGCACGTTCCTCCCCGAGAGCGCCGCCGTGTCGAACCGGAGCGCCGAGCCACCACAGTTGTGGAAGAGGGCCTGCCCGCCCGGGCCGATGGTCCAGGTGAAGTAGCAGCCCACATCATTCGGTCCGGAGGGGAGGGTCACGTTCTGGTTGGCGAGCAGCGCGGTGCTCTCCATCACGGTGGCGTCACCGGTCGTGCGCAGCACGGCGCGGCTCGCGGTGGTGAACGAGACCCCGTTGGAGGGCGCGGAGCTCGTCGCCCCCTTCACCGCGCGCACTCGCATCCAATAGGCCGTCGCGGGCGTGAGGCCGCTCACGCTCGTCGCGGTCATGTTGGCGCCGAGGCGGAAGGCCTCGGTGAAGGGCCCCGCCGCCGCGGTGGCGTACTCCACGGAGTACCCCGTCTCGTCCTGGGCCACGTCCGTCCAGGCGAGGCTCACGCTCGTAGCGGAGGTGACCGTCGCGGTGAGCCCGGTGGGCGCGGCGACGATGACAGGCGACGACGTCGTCGCCGAGACTGTCGCCGTGTAGCCCGAGGGCGACCACGGCGGCCCGGAGGGCGCGGGGGCGAAGAGGGGGAGCGTGCGGAACCGGTAGTGGTAGGGGGTGCCCGGCGCGAGGCCCGTGTCATCCCACGTACCGTTGGGCGGCCCGCCGAAGATGAAGTTGCCGAAGCGGGCCACCTCGGCCCAGGGGCCGGTGGTGGACGGCGCGCGCTCGATTGCGACGCCGCCGCAGATGTTCCAGGTCCAGCCGAGCCGGATCGAGGTCTGCGACAGCACGGAAGCCGACGTGCCCTCCGTGGCCGGGCACAACGTGGCGACGACGATGGGGCCGTTGTAGACGGCGACCTGCACCCAGGCGGAGGCGCCCGCGGCACTCACGGCCCGCACGCGGTAGTTGTTCCAGGCGAAGACCGGGCTCTCGTGCACCCAGCCGGTCGAGCCCGCGGGGAGCGTGACGGTCGCGCCCCAGGAGATGACCTCGCCGGAGTGCTGCACCTCGTAGGCGGTCTCGTCGGTCGCGGCGTCGGTCCAGGCGAGCCGCGCCACGCTGGCGGAGCCAACCGCCTCCTGCACGCCGGTGAGGCCGGTCGGCGCGTTGGGTGGCGCCGCCGCGGCCGTGCTCACACTCACGACGGAGGTGAACGCCGACGCGCCGGCGCCATTCACCGCGCGCACCCGGTAGAAGTAGGTGCTCCCGGTGGCGAGGCCCATATCGCCGTAGCCCAAGGCCGAGGCAGGGGGGCTCGCGACGAGCGCGAAGGGCCCGTCGCTCGCAACGGAACGCTCGACCTCGAAGCCGGTGAAGGTTCCGGACGGCGGCATCCAGGTGAGCTCCACGCCCTGGGAGCTCGTGGCCCGCGCGACGAGGTTCGTGGGCGCGGATGGCGCTGCCACGCCGCCGTCGGCTTCTCCGCCACCGTCGGCTCCTCCGCCGCCGTCGGTTCCTCCGCCGCCGTCGGCTTCTCCGCCACCGTCGGATCCTCCGCCACCCCCATCGTTGCCAACGACTGCTCCACCACCGTCTCCTGCGTCCCCGGCGGCTCCTTGTCCGCCGTCTGCTTCTCCATCGCCGGCCCCGTCGGTGGACCCGCCGCCGCACGCGGCAAGCGCCACGAGCGCGAACAGGAGGAGTGCACGGGAGGTGCGGGGCGAGGCGCGGGGCATGGAGACTCCGGTTGAGAGGAACATCGAGGCCGACTATTCCCCTGGCCCGCGGCACGGGGGGAGGTGCACTGGCGACAAGTCGGTTGGGCCACCCCTGAGTGGGGGGTAGGAGGCTGGCTCACCTTCACTTCGAGCGAAGCGGCCGCCCGCGACGTATCCTGTGGCCACGCCGCCAGCGACCGGAGCAGCCGTGCCCCCCGGCATCCCCACCATCACCCTTGACTCGCGCTCCAACCGTCCGGTCTACCTGCAGATTGCGCATGCGCTCATGTCCGAGATTCACCGCGGCCGGTTCCGGCCCGGCGACGCGCTCCCGGGCTACCGCACGCTCGCGCAGGAGCTGGGCGTGTCCCGCAACACGGTGATGGCCGCGTACCGCGAGCTCGCCGACGAGGGATGGCTGGTGGCGGCGCCGGGCGAGGGGAGCACCGTTGCACCCACGCCGCCGCGGCGCCTTCCGGGCGCCTCCGAGACTCCGCCCGGGCCCGCGGCGGAGCCCACGGGCGCCGGCATGGGCTTCGACCTCCGACGGCCCCCCGACGACCTCTCAGTGCCCGACGCCGCCCGCAATCTGCTGCGCGTCGCCACCGGCAACCCCGACCCGCGCCTCCTGCCTGGCGCCGCGCTCGCGCGGGCCTACCGCCGCGCGCTCACCGTGAACCCGCGCGGCACGCTCGCGGTGGACGACCCGCAGGGCCACCCCACCCTGCGCGAGGCGCTCGCGCGCACGCTGCGCGCGGCCCGCGGCGTCGCAGCCGCGCCTGAGCGCCTGGTGGTCACCCGCGGCGGGCAGCTGCCGCTGGCCCTCGTTGCCCACGCCCTGCTCGGGCCAGGCGACGCGGTGGCGGTCGAGGCGCTCGGGGCTCGGGACGCGTGGGAGGCGTGCGCCCGCGCCGGAGCGCGCTGCCTGCCGGTGCCGGTGGACGCTCAGGGGCTCGACGTGGACACCCTCGAGCGGCTCCTCTCGACGGAGCGGCTGCGCGCGGTGCTCATCACCCCGGTGCGCCAGTACCCCTCGGTGGTCGCGCTCTCGCCGGAGCGCAGGTCGCGGCTGCTCGCCCTCGCGGAGCGCCACCGGTTCGCCGTGCTGGAGTCCGAGCACGACGCCGAGTTCCAGTTCGAAGGCGCGCTGCCCCTGCCGCTCGCCGCGGAGGACCGCGCGGGCGTGGTGGTGCTGGTGGGCTCCCTCTCGAAAATCTTCAGCCCCGGGCTCCGCCTCGGCTTCGTCCACGCGCCCGCGCCCCTCGTGGCACAGCTGCGCTCCGCCCGCGACGCCCTCGACCGCCACGGTGACCCCGCGCTCGAGCGGGCGATGGCGGAGCTGCTCGAGGACGGCGAGATTGAGCGCCACCTCAACCGCATGCACCCCATCTACCGCCACCGCCGCGACGTGCTCGCGAACGCGCTCTCGGAGCACCTCGGCGCCGCGCTCACCTTCGCCCCGCCCACGGGCGGCCTCGCCCTGTGGGCCCGCACGCGAGAGGGGCTCGACGTGGACGCCTGGGCGCGGCGCGGCCTCGAGCGCGGGGTCGCCTTCCAGGCCGGCCGGCAGTTCGCCTTCGACGGCGGCGCCGTCCCGGGGCTGCGCATCGGGTTCTCCAACTACGGCGACGCAGAGCTGGTCGAGGTCGCGCGGCGCATGGGCGAAGCCCTCCCGGAGGAGCGATGACGGTGGAGTTGCAGCCGCTGGACGGGCGCGTCGTGCTCAAGGGACTGCTCGGGGAGGGCGGGATGGGCCACGTCCACCGCGCCTTTGACTCCACGCTCGAGCGCGCGGTGGCGGTGAAGTTCCTGCGCGGCGACGACCCGCGCGAGACCGAGCGGCTCGTCCTCGAGGCGCGGCTGCAGGCGCGAGTGGAGCATGAGAACGTGGTCCGCGTGCACGCGGTCGGCTCGCTGGAGGGCCGCGCGTGCCTCGTGCTCCAGCTCGTCGAGGGGAAGACGCTCGCGGACCTCGCCGCGGGCCTCACGCTCGCCACCCGGGTCGAGCTGGTGCGCCAGGCGGCCCTCGGGCTCGACGCCGCCCACCGCCAGGGGCTCGTGCACCGCGACGTGAAGCCCGACAACGTGCTGGTGGAGGAGGGGCCGGGCGTGCCGCTGGCGAGGCTCGGTGACTTCGGCCTCGCCCGCGGCGAGGAGGGCGGGCTCTCCCACTCCGGCTTCCCGGCGGGCACGCTCGAGTACATGGCCCCCGAGCAGCTCGCCAGCGCGGGCCCGGTGGACTTCCGCGCCGACGTCTATGCGCTCGGCGCCACCCTCTACGCGGTGCTCGCCGGGCACCCGCCGTTCCACGGGCTCGCCGAGGCGACGGGGCGCTCCGAGCCAGCGGGCCTGCTGCGCCGCATCCTCGCCGATGAGCCGCCGGCCCTCGGCGCCGCGGTCCCCCGCGAGCTGGCGCTCGTGGCCGCGTGCGCGATGGCGAGGGAACCGGCCGCGCGCTACCCCTCGGCGCTCGCGTTCGCCGAGGACCTCGGCCGCTTCCAGCGCAGCGAGCCGGTGCTGGCGCGGCCGCCGACGCTCGCCTACCGCGCCACGAAGTGGGCGCGGCGCAACCCGGTGGCGGCGCGCGCGGCCGCCGTGGCGGCGGCGGCGGTGGTGCTCGGCGTGGCGTGGGCCGCGTTCGCCGAGCGGCGGGCGGGCCTGGACGCGCTCGAGGCCGCGCGGCTGGGCGCCGAGGCGCAGCGCATGGAGAGTGCGATGCGCATCGCGCACCTGTCGCCCGCGCACGACCTCTCGCCGGTGTACGCGGCCATCCGCTCCACCGTGGACGAGCTGCGGCGCGCGGACGGCAGCGCCGGAGCGGCCGCGCGGGCCTTCGCCATCGGGCGCGGCCTCCAGCTCCTCCATGACGCCGACCCGGCCCGCGAGGCGCTCGAGCGGGCGTGGACGCTCGGGTTCCATCACCCCGAGGCGGCGCTCGCGCTCGGCCTGCTGGACGGCGAGCGCTACGCGCGCGAGCGCGCGCAGCTCCCGCGCATCGACGACCCGAAGCGGAAGGAAGGCCGCATCGCCGCGCTCCGCGCGCGCTTCCGCGAGCCCGCCGTGGCGCGCCTGCGGCTCGTCCCCGCCGCGACCGACGCCGACCGCGACCTCCTCGAGGCCCGCATCGCGCTCGTGGAGGAGCGCCATGCCGACGCCGCCGCGCTCGCCCGGAGGGCGCGCGAGGCCGGGGCCGACCCGCTCGAGGCGAGCACCCTCGAGGGCGAGGCCTGGCTGCGCCGCTCCCTCGAGGTCTACGAGACGCGAGACCTTGACGGGACGCTCGCGCCCCTCGCCGAGGCCCTCCCGGCGCTCCGGCGCGCGGCCGAGATAGGACGCAGCGCCCCCCGGCCCCGCCTCCTGCTCGCCCAGGCGCTCTTGCACGAGGGCGTGGTCCGCCAGCAGCGCGAGCCGGTCCGCGCCGACCGCTTCGAACCGGCGCTCGCGGTCCTCGCCGAGGGGCTCGCCCTGGACCCGAAGGACCCGGACCTGCTGGTCGCGCGCTCCGAGATTTTCGCGGAGAAGGGGCGCCTCGCACGCATGCTCGGCACCGACCCGGGCCCGGGCCTGCTCGCCGCGGTCACCTCCGCCGACGCCGCGACGCGGGCCGCGCCGGCGAACCGCTCCGCCTGGGAGCGGCTCGCCTGGGCTTGCCTCAATTACGCTCGAGAGCTGCGCGATGCCCGTTACGAGGTGGGCTGGGCCTGGGAGAAGGGCATCGCGGCGGCGACGCGCGCGGGCGAGCTCTCTCCCGAGTCGAGCATCCCGCCCTCGCTGCTCTCGCAGATGTACGCGGACCGCGCCGAGACCACCGGCATCCGCGGCGGCGACTCGACCGAGGACATCGAGGCGGCGCTCGTCGCGGCGCGCCGGGTGGCGGAGATTGGAGACCGCCCCATCGTGTCGCGCATCATGCTCTCCCAGGCCATACGCGAGGACGCCACCCGGCGCTGGTCGGCCGGCGAGGCGGCCGACGCGCGCTTCGCGGAGGCGGCCCGCATCATCGGCGAGGCCTTCTCGAGGGGCGAGGGCCAGTCGGCGACCGCCGGCTTCGGCGTGCAGATTGCGGTCCTCTGGGCCGAGTCCGTGCTCCTCGAGGGACGGGGGCCAGACGCCGCGCTGGCCGCGGTGGCTCCCTGGGCCGCGGCGCTGCGGACGCGCGTCGACACCGACATCATCGCCGCCGCCCAGCTCGCCGAGCTCGAGGTGCTCGACGTCCAGGCCGCGGTGCTGGCGGGACGGGACCCCGGGCCTGCGCTCGCCCGGGCCTGGCCGCTGCTCGAGAAGGTGGTGAAGGCCGGGGTCTACCCGGCGATGCGGGGCCGGATGGCGGAGGCCGAGCTGCACCGCGCGGCGTGGCTGGCCGGCCGCGGCCTCGACCCCCTCCCGGCCCTCACCGCCGCCGACCGGTACGCGCAGCTCATGAAGGCGGAGGATGCGAGCAGCCCCGACGGCTGGCGCCTCGAGACGGAGGTCGTGCTCGCGCGGCCCTCGCCGCTGGCGGCCGACCTCGCCCGGGCGCGTGCCGCCATCGACAAGTCCCTGACCTTCAGGCCGGAGGACCCGCGCCTCCTCGCCCTCCGCGGCCACGTGCTCGCCGCGTCGGGGGACCTCGCAGGCGCACGCGCCGCACTCGAGCAGGCCCGGACGCGGAACGGCCGGCTGGCGTGGGTCAAGTCGCTGCAGGCCAGGCTGCATTAGCGCGCCTCGGGGGGCCTCAGCGCAGGGCCGATGGCGAAATGCCAGTGGTGACGTTCGATGCCCGCGGCGTATTGGAGGAGTACCCGTCGGTTTTGCTAAGTCGGGACGGAACGCTTCAGGGGGCCGAAGACCATGGCGACGAAGACTCGAGAGCTGCAGCCCATCGACGTATATCTGGCGAGCGTGAGGGACCCGGCGGCGAAGAAGACGCTGGGGGCGCTGCGCATGCAGCTCCGGAAGCTGCTCCCCGGCGCCATCGAGACCATCAGCTACCGGATGCCCACCTTCAAGGTCGACGGGAACGCCGTGGCCGGCTTCGCGTTCTTCAAGACCCACTGCGGCTACTATCCCTTCAGCGGCAGCGTGGTGCCGGTGCTGGAGTCGGAGCTGGACGGGTACTCCACGTCGAAGAGCGGCATCACCTTCCCGCCGGACGAGCCGCTCCCGGCGAAGTTGGTGAAGAAGCTGGTGCAGACGCGGCTCGCGGAGCTTGCCACGCGAGAGAAGAAGCCCGCGGCCGCGAGCAAGAAGACGCTCGTCACCGAACGCGTGACCGACAGCGCCGTGAAGGAGGCCACCGGACGTGACTGGAAGGCCTGGATGCGCGCCCTGGATGCGGCGGGGGCGGCCGAGCTGAACCACAAGCAGCTCGTTGCTCACCTGGCCCGGGAGGTCGAGTCAGGCTGGTGGCGGCAATCCATCGCGGTGGCGTATGAACAGGCCCGCGGCAAGCGGGTGGTTGGTGAGACCGCGACGACGGGCTTCCAGGTGGGCGTGGTGCGCACGCTGCCGATGACCGCCCCCAAGCTGTGGGAACTGGTCACGAAGCAGGCGGAGCGCTGGCTTGGCAAGGGCGCGACGCTGAAGCTCGAGCCGGGCAAGCCCTATGAGGTCCCCAAGCGTCGCGGAGCGCCAGGCGTGCGCGGAGAGGTCCGGGTGGTGAAGCCCGAGCAACGCCTGCGCATGACGTGGCAGCCAGACGGCTGGACGAAGCCGGCAACGTTGCAGCTCACGCTGATGCCAAAGGCGCGGGGCGTGTCCCTGGGCGTGCACATGGAGAAGCTTCCGGACGCGAAGGCCCGGGAGGCGATGCGTGAGCACTGGTCGAAGGTCCTCACGAGCCTCGCGCAGGATTGACCATGAGCAGACCCAAGAAGGTCACGGAGCGCTGCCGCGACTGTGCAGTGGCGGGCGGCAAGCTCCACGAGCCATTCTGCCCCCAGGAAAGGTGCCCCTACTGCGGCGGGCAGCTTGCGTCCTGCGACTGCATCTTCGACGTCCTCCAACTGGATGACGCCGAACGCAGGGCCGTCGACGAATACGTCGATGACACGGTGGAACCGCTTCGAGGAATCATGGAGCGCTGGTGGGCCGCGCTCGAGTCCAAGGGGCGCCGCCCCTTCCAGCCCCTCCCACCCAATGACCCGGGCCGAGTCATCCATGCCGTCCTGACGGGACGGGTGGCCGACGTGCGGGCGCTGCAACAGGCTGGGTTCGAGGCAGATGTCGCGCGTGAGGACGGCTACACCCTGCTCATGGCCGCCGTGTTGAAGGAACGCGTCGACCTGGTGGAGTACCTCCTCGGCGCCGGTGCCGACCCGAATGCCCGGACCGCGTCCGGAGAGCGCGTCCTGGGCTTCGCGCTACGGAGCCGCGACACCCCCTCCGAGAGCAGCGACCCGACGGAGGACCGCCAGGCGCAGTGTGTCCGCCTGCTTCTCCGGCATGGGGCCGACCCCAACGCCGCGGGCCCGGATGGGCATACGCCCCTCATGGAGGCCGCGTGGTGGGGCGCCCTCGGGGCCGCCAGGGCCATGTTGGATGCCGGAGCCGACGCGACCCGGAAGGATGCGCGGAGCCGCACGGCATGCGCGCTGGCGCGCGAGCAGGGCCATGCCAGGCTCGCGGCGCTCTTGGAAGGCGCGATGAAACCGGCCTCGCCACGATGAGGCCTGGACCCAGGTGCGGTAAGGTCGCGCCATCATGAGTCCTGCTTCACCGTTTCGCTGGGGCCTCTGGGGCGCGCTGGTGACGCTGCACCTGCTCGCGACGCTCCGGCCTCCTGAAGTCCTTGCCCCCGCCGTGGGCGGCGCCATCTACGCGCCGCTCATGCTCTTTCAAGCCGTGGGGCTGCCCGTCTTCGGGAGGGCGGAGTCGGGGGGATGGTCGCATCCCTCGTGGCTCGGGTGGGCCCTCGTGGCCGTCCTCTGGGCCGCCGTGTGGTGGGGTGTGGCGTGGCTCTTGAGCCGCCTCATCTCCTCCATGTCCCGTGCTTCGCTCGGCACGTGGCACTGACTCTGGATTTTCTGCATCATCTGCCACCACACCGGTTCATCTCCCTTGCCCATGACAAACCCCACCACCGCCCCCATAGGCCGGCGCAGTCACCGCCGCGCCTTCAGTTTTCTCGGAGCTCTCTTCACCTGCTCCATGCTCATGACCCAGCCCGGCTGCGACGACGAGGAGCCCGAGCCCGAGCCCGAACCTGAGCTCCCGGCGCCGGTTCGCGTCCAGGTCCTGGCCTTCAATGACTTTCACGGCAACCTGGAGGCCCCGTCGGGCAGCACCGGCCGCATCCGCGTGCCTGCCAGTGATGGCGGCACCCCCGTGGATGTGAATGCCGGTGGCGCGGCCTACCTGGCCCACCACATCCAGGCGCTGCGGCAGGAGAACCCCCAGAACACCGTGGTCGTCTCGGCGGGAGACCTCATCGGCGCCTCGCCGCTGGCCTCCGGCATCTTCCACGACGAGCCCACCATCGAAGTGATGAACCTGATGGGGCTGGACATCAACTCGGTGGGCAACCACGAGTTCGACGAAGGCTTCACCGAGCTGCTGCGCATGCAGAGCGGCGGCTGCCACCCGGTGGACGGGTGCCAGGCGGGAGCGACGTTCCCCGGCGCGAGCTTCAAGTTCCTCTCGGCCAACGTGTTCACCCACGTGGCCACCCGGAAGACGCTGTTCCCGGCCTACGACATCCGCGAGTTCCAGGGGGTGAAGGTCGCCTTCATCGGGATGACGCTGGAGGGCACCGCGCTCATCGTCAACCCCACGGGCGTGGCGGGACTCACCTTCCAGGACGAGGCGGACACGGTCAACGCCCTCGTCCCCGAGCTGAAGCAGCAGGGCGTGGAGGCCATCGTGGTGGTCATCCACGAGGGCGGCCTGCCGACGGGCTCCTTCGATGAGTGCCCCGGCATCTCCGGGCCCATCAAGGACCTCGTCGAGCGGTTCGACGACGCGGTGGACGTGGTCGCCTCGGGCCACACCCACCAGGCATACAACTGCATCATCGACGGCAAGCGCGTCACCAGCGCGGCCAGCAACGGGCGCCTGCTCACCGACATCGACCTGGTGCTGGACCCCACCACGCGTGACGTGGTGGAGACGGCCGCTCGCAACGTCATCGTCACGCGGGAGACCGTGCATGCCCCGGTGGACGCCTACGTGAAGGAAGTCATCGTCAAGGTCGCGCCCCTCAGGGACAGGGTCATCGGCCAGACGGCGAGCGTGCTGGCGGCCCCCGTGCGGCCCCTCCCGGCGGGTAGCTCGGGGGAGTCCACGCTTGGCAACGTCGTGGCGGACGGGATGCTGGCGGCCACGCGCAGCGAGCAGACCGGCGGGGCCGTCATCGCCATGCAGAACCCGGGCGGCGTGCGCGCGGACATCAACGCGGGGGACATCACCTTCGGCGAGGTCTTCGCCGTCCAGCCCTTCGCCAACAACATGGTGACGCTGACGCTCACCGGCGCGCAGCTTGACACGCTGCTGGAGCAGCAGTTCCAGCCGGGAGGCACCTCCATCCTCCAGGTGTCGCAGGGCTTCGCCTTCAGCTGGAGCGCGTCGGCCCCGAGGGGAAGCAAGGTGGACCCGGCGTCCATCACCCTGAATGGCGTGACGGTGGACCCGGCGGCGAACTACCGCGTCACCGTGAACAACTTCATGGCCGGCGGCGGTGACGGACTCGCGGTGCTCACCGAGGGGAAGGACCCTCGCACCGGCCCCATCGACACCGACGTGCTCGAGGCCTACACGCGCGCCAACAACCCGATGCCGACGCCAGCGCTGGGCCGCGTCACCCTGCTTCCGTAGTGTGAGGCGAAGGGGGACCTCCTCACGGTAGGAGGTCCCTCCCTGCCGATGCCAGACCTGCCGTGAGCCAAGGGCCCCGTGACACCTGCAAGGTGCCACGGGGCTTTCTCTTTTCCCTGCCAGCTTCCTCTACGACCCGCAGCTTCGGAGATGCACCTGAGGTACCAATGCCATCCATGCTCGCACGGTCAACTGTCTGCTGATTGACACTCCTCGCGCCTCCTGGGCCGTACTTCGGGTGAAATTGGAAATATAAGGAACTCGGGTATTTCGGGTGCCGACTCCGGCCTCCGGCATCCCCGTTCCGGACAGTCCTTTCACTGCCGAGGAGCCATCCATGCACCCTGTCTTGAAGTCCGCCGTATGTCTTACCGCCCTGCTGGCGGCGCCCGCATGGGCATTCAAGCCGGAGCCGTCCCCCGCGCCCGGCTCGCTGGCGAGTCAGGCTTTCTTCAAGCCCGAGCTGACGATTCCCAGCGGGCAGGTTCCGCTCGAGGAGGCGCTGTCGAAGCTGAGCCGCTCCGGCACCAGCGCGTGGGATGACTTCTTCGCCCGCAACGGCCGCGGCTTCCAAGTGTACGTGGATGCCCAGACGGGCACGGCCGCCAACATCATGGGCTCGGTCCCCCTCATCCCGGGCCCCGGCGTGGGCAACAAAATCACGCTGGAGGGTGTGCGCACGCAGCTGGGCCGTGCCGTGGGGCGGGTGGACGCGGCCGTGGTGGCGGACCTGGTCCTCCAGTTCGTCGAGGCCAACCAGGCCGCCATCGGCGTGGACGTGCTCCAGCTGGGGGAGCCCCGCGTCGAGCAGGTCGCCGAGCACCTGTGGCAGGTCTCCATCCCCCAGCAGCTCAAGGGCATCCCCGTCCGCTACGGGCGCCTGGCGGCCACCATCAGCCACGGCAACCTCGTGCTGCTGGGCACCGAGTCCTGGCGCAACGTGGCCATCTCGCCCCTGCCCCTGATGTCCGAGGAGCAGGCGATGACGGTGGGCAACGAGCGCTTCGGCCTCTATGAGAGCCCCTCCGAGCTCTGGAAGGCCCCCACGCTGGAGTTCGTCCCGGTGGCCCGGCAGGGCGCCGGCTTCGGCGAGAGCTACGGCCACCAGCTCGTCTGGAGCTACGGCTTCAAGCTGCCGGGCGAGCACGAGCGCTGGAAGGTGACGGTGGACGCCACCCGCGGCGAGGTGCTGTCGCTCGAGGACGACAACCACTACCTCGATGCCACCCTCAAGGGCGGCGTCTACCCGCTGACCAACACCGACGTCTGCACGGGGACGGCGACGTGCGGGACGATGTTCGCCAACACGCCCATGCCCTGGGCGGACACCGGCTTCGCTTCGCCGGACGACTACACGGACAGCGCCGGCGTCTTCAACTACACGGCGGGCACCACCACCACCACCCTCAACGGCAAGTACATCCGCATCGTCGACAACTGCGGCGCCGTCACCGCCTCTGCCGCGGGCGACATCAACCTGGGCGGCACCACCGGGCAGCACGACTGCACCACGCCGGGCTTCTCCGCCGGCAACACCTCCGCGTCGCGCAGCTCCTTCTACGAGCTGAACCGCATTGCCCAGATTGCCCGTGGCTGGCTGCCCACCAACGCGTGGGTGCAGGGGCAGCTGACCTCCAACATGAACATCGTCAGCACCTGCAACGCCTACTGGACCGGGTCCACGGTCAACTTCTTCCGCAGTGGCGGCGGGTGCCGGAACACGGGTGAGATTGCCGCCGTGTTCGACCACGAGTGGGGCCATGGCATGGACGACAACGACGTGGCCGGAACGCTGAGCAACTCCAGCGAGGCGTACGCGGACATCGCGGCCATCTACCGGCTGCCCACCTCATGCGTGGGCCACGGCTTCTTCCAGACTGTCGACCAGGGCTGCGGCATGACGCCGGACGGCACCGGCTACAACGTCAACGAGGCCCAGACGGGGGCGCCCTGGTGCGCCAGCCGTTGCTCGGGCGTGCGTGACGCGGACTGGGGCGCCCAGGTGCCCAACACGCCCGCCACGCCGCAGAACTTCGTGTGCGGCCGGTGCGGCGGCGGCGGCGGCCCCTGCGGCCGGCAGGTCCACTGCGCGGCCTCGCCCGTGCGCCAGGCGGCCTGGGACCTCGTCGCTCGGGACTTGACGGCCGCCCCCTTCAGCTACGACGCCAACACGGCCAAGATCATGGGCAACAAGCTGTTCTACCAGGGCAGCGGCAACATCGGCACCTGGCACGCCTGTGACTGCGCGCTCGGCACCTCGAGCGGCTGCGGCGCCACCAACGGCTACATGCAGTGGCTGGCGGCGGACGACGACAACGGCAACATCACCGACGGCACGCCGCACATGACGGCCATCTACAACGCCTTCGCCCGTCACAACATCGCCTGTGCCGCGCCGGCCCGCGTCAACGCTGGCTGTGCTGGCGGACCCACCGCGGCGCCCACCCTCACCGTGTCGACGGGCGTCGGCCAGGTGTCGCTGACCTGGAGCGCCGTGGCCGGAGCCACCGAGTACTGGGTGATGAAGTCGGACGGCTTCGCCGCGTGCAGCTACGGCAAGGCGAAGGTCGCCACCGTCATCGGCACGACCTATACGGACACGGAGGTGATGGCCGGACGCTCACACTGCTACTCCATCGTCCCGGCCAGCAGCAACGCCTGCTACGCGCGCGCCAGCACCTGCGCCTGCGCCACGCCTACCTGATACATCCGGCAGGTCCCGGCGCGGCCGCACGCAACGTGGCGGCCGCGCCGGTGCTTCCAGCTCAGCCCATCAGTTGTAGATGAACGTCACCACCGAGCAGTTGTGGTCGCCGTTCACCACGTCCGCCAGGACGATGTCCCCGTAGGGGCTGACCGTCGAGTTGGGGAAGCCCGTGCCGCCCCAGGGCGGTCCCGCGTTGAAGGTGACGAAGCCACCCGACGAGGTGGTGGTGGGAGGGTTCGTCGGGTTGGGGCTGCTGAAGATGGTCATGTTGTCGCCGCAGTCGGCAGGCGCACCGGACGGGAACTGGATGCCCACTTCCTGGTCCACGCCCGGGCGGTTGTTGTAGAGCACGACGTACGGGACGCTCTGCGGCACCGTGTCCGAGGAGGGGACATAGGTGTTGTTGGCGTTCTGCATCGCCAGGTTCATCGTGAAGTCGTAGCAGTACGCGGGGAAGCCCACGAACTGGACGATGGTGCAGGCAGGGGTGTCCATCTCCAGGTCGATGTTCCAGGTGCCGAGCCCGCCGTTGGTCGTGAGGGGAGAGCCGGGCGTGGCGGCCGGCCCGCCGATGAGGGTGAAGGTGCTGGCGGTGGTGGTGGCGCTGGCAGGGCGGAGGTTGGCTCGCTGCTCCACCCAGCGGTTGTTGCTGGCGTTGAACCGCCACGCGGCGACACGGCAGGTGCCCGCGGCCACGCAAGGCGGCATGCGGCCGCCGGCCGCCTGCGGAACGCGCAGGGTGACCTGGGCGACGCGGTCCCTCCCGAGGTTCACCGGCTGGCCGTCGGGGGTGGTCGCGCCGATGAAGAAGGCACCCACCGACTCGAGCGCGACCTCCCTGCCGCTCAGGTTCACCGCCGTGAAGTCACCTGGCATGGTGCGCGGGCCGTAGGTGGCGGCCGAGATGAGCACCGTGCCCGTCACCACCTGCCCGGCGGCGTTGACCAGCGAGCCCGCGGGGATGGTCACCGACAGGTCACCGGCTTCCAGCACGATGGTCTGCGTCGCGCTGAACTGCCGGATGGGGGCCGGAATCAGGGTGTGTCTGTTGTTGAGCTGGCCCCCCTGCAGGTACTCCGTCGTCGGCGCGAAGCCCGAGCGGCTCACGCTGAGGATGTAGCCGGTCGCGTCGTTGAGGACCACGGCGTACTTGCCGGCCGTATCGGTGGTCCGGTTGATGCCGTTGATGTTCACCGTGGCGCCAGCAATCGGACTGCCACTGGAGGACACCACGGTGCCGGTGAAGGTCGCCAGGCCCTGCTGTACCGTCCCTTCCTGGACCTCCCCGGCAGTCTTTTCCGAGGGACCTGCCTCGGGGCCGTCCAGGCACCCGAACGAGAGCACTGCGGGAACCAGGACCGCGAGACACCACTTTCTCATCGTCGTCATGCAGGTTCTCCTCGGCTGCGTTTGCTCCGTGCGGGGGGCCCAGGACGGGCGCCGTCCAGCACGGCGAAGCCACGCTATTCAACAGCCGTAAAACCAGCAATACACGCATATCCGGTCAGGTCCGAAAATGTATTGTATCGGACGTTTCACCCTGGGTCACTCGCGCTTCATGGGAACCCGATGGCGCCGCCGGAGCCTGCCGCGATGCGCCCCTCCTGCTCGGGCTCCTGGTAGCATTGCCGGATGACCACGGGGAACGAGCCACTCCCACTGGCTCCAGGGGATGGAGCGCCGCGGTCTCGCGTCAATCGATGGTCAGGCAGGACGGCCTGGGCCCTCCGGCTCGGCTCCATCGCCGGGGTGACGCTCCTGGCACACCTGAGCCTCTGGGCCTATACGCTGCACGGCCTCGTCTGGCCGGTCATGGTGGGGTGGCTCATCGCCACGGTGTCCCGGCGGACGATGTCGGCCGCGCTGAACTTCGCGGCGTGCGTGCTGTGCGTCGTGGGCCTGCGACAGGGCTTCGCCTACCGGCACCGGGTGGTGGAGCTCGAAGCGACGCCCGTGATTGCCGCCCTCGAGGACTTCCAGCAGACCCGGGGGCGCTACCCGGAGCAGCTCTCGGAGCTTCCGCCTTCCGTGTGGGCACAGCTTCCGGCCGCCAACCCGGCCTACGGGCGCTGGCAGGGCGCTGGCGATGTCTCCTGCTACTACCGGGCTCCCGACACCCGGCGGAAGGACTACGGCATCACCTGTGTGACCCTCATGTTCCTGAAGCACAGCTACGACAGGGAACGGCGCCGCTGGTACACCTGGGACTGACTGCTCCGGCGCGGGAGCCGAATCGCTCCGCGAGGGACTCCATGGATACGAGGCCACCAATGCAAGCGGAGAGGGGCCCGGCGGACATCCATCAGGGCGACATCTACTGGATTGCGCCAGATGAAGCGCGAGGGTCCGTTCCGGCCATCGCCCACCCCCATGTCGTGGTCCAGGAAGATGTCTTCAATCGCTCTCGCATCCACTCCGTCGTCGTGTGTGCATTGACCTCGAACCTGAAGCGGGCCAACGAGCCTGGTAACGTGTTGCTCGATGAGGGTGAAGGCAATCTGTCCCGGCGAAGTGTCGTGGTCGTGTCGCAGGTGTCTGCTGTAGACAAGACGCAGCTCGGGGCTTACATCGGGGCACTCTCCGAGCAGCGTGTGCAGCAAATCCTCGCCGGAATGCGATTCCAGCAGGTGTCTTTCTTTGACAGGTAGAAGCTCGCCGTGAGCCCCTGCCTCCGGAAAGTTGCAGTGTCTCCGGTGAATGTTTCACGTCCGCAACCTCGCGGCGTATCGCGCGATAACTCCGCCTGGAATGCTGGTTTTCCATTTTTCAAGGCAGGGAGCTGACGTGAGAGCAGGCATCTCGATGTGGCCGCGCCGCCTGGCGCTTCTTCTCGTTTCTGGAACCCTCGTCGCGTGCGGCGGCCCCGAGCTGCCGGATGGCGCTGGCCCCGGCGCTGTGGCCGAGGGCGCTGGCGCGCTGGCGACGGAGGTGACGGTGTCCTTCCAGCGTGGGGTGTCACCGTCTCCGAGCTACGCGGGGGTCTCCGATACCTGGCTGCAGGAGAGCACGCCGTCCACGAATGCGGGCGGGGACACCGTGCTACGGATGGACCGGGACGTCCCGGCGGGCAGTGGTCAGAGCGCCAATGCGTTGCTGCGCTTCGACCTGAGCGCCATCCCTCCGGGCGCGACGGTGCGCTCGGCCCGGCTGACCTTCCACGTGACGAACCGGACGAGCGGCGAGGGCTATTTCCTCTACGCCGCGGGCCGCGACTGGAGCGAGTCCCAGGCCACGTGGACCCAGGCGACCTCGAGCACCGCGTGGAGCGCGCCTGGCGCGCGCGGTGCGGGGGACCGGGGCTCGACGGTGCTGGGGACGTTCGTCCCGTCCGTCACGGGGGCCCACACCGTGACGCTCGACGCGGCGGGGCTGGCCGCGCTCCAGGGGTGGGTGAGCAACCCGGCGAGCAACCGGGGCTTCGTGCTGGATGCCCCCACCAACATGGACGGGCTGGACCTCGCCTCCTCCGAGGCCACGACGCCCGCGCAGCGGCCCCAGCTGTCCGTCACCTACACCCAGGGCTTCGTCCATCCGGGGCTTCACGTCTCCAAGGCCCAGCTCGACTTCGTGAAGGCGAAGATTGCGGCGGGCCAGCAGCCGTGGCTCGGCCATCTCAACAGGGCTGTCACCAGCCGGTATGCGAACACCGCCTGGACGCCCAGGCCCGTCCCGACGATGCAGTGTGGCAACGCCGGCAGCACGGTGGACATCGGCTGCTTCAACTCCCGGCAGGACGCCCTGCGGGCCTACACGCTCGCGCTCCTCTGGTACCACACGCGGGAGCAGCGCTACGCGGACGCCGCCATCCGCATCCTCGATGCGTACTCCGACACGCTGCAGACCATCGTCTATGTCGGTGACGACAACAACACGCACAACGGCCCGCTCCAGGCGGCCTGGCTCGCCGAGCTGTTCCCGCGCTCGGCGGAAATCCTCCGCTACAGCGGCTCGGGCTGGCCCGAGGCGAGGGCCATCGCGTTCGGCGACATGCTGAAGCGGGCGATGCTGCCCCTCATCGTCAACGGCTGGGCCGGAGGCGGCTCCAACTGGAACAACTCCATGACGAACGGGTTGATGAACATCGCCATCTACACGGATGACCGGGCGCTCTTCGAGAAGGCGCTCGGCATGTGGCCCCAGCGGGTGCGGGAGACCTACTACCTGACGAGTGACGGCGCGGCACCCATTCCTGGCCCGGACCAGCGCAACCCGAATGGGACCTGGAGGGCGGGGGAGCTCCTGCGGAGCTGGCGGGGGCAGACTGAGTTTGGCACGGCGCGGGTGAATGGCCTCAGTCAGGAGGTGTGCCGGGACTTCGGCCACGCGTCGAATTCGATTGCCTCCATCTCCCAGGCGGCGGAGACGGCGCTCATCCAGGGCGTGGACCTCTACTCCGGGCAGGAGGAGCGGCTCATCGCGAGCGCCGAGTTCATGGCGAAGTTCCTGGTGCCCCATGCCCCGGACAACAACGGCCAGCTCACCATCCCCGTCGAGTCCTGGCTGTGCGCGCGCCGGAGTGAATATGTGAAGAAGAACGGTGTGCCCGTGCCCAACAACACCTTGGAGGTGCAGATCCTCCCGACCTGGGAAATCCTCTTCAACCACTACGTGACGCGCAAGGGCCGCTCCATGCCCTCGACGGCGGCGCTCATTCCTCGCGCGCGTGCGGGCGACCCGGCCACGGACCTGCAGATGTCGTGGGAGACGCTCACCCACGCCGGCGTGGGCTCCGTGGGACTGTAGCGGCAGGCGAAGTCGGGGCCGGTGTCCCCGCGAGTGCCCGGGCCCTGGCAGCGCCTGCTCATCTACGCGCTGCCGGGGCGCTGACCGTGGACCCGCGCGGGGCCAGGGCCGACACCGCCTCAGCCCAGCACCCAGTGCCGCTCCACCGTCCAGCCCAGGAAGCACCGCGCGCCCGCGGGAGCGTCCGTCCAGCGCCCTCCCTCCACGGCGTGGCGCAGCCCGGCCAGGGCGCCCCCCAGCCGCTGGGGAAGACGGGCCCGGCGCTTCGAGAGCGCGTCCTCCGCCCACCCGACGAACGTGCGCTGGGCCTCTTCGGGAAGCAGGGACAGGAAGAACACCATCTGCCGCCAGGCGTACGCGGCGTTCTTCACGTTGCGGAGCCTCCCGTGGAAGTGGGGGACCTGGAGCTCGAGCAGCTCGCACAGCCGCACGAAGCAGCGCTGCGCCAGCGGCTCCAGGTGTGGCTCCAGCTGGGGGCGCAGCTCCAGCACCTGGACCAGCGTCGCCAGGTTGTGCGTGGTGAGAATCTGCGCCTGCTCGATGACGCGCCCGTTGACCGCGACGAAGGACCTGCCGGACTCGCTCTTCCCTCCGCTCTCCGCGCGGGACACGCAGAGGTCCGCGAAGCCCAGGTCGCCCAGGGCATCGAACCGCGCGAAGGGGACGTCGTAGTAGCGCTCGTACAGTGTCCCCGTGAGGAGCGACGCGGCCGACTGCGCCGCCGTCACGAACTTCGGGGAGAAGGTGCCCATGAAGATGTCCGCCGCCAGCTCCTCCACCACCGGCACGGCGAGGCCCGCCCCCTTCAGGAGGGCGGAGACCTCCTGCAGGAGCTTGTTCGGGAAGATGACCTCCGGGAACGAGGTGAGCGAGAGCAGCACCAACTGCTCCAGCGTCTGCCGCGCCTGCGCCGTCTGCTCCAGGCCCGTCGTCCGGTGCGCCTCGAGCGCGCGCACCCACGGCAGCTCCTCCAGCTTCACCTGCGAGGCCAGGTTCAACAGCAGGAGCGAGCGCCGCCGGCGGAACGCCTCGTACACGGAGGCGTACAGCGTGCGCAGGGACGGCTCGGTGATGCCGAGCGCCCGGACGTGCGCGGACAGCTGGGGGATGACGCGGGCGAGCGCCTCGCTGGAGCGGATGACGCGGCGCTCGACCAGCGTCTCCACCGGGGCGTTCAGCGCGCGCAGGAGCTTTCGCTCGAGGCTGGCCGGCACGGGGGCGCCGTCCACCGGCTCGGTCAGCCCTTCGAGTGAGTCGAGCCCCTCGTCGGCGGGGACGTCCGCCAGCCTGCGCTGGAGCTCCCGGGCAATGTCGATGTGCCGGGGCCGCTCCAGCTCCCGCTGCTGCGAGGCGCGGAGCAGCTGGGCGCGCTCCGAGGCCGGCAGTCCGCGCGCCTGGTCGATGCGGTCGAGCACGTTGCGCACGAGGCGCTGCTGCCCGGGGAGCAGCGGCTGGCGCTCCCGCGCCACCTGCTTCAGCACCGCGTGCAGGCGGCCGAAGTTGAGCTGCGGCTTGCGCGGCCAGACGCAGAGCGGGTGCGCGCCGAGCGCCCGGTCGATGTCGTCGAGCAGGACGCGGGCCCGTGCCTCGAAGTCCGCCGTGAGGTGACGGCCCGGAACGCCCTCGCGCACCGTCTCCACCCACAGGGCGACGAGGCGGTCATAGAGCGGCGTCCACACCTGGGTCGACTCGCGCTGCCGCTCCAGCGCCTCGGGCGGACGGACGTTCGCGAGCTCCTTGCGGAGCGCCCCCACGTGCTGCACGCGGACGAGCGCGCTCACCGGCCGGGGCCTGGCGTGGGGGACCGGGTAGAAGCGCAGGCGCGGGAGGAAGGGGGCGAGCACGTCGAGCAGCGCCCGGGCGCGGTCACCCTCGTCGTGCTCCAGCAGCCAGGCCACCACGAGCAGCGCGCCCTCCTCGGGCACCTGGACGCGGTAGCAGCCCGTGTGGAGCATCCGCCGCAGCGCCTCGAGGCCCTCGTCACCGAGGTACCACGCGTTCAGCTCCGCGCGGGCGCCCTTGGACGGGGCGAGCCCGAGGGTGTCGAGCAGCGCGTGCTCATGGGGTTGCAGTGCTCCTTCGGCCAGCAGCTGGCCGGTGGCGAAGCCGCCCCGGGCCACCTCGAGCGTCGCCCAGGTGGGGACGTCCGCCACGGGCGCGCGGGAGCCGATGCCCAGCGTGCCCCGGAGCATGCCGGAGAAGACCTCGGCCCAGGCGCGCACCTTGTCCTGGGCGCGGGCGCGGACCTCCGCGTCCGGGTGCTGCTCGCTCGTCGCGATGGCCCTCGCGAGCTGCCCGAGCGGGTACTGCGTCCCCACCGCCACCGGCCCCGTGTCGCCATCCGTCCGCTTCGACATGTGCTGCCTCCCCTGGACTCCACGCTCAGCGTAGCGCCATCACCGGCCTTCCTTCGAGCCACGGGGGCTCTTCCAGAAGCCCCGCGAGCCGGGCGCCAGACCGGCGGTGGTCCCAGGGAAGGGTCCGACGGATGTTGGTGGCGCGGACTGACGTGCCCGCGGCAGGCAGACACGGCGGCGCTCCCGAGGGCCGTCGGGAGCGCCGCTGGAGCCCTTCGCTACCCCCCTACGGCCTGCTCAGGGCAGGCCGACGTGCCACGGCGTCTGGCCGTACTCCAGGGCGCCCAGGTCCGGCGCCGCGCCCACGAAGGGCAGGCCCACGTTCGCACCCCGGTCCACCACGTTCGCGGTGGCGCTGGCCGGCGCGAAGTAGGGGAAGGGCATGGCCCCGGAGCGCGTCAGCCCCGCGGGCCCCACCACGCTGTTCGCCTCGGTGAAGTTCGTGGGGCGATTCGTCGGCGCGTACCGGTGCAGGTTGTTCGCGTACACCACGCTGGCGGGCGCCGTGCCGTTGTGGCCGTCGGTGTAGCTGAACAGCTTCATGGCCGAGCCCGTGTCGAAGACGTTGTTGCGCACCTCGATGGTGCCAGCGCCCTGCGAGCTCGCCCGGCGGAGCTCGAACAGCGTCGGCGCGCCGGTGGTGACCAGCGTGTTGTTGAAGAACTTGAAGCCATCCACCCGCGTGGTGAGGACGAAGAAGGACGGCTGGAAGCCCGCCAGGTTGAACACGTTGTGGTTGATGCGGATGTTCTTCAGCACCGGGCCCTGGTTGGACGGGAGGCCGTTGTTGAACTCCCCCATGACGTTCCACGGGTTGATGTTGCCCGTCATGTCGAAGTAGTTGTGCTCGAGGATGATGTTGCTGTTGGCCAGCTCCACGAAGCCCGCCTTCTGCGGCTGCATGCGGTTGTGGTGCACCCAGAAGCTGTAGGGGTACTGGTCGATGGCGCCGTTGTACTCGAGCGACATCGACGTGTTCAGGTCGCAGTTGGCAATCTCCACTCCATCCGCGCCGATGCTCCAGAACTCGAAGCCGATGTTGGGCGCCGTGTAGTTCTGCCACGGGGCCGGGTGCTTGCCGCGCGTGTGGATGTTGAGCAGCTTGGAGCCGCGGATTTCATCCCGCTGGCGGGCGGTGTCCTCCCAGGAGCGCATCGCCTTGATGGCATAGCCGGAGCTGCGGAAGTGCTCGGTGAGCTGCACGTTGCTGAAGTGCTCGATGCGGCCGTTCTGGATGAGCAGGCCCTCGTGCGTGCCGCGCAAGGTGATGTTGCCCCACGAGCTGCCGGTGTCCTCCTTGGCGGACTCGGTGATGCGGAAGTCGGTGATGCGCAGCCCCTTCGTCTCCGCGTAGCCCTCGGCCAGGCTGTAGATGCCGGCCCAGATGAACTCCTTGATGTCCACGTGGTGGATGTTCACCCCGTTGCGGTTGACGACCTTGATGCCCACCGAGCCCGTGCGCTGCCCCTCCATGGAGAAGTGGGCCAGCTCCTGCGGCGAGTCCACGGACACGTAGCGGGTGAACGGGCCATAGGTCTTCCCGTCGGTGTACACGAAGGACGGAATCGGCTCGCCGCTGGGATGGGGCACGTGAGTCTTCAGCTCGATGAGGCCCGGGGAGCTCCAGTCGAACGAGCCGCCCCGGATGATGGTGACGCCCACGCCCGAGCCGACGAGGTTCACCTTCTGCTTCAGGTTCACCTGCCGGGACTCGTGGAAAGTGCCCGGCCCCACCTTGATGGTGTGGCCCTGGTCCGCGGGCACCTGGTCCGCTGCCCGGGCGAGGGTGAGGAACGGCTTCGCCTCCGTGCCGTCGCCCGTCGCGTCATTGCCGCTCTTCGAGACGTGGTAGACGCGGCCGCTCCCGGTCGGCGGCGGGGTGCTGCCCTCCAGCTTGAAGAGGGCCAGCCCCATGAGGTGCGGGTCGCCGCGCGCCGAGCGCAGGTCCAGGGTGAGCTCGCCGTCCGTCACGTTGACGGTGTAGGGGCCGTACTTCCGCCACGCGCCGCGGGGGAGCGTGCCCAGCCCGGTGGCCGCGACCTGGCCCTCCAGGCTCAGGTCGAGCGAGCGGTAGTTGTCCGTGTAGTTCTCCAGGATGTAGAGATAGACGTTGTAGCGAGCGGACGGCACCGTCTGCGCCACCCGCAGCGCGCCGGGCTGCCAGATGCCGCTGTTGAGCATGGCGCTCGTCGCCGCGTCCACCTGGGGGCTCGGCGTGTGGTTCGTCTGCGCCACCTGGAAGCCGGAGGGCACGCTCAGGCCCTGCGTCCGGGCCGTTTCGAAGGCCGTGAAGGCCTGGCCCTCCACCGTGACGGCGCCACCCGCCAGGTTGATGGCCTTGTGGAAGACCTCGGTGTCGAGCGGCGCTTCGGTGTCGTGCAGGGGGCGGGAGTCCTCGGGCGTGTCGACCCCCGGGCCCGCCGCGCCTCCGCAAGCACACAGGGCGCTCACGAGCGACAGCAACATCATCGTCCTCTTCATGTCTCATCCTCCAAGCGGCTCTCGCCGTCATGTTCGGGACGCTGGGAGGACGGCTTTCCGGCCCGCACGGGCCTCCCTGCGTCGTGGAGGCTGGCGGTAACACGCGAGCGTGACTGGAGGATGACCGGGGCTCAGTGCGGCGCGCTGCCGTGGAGCGGCGTGCGGTGGCGGGCGGCCAGCTCCTCGCGGACGGCGATGGGCAGGGGCGCCAGCAGCACCTCGGCCACCAGCGGGTGGCTGAGCCGGCCGCCGCGGACGAGCGCGGCGGCCTCCAGCTCGCGCCAGGCTTCCGCGATGCGGTCCACCGGCGCCTCCAGCAGGGCGGCGGAGGCGTCGAGGCCGACGTCTTCGTCTCGTGCCACCGCGAGCGCTCGTGCCAGCCGCAGGGCCTCCGTGGAGAGGCGGCCCAGGCGCTGCTCGATGACGGCGCGGGCCCGGCTGGGCGGTGCCAGCGCGGCGGGGAAGCGGCCCGCATGGCCGGACTCCAGCAGGTGCTTCACCGTGTCCACGATGAACAGCGGGTTGCCGTCGGTGTAGCGGGCGATGTCGTCCGCCATGGCCTCCAGCGCGGGCACCTCCATGGCCTCGAGCAGGGCGCGCACGGCCTCCGGCCCCAGCGGCCCCAGCTCCACCCACGCCGCGAGCCCCACCTCCGCGGACTTCCGGATGAGGTCCTCTCCCCACGACTGCTCGTCCAGCCGCTGGCTGGCGAGGAACAGCGGGAAGCGCCCCGCGGCCATCTCCTCCTGCAGCTCCGACAGCAGGTACAGGCTCAGCTCGCTGCTGCCCCGGTCGCTGTAGTGCGCGTCGTCGTACGCCACCACCGCCATGCCGCGCAGGGCCTCGCGCAGCACCTGGACGATGGCCGCGAAGAAGCGCGCCTTCTCCTCGGGCGGCGGGGGCAAGGGCAACGGGGAGTCACCGGCCAGCTCCGGCAGCAGGCGCGACAGCTCGCGCCGCACCCAGTCCTCCATCACCACGTCCGGCCGCCGCTTCAGCACCGTGCGCAGCGAGCGCGCATGGGTGGAGAAGGGCACGTCGAAGTCCCCGGGGCGTGCCGTCAGCAGCAGCCAGTCCCCGCGCGAGCGCGCGAAGTCCACCAGCAGCCGGGACTTGCCCACGCCGGCGGGGCCCACCACCAGCATGGGCCGGCGCGCCGCCCAGGCCTCCTCCATGCGGGCCCACTCCGGCTCGCGGCCCACCAGCATGGGCGGGTGCACCACCGTCAGCGGCAGCGCGGGCTGCCGGGCCGAAGGAGGTGGGGCCTCCGCGCGCCCCAGCTCGTTCGCCAGCCGCCGGGTGGCCGCCGAGGGCGTCACGCCCAGCTCCCGCGCGAGCACCTCCTCGCACTGGCGCCACACGCGCAGCGCCGCGGCCCGGTCTCCCAAGCGGTAGTGCAGCCGCATGAGGTGGCGGAAGCCCTCCTCCGACGTGGGCTCCATCGCCAGCAGCCGCTGCGCCGCTTCCATCGCCGGGTGCAGGCGGCCCTCGTGCTCCTCCTCGCGGATGCGCGCCTCCAGCGCCTGCTGCTGCAGGCCGTGCAGCCGCGCGCGCCAGCCCCGCAGCCAGTCCTCCAGCGTCTCGCAGTCGTCGTAGTAGAGCCCCGCCAGCAGCTCGCCTTGAGAGGGCAGGGCGGTGGGCGCGCCGCGGGCGAGCGACTCCTTCAGCACGCGCGCGTCCACCCACAGGTCCGCGCGGGCCGACAGCGCCTCGCGGCCCTCCACGGCGGACGCGCCCAGCACCTCTCGCAGCCGCCGCAGGGCCTGGCTCAGGTTGTTGCGGGCCGTGGCCTCCGGTGACTCCGGCCACAGCAGGCCCGCCAGGTGCGCACGCGACGTCTCACCCTCCAGCACCAGCCAGGCCAGCAGCGCCGCCGTCTTCCGCTCCAGGCGCCGGGGCTCCACGCCCACGCCGCACACCCGGGCTCCGCCCAGCAGCTCAACGCGCATCCCATCCAACAAGCAGCGGTCCCTTCTCGCGCGGGGGCACGGGGGAACGAATCCAGCAATTCGAGGATGTCACTGATGACCCACTCCGTCCATCACCCTGAACCCCTTGCCTTGACCGGCCCGGCGCAATCCCCCATATACCCCCCGCGAACAGTTGATTTTGCTTCGCAAAACCAAAAAGCCCCGGATTGTGGATGTTCCCGCCTCTCACGTCCCTCGCCCTGTTCCTCTCCGTGGCCTCCACGCCTCCGGGGGAGCCCCCCGCCACTCCGGAGCCGGCGGCCACGCAGGAAGCCGCGCCCGCCTCGGGGCTCGTCCCGCCCCGGCGCATCGACACTGTCGCTGTGCCCTATCCGGAGGCGGAGCGGGCCGCGGGCCGCGAGGGTGAGGTGGTGCTGCGGCTCACCCTCGACGAGCACGGCGTGGTGACGGAGTCGGAGGTCGTCCGCTCCGCGGGCGAGGCGTTCGACGAGGCCATCCGCACGGCCAGCCGCTCCTTCCGCTTCGAGCCCGCGCGCGTCGACGGTGAGGCGGTGGCCTGCCAGATTGAGCTCGTCCACAGCTTCCGGCTCGACGCGGCCGCCCCTCCTCCCCAGGAGCCGTCACCTCCGGAGGCCACGGCGAAGGCACCGGCCCCCACGCCCGAAGCTCCGGCACCTGCCGACGGCAAGGGCCGGGAGACGACGGTGTCGGGCCGCTCGGAAGCGGAGCGGCTGCGGCAGTCCGCGGAGGCGGTGAAGGTCATCAGCACGCGGCGCGCGAAGGCCCGCTCCGCGGACCTCGGGCAGGTGCTGGCCTCGCAGGAGGGCGTGGAGGTGCGCCGCGCTGGCGGCCTCGGCAGCACCGCGCTCTTCTCCCTCAACGGGCTCACCGACGACCAGGTCCGCTTCTTCCTCGACGGCGTGCCCCTGGACCTCGCGGGCTACCCGTTCGGCGTCGCCAACGTGCCGGTGAACCTCGTGGACTCGGTGCAGCTCTACCGGGGCGTGGTGCCGGTGCGCTACGGCGCGGACGCGCTCGGAGGGGCGGTCAACCTCACGTCCGCGCCGCTGGAGGCCGGGCTCCACGGCGCCGCGTCTCTCCAGGGCGGCGCCTTCGGGACCTTCCGGCTGACGCTCGGCGGCAGCTACAAGCCCGCCGCGGACGGCTTCTTCGCCCGCGCCCACTTCTTCGCCGACACCACGGACAACGACTACCCGGTGGACACCGAGGTTGCCGACGACCGGGGCACCATCATCCCGGTCACCGTCAGGCGCTTCCATGACGGGTACCAGGCGCTCGGCGGCGGCGTCGAGGCCGGCGCCACGGGGCTCGCGTGGGCGGACTGCTTCACCCTGCGGGCCTTCGGCTCCACCCACGACAAGGAGCTGCAGCACAACCTGGTGATGGAGGGCCCCCCGTTCGGCGAGGCGCGCTACGGCGCCACGGCGCTGGGCGCCCAGCTGCTCTACGAGAAGGCGCTCCCGGGGGCGGTGCGCCTGGACGTGCTGGCGGGCTACGGCTGGCAGACCACCGAGCTCGTCGACGTCTCCGAGTGGGTCTACGACTGGTACGGCAACCGGGTGAATGTGCGGGAGGAGCCGGGCGAGCTTGGGGACGGCGCCACGGACCAGACGCTCTGGCAGCAGTCCGTCTACGGCCGCGCCAACGTGGGCTGGAGCCTCGCGAAGGCGCAGACGCTCCGCCTGTCCGTCGCGCCCACGCTGACGCTGCGCACCGGCGAGGAGCGGCGCCCGGCCACCCCGAGCGACCCGGACCGCCTCGCGGCGGAGCGCTCCATCCTCTCGCTCGTCACCGGCCTCGAATACGAGGTGGACCTGTTCGACGAGGCGCTGGAGGTCATCGCCTTCGCCAAGGACTACGTCTACGCGGGCCGCGCCCAGGAAGTCACGGAGACGGGGGGCTGGCGCAGCAAGGACCGCGACCTGCACCGCTTCGGAGGCGGCGCGGCGCTGCGGCTCCGGCTGGGCGAGCCCGTCTACCTCAAGGCCAGCTACGAGCGGGCCACGCGCCTGCCCCGCGCGGACGAGGTCTTCGGCAACGGGGTGCTCATCCTGGAGAACCTCGACCTGGCGCCGGAGCACAGCCACAACCTGAACGTCGGCGTCGCCACGGTGCCGCTGCGCACCGGGCTCGGCTCCTTCCGCGGAGAGCTCAACGGCTTCGCCCGGCTCGCGGACAACCTCATCCTGCTCACGGGGCGGGACAGGAACTGGAGCTACCAGAACGTGCACGGGGCCCGGGTGCTCGGCGTCGAGGGCGCGGCGGGGTGGAGCTCGCCGGGTGGGCTGGTGAGCCTCGACGCCAACGCCACCGTCCAGGACGCGCGCAACACCTCGGCCGAGGGCACCTTCGGCGCCTTCGAGGGCCGGCGGCTTCCCAACCGGCCCTGGCTCCTCGCCAACGCCACGGCCCGGGTGTCGCTGCGCCAGCTCGCCTTCGGGGAGGATGAGCTGTCTCCCTTCTGGAGCACCCGCTACGTTCACGGGTTCTTCCGCTACTGGGAGGGGCTGGGCGTCGTGTCCTCGAAGGACACCATCGACGCCCAGCTCGTCCAGGCCGCGGGCGTGGGCTACCGGGTGCGGCGGGGTGGGGTGACGCTGGGCCTCACCGCCGAGCTGGAGAACCTCACCGACGCCAAGGTGTTCGACTTCTTCGGCGTCGAGCGCCCCGGCCGCGCGGGCTGGCTCAAGGGCACGCTGGAGTACTGAGGCCCGCGAGGCGCGCCCTCCAGCGCACCTTCAGCGCACCTTCACGAACTGGTACGCCCAGCCGAGCGTCTCGAAGCGCTTCACCGCGGCGCCGTCCACGCCCAGCTCCCAGATGGCCGTCTTCGCGTAGTCGCTGGTGGGCAGCAGGAGGAAGGTGCGGCCCTCGATGCGGAAGGCGTAGTAGCCGCCCGCGATGAAGTCGAGGCCCTCGACGGGCGCCGCCGCCCCGGTCTCCAGATTCACCCGCCAGAGCTTCCAGTGGCTGCCGCCAGTGATGACGTTCGGCTCCGTCTGGTCGTTGATGACGACGTTCTCCGAGTGGAAGACGGCCACCACGCCGACGCCGTTGGCGAGGTACCGGAACGCCGCCGTCTGCCGGCCGCCCACCATGGCGGACAGCGAGCGCGTCCATGACGTGTCGAGCTCCTGCTGCCCCGCCTTGATGCGCACCACGCAGGTGTCGGGCGCGTCGTCCTCCAGCACGGGCGCGGCGGCGCTGAAGACCCAGTTGCTGAAGTAGAGGTTGCCCGCCTCGTCCTGCGTCGCCACGTCGAGCCCCGGGCACGGCGCGTCGATGAGCTTCACCAGGCTGTCGTCCGCGTTGGAGTAGACGGCAATCTGCGAGCTGGGGAGGAAGTCGTAGTAGGTGCCGTCCGTCCAGTAGAAGGCCTGGAAGGAGTAGCCGTCCCGCACCACCCGGGCGCGGTCATAGCTCGACTTCACCACCAGCCCCTCGCGCTCGCGTGCCAGGCCCGGTGCCTCGGCGGTGCCGGTAATCTGCATCGACGAGGGGTCCCAGATGATGCGGCGCGACTCCTCGAGCGACATGTACGCGCTGGAGCCGTCAACGAAGTGGTTGAGGTACAGCGGGGCAGAGGTGAGGCCGTAGTTGGCGAAGCTGAACTTCCCCGTCTCCTCCAGGCTGCCATTGTCGAGGACGCTGTAGCGAATCACCTCGGGCGTCTCACCGCCTCCCACGTAGAGCCGCCCGTCCACCGCGCCAATCGTCGCGAAGCCGCCGTGCTCGTAGGCCTTCTCCAGGTCCAGCCCGGTGACGTCGAGGGAGTCGAAGACGCTCACGTACGTGGCGCTGCTGCCCTGGGAGAAGATGGAGGTGGCCAGGCTGTAGACGGGCTTTTCCTGGGGACCCTGGTCGATGGGAGTCTCGTCCTCGCTGCACCCGGTGAGGAGGGCGGCGAGAAGAAGGGGGGCGGGGCTCGGCCTGCGCATGGGGTTCTCCGTTCAGGGGATGTGACGACGTGATGGCTCAGGTGGGCACGGGGGCGGGCGCTTCCCGGTCCACCGCGGCAGGTGAAGTCGAG
The DNA here is from genome assembly GCF_024198175.1 of Pyxidicoccus xibeiensis. Taxonomy (NCBI): domain Bacteria; kingdom Pseudomonadati; phylum Myxococcota; class Myxococcia; order Myxococcales; family Myxococcaceae; genus Pyxidicoccus; species Pyxidicoccus xibeiensis. The sequence continues at coordinate 288,439 of NZ_JAJVKV010000005.1, forward strand.
GGGGCGGGCCGCTGGAGGCGGCGGATGGCGCGGGCCGCGCCGGCCAGCATGAGCGCCAGCGCCACGAGGCCCACTTCCGTCGCCAGCACGAAGGAGGAGCCCGAGGCGAAGGGGAGCCGGCCCGTCCTCACCGCGTCGATGAGCGGCACGGCGAGGAGCACGCCGCTGGAGAGGAGCAGCAGGCGGCGCGCGTGCAGCGCGGCGGAGCGGTCCAGGAAGGCGCTGCCCACGGCCAGGGCCCAGGCCGCGTGGAAGGCGGCGTGCTCCCAGCGGGGCCGGTCCGCGAGCGTGGCGGGCAGCAGCTGGTTGGCCGCGAACACGGCGGCGACGGCCAGGGCGAGGCCGGCACAGGCGCCGGACGTCAGCCGCGCGAGCACGCGGTCGAAGCGGCCCGGCTGCTTCGCGCGGCGGCGCTCCAGCCAGAGCAGGTTGCCCGCGAGGATGCCGAAGGCGCAGAGCAGGGCGAGCACGGCGTAGAGGACCTTCGCGGGGAAGCCGGCCCAGGTGGCGAAGTGGAGGCCGAAGAGCGGGTCCATGACGCGCGTGTACGCCGACGCGCCGCCCGTCTCCCGCTCCCAGACCACCGCGCCTTCACGCGACACCCGCACGTGCGTGAAGGCGTGGAGCGTGCCCTCGCTCTCTCCGGGCAGGTGTACGAGGCCCTTCTCGTCGCCGAGGTTGTCGAAGAAGAACCAGTGGTGCTCCGAGCGGGGGAAGCGCTGCTTCGCGAGCTCCAGCGCCCTGGCGAGGTCGGGTGCGCCGGCGGCCCTGCCCGACGGGGCGGGCGGTGAGGGCCAGTCGACGGCGCGCTCCTTCGCCTTGGAGTCTCCGTCCAGCGAGGTGGCCACCACCGCGGGCTCGAACCCGTCATCCAGCCAGAGGATGCCGCCGGTGAGCCCGAAGACGAGCAGGAACGGCGCGCTGACGACGCCAATCACCTTGTGTGCGTCGGACCAGAACACGCGCAGGGCGGCGCCGGGCCGGAACTGGACGAGCTCGCGCACCATCCTGCCGAGCTGGAGGAGCAGGCCCGTTCCCACGAGCAGGACGAGCACCGCCGAGGCGATGCCCGTCACGTGCTTGCCGCCGGGGAGGGGCTCGAGGAAGTGCATCGCGTTGAGGAACTCACCCAGGTCGCTGCGCTCGCCGAGCTCACGGCCGGAGACGGGGTCGACCCACAGCGGCTTGATGGAGCCGTCGGGCGACATGCGCCACAAACGCAGCCACGGCTCCTCGTCCGTGGGCAGCGAGATGCCGAACCAGGCCGGTCGGGAAGGGGCCTCGGCGTCGGCGATTCGCTGCGCGAGGCGGACGGCCTCGGCCTCGGAGACGGCGATGGGGGCGCGGAACGTGGGCTCCTGCCACGGGGACAGCTCCTCGGCGAACAGGGCGAAGGCGCCGAGGAAGAACGTCACGAAGAGGACGAGCGACGACAGCACGCCGGCCCAGGCATGGGCATCCCACAGGATGGCGTACGCGCGCGGTGAGAGCTTCATGTGAGCACCAGGACGGCGGCGGACACGGCGGCGACCAGGGCCGAGCCCACCCAGGCCCGGACGCCGCTCCGGGCGAGGAGGGCGAGGCACACGGCGGTGGCGGCCGCGGGCAGGACGGCGAGGATGGCGACCAGCAGGCGGACGTCGCCCGTCACGGGCAGGGCCGCGGCGAGGGCGAGGCTCGCGAGCACCGCGGCCCCGGGCGCACCGGCGACGGCCGCGGAAATCCGTCCGGCTCCATGCACGTGCGCCATCAGGAAGCCCCCAGCCACAGCAGCGCGAGCCCCACTGCGCCGAGGGGCAGCACGAGCCGGGTGGCGCGAGGCCACAGGGGCGCGCTCAGTGCCAGTGCGGCGGTGGCCAGCATGGCCAGCACGGCGGAGCACGTCAGGCCCACGGCGAGCCCCTGGGCCCTCACCGCCACGACCACGCCCGCCACCAGCGCGAGGCCACCAACAGCCTGGGCCCAACGCCGGTGGGTGCCTTGCAGCACGGCGATGCCCAGCAGCACCAGCAGGGTCGAGCTCGCCATGGCCTCCTCGCGATGGTGACGATACTGAGAATGATTCTCAATACCGAAAGCGGGGGCACTTCAACCGCACCCTCGCGTGCAAGTCAAGACACGCCACGAGGGACGGCCTGGGACTCGCCATCAATGCGTGGAGTTCCTGATTCACTCTCACGCGCGCGGTGTGGGCGTGCCCGAAGCAGGAAGATTTCGGTGAGGTGTCGTTGAGGCGCAGGAGACCACCCGCCCGTACTTCGAAGCCGAGACCCGCATGACGACGAGCCAGCCCCAGCGCTTCCCCGAGGATGTGAACTCCACCGCCGCCGAGCCCGTTCACCGGCTCTTTCAAAGGCAGGCCGCACGGACGCCCGGGGCGGTCGCCGTGGAGTCCGGGAGCGAGCGCCTCACCTACGAGGAGCTGTCGGGCCGGGTGCGTGACCTGGCCTTCATGCTCCGGCAGCAGGGCGCAGGGCAGGGGAGCCGGGTCGGCATCCTCCTCCACCCCTCCATCGACCTGGTCATCGCGGTGCTCGGCTGCCTCGAGGCGGGCGCGGCCTACGTCCCGCTGGAGCCGCTGCGGCCGTCCGGCTACACGAAGTTCGTCATCGAGAACGCCGGTGTGTCCCTCGTCCTCACGCAGCCCTCGGTGAGCGAGCGCCTGCAGGGGCTCCCGGTGCGCTGCATCTCCCCCACGGGGCTCGACCGCGCGCCCCCGGAGGCGCAAGCCGCCGACGTCTCTCCGGAAGCTGCCGCCTACGTCATCTACACGTCAGGTACGACGGGGCAGCCGAAGGGGGTCCTCGTGTCCCACCGCGCGCTCGCGAGCTATGTCGACTGGGCGCGGACGCTCTACGTGGGCGCGGAGCCCGCCACCTTCCCGCTCTACTCGTCCCTGGCGTTCGACCTGACGGTGACGTCGCTCTTCGTGCCGCTGCTCTCGGGCGGGAAGCTCATCGCGTACCCGGGGAGCTCGGCGGGCGCGGGACTGATGGAGGCCCTCGAGGACAACCGCGTCGACAGCGTGAAGCTCACGCCCGCCCACCTTTCGCTCCTCGTCACGCGCAAGCATGCGGGCAGCAAGGTGCGGCGGCTGATTGTCGGCGGTGAGAGCCTGGAGACCCGGCTGGCGCTGCAGGCGCTGGAGAGCCTCGGGCCCCAGGTGGAGGTCTTCAACGAGTACGGCCCCACGGAGGCGACGGTGGGGTGCATCGTGCACAGGTTCGACCCGCACTCGGATGTCCAGGCCTTCGTCCCCATCGGCCGGCCCGCGCCGAACGCCCGGGCCTATGTGCTGGACGAGCGCCTGGCCCCGGTGGGGGAGGGCGTGACGGGCGAGCTGTACCTGGGCGGCGACTGCCTCGCGCAGGGCTACCTCGGCAATCCGGAGGCGACCCGGGAGCGCTTCCTCCCCAGCCCCTTCCTCGAGGGCGAGCGGGTGTACCGCACGGGGGACCTCGCTCGCTGGCTGTCCGGAGACCTCCTGGCCTTCGAGGGCCGCAATGACACGCAGGTCAAGTTCAACGGCCACCGCGTCGAGCTCGAGGGACTGCGGAGCCTCTTGAATCGGCACCCCTCGGTGCGTGACAGCGTCGTCCTGCTCGGCACGGATGCCGGAGCCAGCGCGCTGATTGCCTACTACGCCTCGGAGCAGGCCCTCGACGCGCCGGCCTTGTGGAGCTTCCTGGGGACGATGCTGAGCCAGGAGCTGCTTCCCCAGTACTTCGTCCACCTTCCCCGGCTCCCGCTCACACCCAACGGCAAGGTCGACACGAAGGCGCTGCCCCGGCTCGACGAGGTGAAGGGGCGGATGCGGAGCCTGTCGGCGCCACCGCGCACGCCGACGGAGACGGAGCTGGCGGCCATCTGGCGCAAGTCGCTGGGGCTCGCGGAGGTGGGCGTCGACGACGACTTCTTCGAGATTGGCGGCCACTCGCTGCTGGCGAACCAGATCATCCTGAGGATTCGGGAGGCCCTCGGGGTGGACCTGAACATGCGCAGCATCTTCGAGAACCGGACCGTCGCGGCGCTGGCCCGGAGCATCGAGGAGACCCGGGCCCGCTCCGAGATTCGCGTGGCGACGGATGCGGGGACCGGGGGCGAGCCGCTTCCCCGGTTCATTCCCGGCCCCGACACGGCCCGCGAGGCGAAGCCCACGCCCGGCGCCGTCTCCAAGAAGAGCGACGAGGAGAACCTCGTCCAGGCGGAGTCCATCACCTCCGTGGACGAGAAGGTCGGTGAGTTCTACAGCCGCTTCCCCTGGCCCTGGAACTCCTCCAAGTTCGACACGCTCCAGGACCCGGACTTCGAGCGGACGCTGGTGAGCCAGGAGGTCGGAGACTTCACCCACACGGCGGTGCCCCGCGAGGCGAACATCTGGGTGGCGGGCTGTGGAACGAACCAGGCCCTGCTCACGGCGCTGCTCTTCCCGAACGCGAAGGTGCTCGGCACGGACCTCTCGACGAAGTCCATCGAGATCTGCGCGTCCAACGCCAGGGACCTGGGCGTGAAGAACCTCGAGCTGAAGCTGGAGAGCATCAACGACGCACCGTACGTGGAGCAGTTCGACTTCATCGTGTGCACGGGCGTGATTCACCACACCTACGAGCCGGCCCACGCGCTCGGGCGGCTGTCCCGGGCCCTCAAGCGCGATGGCCTGATGGAGCTGCTCGTCTACAACCGCTTCCACCGGACGATTACCAGCGCCTTCCAGAAGGCCATCCGGCTGATGACGCAGGGGCTGTCGTCCAACGACTACGCCATCGCGAAGCGGCTGGCGGCGGGCTTCGCCGTCGACAACACCATGGCGAGGTTCATCAGCCGCCATCGCGACTGGGAGGAGTCGGACTTCGCGGACCTGCTCATCAACCCGGTGGAGCACAGCTACACGGTGGACTCGCTGGCCGACCTGGCGGGAGGGTGCAACCTGGACCTCGTGCGGCCCTGCATCAGCCTCTATGCGAAGTACCGCGCCGAGAGCATCTTCTGGGAGATGTCGTTCGCGGACGCGGACATCCAGCGCGTCTACGACGCGATGCCGGACCTGGACCGGTGGCGCGTGTCGAACCTGTTGATGCACGAGAAGTCGCCGATGCTCTGGTTCTACCTGCGCCGCCAGGACTCGCGGCTGCCGCGCAAGTCGGAGCAGCAGCTGAACGAAGCGTTCCTCCAGACGACCTTCGAGCGGGCGACGACGATGCAGCAGAGCTACATCCGGGGACAGGATGGGCGCTTCCGGCTCTCTCCGAAGTCCATCGCCCACCCGGCCTCGGCGCCGGAGCACTCCGTGAAGGCCCTCTACGAGCGCTTCGAGCAGCGCAGGGTGATGGGTGAGGTCTTCGCCGAGCTCGGGCTGCAGCGCGACTTCGGCACCGTCCAGCGCGCCCGTGTGCAGCTCACGACGCCGGCCTTCCCCTACCTCCGGGCCGTGGGCTCGAGGTAGCCGCGTGTGGCCCCAGAATCGCTTCTGGGGCCACGACGGCCGTCACCGTTCGTGGGCATGGCCCCACAGAACAGGGGGGACTGTCCACCTCACGGGCCCTGTCGCTCCTGGCGCGAAGTGCGCGTCTTCACAGTGCCGGAGCGGACGCAACGGGGTTGGTCCTGCAATTGCTTTGCTAGTCGTCATGAGACTTCTCATAAACAAAGAAACCTGGCTGATTTCATCACTCACCGCTGTATTCCTGCTCGCCTGCACGGGCGACGCTCCGTCTCCTTCCTCCCAAACGCCTGAAGATCCCCCGCTTGCGGCCACGTCATTCCAGCTCACGCTCACCCAGACCGGCGCCGGCACGGTCTCTTCCAGCCCCTTGGGCGTGTCGTGCGGTGCGACCTGCGCGGCCTCGTTCGCCAGCGGTACCGCCGTCACGCTGACCGCTGAGCCCGCGGCGGGCTACAGCTTCGGCGGCTGGAGCGGAGCCGGCTGTACCGGCAAGGCCGCCTGCACCACCACCCTCACCGCCGACACCGCCGTGGAGGCCAGCTTCACCCCGGCAGCCGTCGCGGGTGCCCAGTACATCCCGCTGAGCCTTGCCGCGGGTCCCGCCGCCAACAAGGTCCCAGTGCGTACGGGTGTGCCCCTTCCCAGGGGGGCGCTGTCCAACATCTCCGCGCTGCGGCTGGAAACCGGCGATGGCAGCCAGGAAGTGCCGGCCCAGTTCGACGCCATCTCGCGCTGGCCGGATGGCTCCATCAAGGTGGCCCTGGCCCACCTGGTGACGGACCTTGGCGCCGCCCGGTCCTACCGGGTTGCCTATGGCGACGGCGTGGTTCGCGCCGCGCTGCCGCGCAACGTGGCCATCGGAGGCAGCCCGTCGACCGGGCTCACCGTCGATACCGGCCTGGTGAAGTTCACCGTCAGCAACAAGGGCGTCATCACCCAGCTGTGGCGGGACGCCAACGGCAACGGCACGTTCGAAGCGGGTGAGCAGCTCATCGACGCCGGTGACCTCTTCATGGTCAACGTCTACGACAACCTCGAGTACACCGCCTCCGCGGCCACCGACGCGGTCGTCACCGTGGAGGAGAGCGGACCGATGCGAGCGGTCATCAAGGCGCAGGGCTCGCTCACCAGCGGCAGCGGCGCGAAGTTGATCAAGTACCTGGTCCGCTACTACGCGCACCAGGGCTCCGACAAGGTCGACCTGGAAGTCTCCATCATCGACGACCGTCTCGAGGCCAACGTCCAGAGCACGCCTGCGTCGTTTGCCATCGCCGCCAAGGCCATGGGCATGCGCTGGCGCTACCTGTCCGACGGCGCGGCCGACTACCGTTTCGGGGGCGAAGGCGGCGTGGCGTATGGCGCCAAGGTCTCCGGCGAGCACTTCCTGCTGCAGAAGGGCCAATTCCGTTTCGAGGACGGCGTCGACCTGGGCCATACCTTCAGCTACAGCGGCGTGGGCACGGGAGCCCGGGCCCCCGGCTGGGTGGCGCTGGACTCCGGCAGCCGTCACCTGGCCCTGATGGTCAGGGACTTCTGGAAGCAGTTCCCGGGTGAGCTGAGCGTCAATGGCAACACCCTCACGGCATCCTTGTTTCCGGCGCGTGGCGGCAGTGCGGAGACCACGCAGCCGGCGCTGTCGGGCAGCAGCTATCGCCGCGCGGAGAGCATGTACTTCGCGCGTCCAGGAGGCGCGAAGACCTACCAGTTGCGCTTTGCCTTCGGCAGCGGCACTCCGACCACCAACGCCCTCCATGCACTGAACGACAGCTATCAGCGCCACCGCCTGGAGCTGACGGCCACTCCGGCCTGGTACGTCTCCTCAGGTGTCTTCGGCGAGCTGAATGTCGGCACTCCGACCGGGGCCACCAGGGGCTACGACGCTGCCTTGATGGAAAACATCTACGTGAGGAGCGTCGAGCAGACCGATGGCAACGCCACCATGTTTGGCTGGCGCGACTTCGGCGACCGGCTGCGACCGGGCTGGGCGCTGGTGGTCAACGGCGTGGAAGTGCCCAGCTTCTACAATGACACCCATGTCGGTTCGAACAACTTCTTCACGCAGTTCCTGCGCAGCGGGGATCAGCGCTGGTTCGAGCTGGCTGACATCAGCACCCGTCACTTCATGGACTTCGACGTGTCCCATGGGCCTCGCGCCGGATACTGGAACACGGGAGGTCTGCCGCAGCCGGCGGGTGAGGTGCACGCCATCAACCATGAGAACGTGGACCACCAGGTCCGCAACCTGCACTGGGGCCACGCGCACGTGAGCGGCCTGAGCAACAGCTACCTGCTCACCGGCGACAAGCGCTCGCTCGACGTGCTCACGGAGATCGCCAACTGGTGGAAGTTCATGTCGCCATACTTCTTCAAGCGCCCGTTCAAGGCGGCGGACCTCCACCGCGAGGCCGAGCGTGACTTCGCCTGGCCCCTCTACGTGATGAATGAATACGTGCGGGCGACCGGTGATGCGACGTACCACAAGGACGTCGCGGGCGGTCTGGTCAGCTACCTCCTCCAGTGGTTCAGGACCCCGCTCAACCATGTGGGCTTCAACCCGGCGACGGGGAGCGTCTCCAACACGGTGCTCGGGGTGAACGATGCGGCCCAGGGGACGGGTTACTGGACCATGACGAAGATGGACAACAATGGCGGGTACAACGCCACCGGTACCAACCCCTGGATGGCGGGCGCGCTCCTGGGGAATCTCATCAAGTTCCGCGAAGCGGACCTCCAGTTCGCCGCCGCGGGCAAGGCGTCGGGGGTGAGCCAGTCCGCGCTCATCGACATGTTGCTGCAGGGCATGAACTACGTGGTCAAGTATGGCTACGACAGCAGCAAGAAGTACTTCGTGTACTCGGAGGTGATTCGCGGCACCAACGGTGGTGACAATCACATCATCTATGCGCTGGGCTACCTGGACCGCCTGTACAAGCAGGAGCTCGCGGCGGGCCGCGTGGCCCACCCGGAGTGGTTTGACACCCGGAGCACGTGGGGCACCATTGCCGCCCGTCGTTACGATGAGCTGCAAGCCATGGTGGTGGGGGCGAACACCCAGTCGTATGGCTTCTATGGCTACGAGATTGTCTATCCGGCCGACTTCTTCAGCGTGATGAAGGACACGCTCGGCCGGTAGGCGGGAGCCGGCTCACGGCCACCGCGCGGCGCTTTCAGCGATGGGGTTGGAAGGAGAGCCACCGCAGCCGCGCGGCTTCGGTGGCCTCCTTGACGCGCCGGTGGACGAGGACCTCGCCGTTGAACCGGTCCAGGCGGAACATCAGGGCCCCTCCAGTGTGCGAGGGGTCCAGCGGCGTGTCCCTGGGCACCATCCCGATGACGTTGATGGCCTTGTCGCCGTCCAGGCGCGTCTGGCCATCCTCGGAGAGGAGCACCGCCTCGTACGCGTCGAGGTTGGAGACCCCCGCCTGTCGCAGGACCTCGAAGAGCACCTTGCTGACCACCGGCGTCGAGTCGAACCAGTGAAGTGCCTGGGCCTGCTCGTCGCCGGTCACGATCTCGAGTTCGACCGGCAACCCGTCTTTCTCCAACGCGGCCCCCTCGTGCCGCAGGGCCGCGGCCGGTTTTCCGGCAACCTCCGCTGAACGCATGGGCGCTTTCTCAGGGGACTTCCTCGCATCGGCGGAGCGCGGCAGCATGGCGTCCGGGCTCGTGGGGAGAAGCGCCGCATGGACACACCGGTCAGCCTCGACTCTTGTCACACCATCCTGAAGACGGCCTTGCAGGCCTCCGCTCCGGAGACCTGGCCCCTCGGGCCGTTCGCCCTGGGCGGCCCCCGGCCGGTATGTCCTGCCGTGGGGCAGGTGGAGCTGGGGCTGTGGTTCGCGTCACTCGTGGCCCCGCTGCTTCGCGACAAGGTCGAGCAGGCCGAGGCGAGGCAGGTGCTGGAGCAGGTGCGGGGCTTCCTGGCGGAACGTGGGCGTGTCCCCTCCGAGGAGTGGAACCGGTACGCTCACGGCGGGACGATGCAGAGCCGCATGGGGCTCATGTACCAGCGGCTTCAGGCCTGCTCGGAATCGGTCCGCGGCGAGTCGGAGGCCCTCGCGGTGGCGCGCCGTGCCGCGGGAGCCGCGGCCTCGCTGTGCCGTGGAAAGGACGACGTCGTCTTCGTCCACCTCAATGCCTCGGTGGGGCGCGTGGTGCGGTTGCTGGAGGGGGCCGCGGGCGGGGCACTGATGCCGCTGCGCGACTTCCTCGCGGAGCTCGACGCCCGCATCCTCCGGCTGGAGTGCTCGGCGGCCATCGCCCCGTTGGTGCCCGGCGGTGCCGTCCCCGACATCGCCGAAGTGCTATGGCGGGGCGACGGGGGCAAGGGCCGCGTCCTCCACTTCATCGCGCGCCTGTCCGATGGAACCTACGGGCTGGTGACGAAGCTCGGCCGGCGGTGGGCCTGGGTGCACGGCAATCGCGACGAGGTGCTCGCCTCGGTGCCGGACACGCTCTTCCCCGAGGCTGCTCGCGCCGTGATGAAGGAGGACTGATTCATGACGCGGAAGAGTCCTGCGGCATCCGGGAGGCTCCGAGCGCTCCCGGAGCCATGGCATGCAGGAACGTGGCGAGCGCCATGGCCTCCAGTGCGTTGCTTGCCACGGAGCCCGGCAGGGGCCTCCCGAGTGCGGTGTCCTCATCTCCGCGGGGCCGCATCGAAGAACGCGACAGGGCCTGGAGTGCACCGAGCGCCCGAACGCAGAAGCATCCTGAGCTGCTGCCAGGGCCTCTGCGACCGTCATGGCTTCGGACCGCGCCACGCCCGCGCCCGCGGGCGAATCACTCAACGCGCACCGCCCTGGGGCTTCGCGTGCGGCAGTTGCCGGAGTACCGCGCTCCACCATGGCGCGAGGACCACGCGCGGCAGTTGCCGGAGTACCGCGCTCCACCATGGCGTGGGGACGCTTCGTATCCACGGGCGCAGCGCCCGGCCGAGGCGCCGCCGCGTCCTCATCCATTGCCGCCGCCGCGTCACAGTCGAGCGCTTGGTCCGAGGCCTTCGCGCCCGCTGGAGGCGGATGCGCCGCGCCAGCAGCCATTGCCGCCGCCGCGTCCAGGTCGGGCGCCTCATCCGAGGCCTTCTCGCTGTCTGGAGGCGGATGCGCCGCCGCGCCAGCATCCATTGCCGCCGTCGGTTCGCTGTCACGTGTTTCTACCGGGGCCTCACCTCCGTCCGGAGGCGACATGCCGCCAGGCCCCCGGGGAGCCGACTTCTCCCTGGGCGCCAGCGCTCGCCAGAGCGCCTCGGCTGACGCGAGCACGTCCTCTTCCGTGACTGCGCCTTCCCTCCTCATCGTCACCCGCCCCAGCTCTGCCAGCGCGCCCCACACCAGGCACGTCCTCGCCATCGTGGAACCTGGCTCCAGCGCTCCGTCACGCTCGCCCTGGCTGACGACCTCCCGGACCAGGTCTCGCACCCGCCAGCCTCGCTCGTCGTCCAACCCCTGCTCCGGACGGGCGTGCAGGAAGACGAAGCTGAAGACGCCGGGCATCCGCAATACGTAGTGGGCCAGCAGCCTCCAGAGGGCGAAGAAGCCTGCGCGAAAGCCCGCCCCCTCGTCCGTGCTGGCCATCTGGAACTCGTAGCGCGCATAGCGGTACAGCTCGTCGTCGGAGAAGTCCCGAATGGCCAGCGCACAGCCCCGCTTGCTGCCGTAGCGCCGGTACAGCGAGCCCACCGACATGCGCATCACCCGCGCCAGCTCCGCGGCCGGGGTGTTGTCGTAGCCCCGCTGCGCCATCACCGCCGCCGCCTCCTCCATCCGCGTGGCCACGAACTGCTGGTACAGCTCCATCATCTGCCCACCCCCTGCCGGACCGACCCGCCCGTGGAAGGAACGTTCCTTCCGCCAGAGCCTTCCTACCGGGTGGGGCTGACATGCAGACGGCGGACGACCGGGCAGGTTCGCTCGAGACCACGGCCCGCAGAGGCCGGAAGGTCCTTGCGGGTTCATGCGGTGCGGGGCTCCCTCCAGGCTTCGGGCCAGCCTCCCCGAGGGCCTGCCCGGGGCGTAGCCCGGACTTCCCTGGGGCGTGGGGCTCTGGCACGGCATGGTCCGCACGGAGGGCTGATCGTCCCTCCTTGGGGCTTCGGAGGAACGCTCACTCCACGAGGGCTCGCTCCCTCCGCCCTGTCAGGCAGGAGTCATCCGTGTCTTGAATGAGGCGCGGCGAGCCCGGGTTGTCAGGCGGTGTGCCGTGCGCGCGTCAAGGGACGCATGCTCGTCTGAATGCGCGGTGGTTGATTCGTCTGCTCGCCGGGGTGTCCGGCCGCACGGGTCCTACACGCCCTATAACGGTCCTAAGGTTGCAACGCTCGGGCGACCGAGCGCGCGAGCAGCGTGGTGTCTCCCGTAGATGCCCGCCGCGTGCCCACTGCCGTCCTCCGGGACAGGTAAGAGCGGCCGTAGCCACTGATGCCCCGTGCACTCGGGCGCCCCGGCGAGCAGACGAATCCAAGCGCCACACTGCTGGCGCTACCCCTTCACCATGAGGGCGGGCAGGTGACGCCCTGCCGCAGGCACTCAGGACGCCGAGCCTCTACAGGGCGCCCGCTGGGGCCAGGCCCCGGTGTCTCCCGCCACCGCCAGGCTCTTGTCCTCCCATGCAGGGAACGGAACAGGCCCGTTCGCCGCACCTGCGTGCCCGTTCGCCGCACGGCAAGGCCCACCGGCTGAACACTCCGGCAGTGGAGGGGGCTGGCGGGCACTGTGTCCCTCGCAACCCGGTTGCCACGGATGGACCCGGGGCTGCTCACAGGTCGCTCCCTTCCTTCCTCCACGTCTGGCGCATGGCCACCCCTCCCGTCCTCCTCCTGGCGCTCCTCGCGGTCTCCTCCCAGACTGAGCCCACCCCGTCCCCCGTCCTCTTCCAGCCGAAGGTGGAGGACGCGATGCTCACCCCCGTCCCTCCCGCCCCCCGGCTGGTGAAGGACTGGAACGAGGCGCTGGGCCTGGTGCGCGAGCGCTCCACGGACCTGCGCAGCGCCGAGGCCGGCGTCCAGCGCGCCTCGGGCCGCTGGCGTCAGGCCCTCGGCGCGCTGCTGCCCAACGCGCGCGTCCAGGCCGGCGTGGCCCATGACCTCCTCAACCCGGACGTGCCCGCGGGGGTGTCCCCCGGTGCCGCTGGCGACGGGCGCACGCCCACCACGCCCGCGGGCACCGTCACCGCGACGCTGACGCAGTCGGTGGTGGACGTGAGCGCCTGGCGCGGGCTGTCCTCGGCCCGGGCCGCCGAGGCCGGCGCGGTGGCCAGCCTCCAGGACGTGCGCCGCCGCCTCACGCTGGGCGTGGCGCAGGTGCTGGTGGCCACGGTGGCCGCCGAGCGCGCCGCGGAAATCAACCGGGTGGGGCTGCGCCAGGCACTGGAGCGCGCCGCCCTCACCCAGCGCAGCTTCGAGCTGGGCGCGGGAAACCAGCTGGACGTGGTGCGCGTGGAGCAGGACGTGGCGGTGGCGCGCGGCGCCCTCATCGCCGGTGACGAGCAGCTTCGCCAGACGCGCGAGGCGCTGGGCTTCACGCTGGGCTTCGGCCAGCCGGTGGGCGTCGACCCGTCCTTCAACCTGCAGGGCCTGGTGGACCAGACGCGCAATGACTGCGCCCCGCTGGAGAGCCTGGACGCACGGCCCGACCTGGTGGCGTCGCGCGCCCAGGTGGAGTCCGCCAAGGACAGCCGGCGTCAGGCCTCCGCCGGCTACCTGCCCACGCTGGGCGTCTCCAGCACCCTCTACGGCCTCACCACCGACCCGGGCTTCGGCCGCTTCGCCACGTGGAATGTCTCCGCCGTGCTCTCGGTGCCGATTTGGGAAGGTGGCAGCCGCTCGGGGCTGGTGCGCGAGCGCGCGGGCGTGGAGGAGCAGGCGTCCGCGGCGCTGGAGAGCGCGCGCCGGGACGTGGAGCTGGAGGTGGCCCAGGCGCGGCGCGGGGTGCAGGTGGCCGAGGCGCTGGTGAAGACGGCGACCGAGTCGAGAGACCTCGCGGAGCGCACCGACCGGCTGACGCGCCGGGCTTTTGAAGTGGGCCGCGGCAGCAGCCTGGAGCTGGTGCAGAGCGCGGCGGCCCTGCGCCAGGCACAGCTGACGCTGGTGCTGCGCGAATTCGAGCTGGTCCAGGCACGCCTGGACGCATTCCTGACGGAGGCCCGGTGCGACTGGTGAGGCGGGGACGGGCGCCGAAGGCGCTGAAGCAAGGAGATTCGAATTCGGCCATGCGCACCTGGATGCCTTCCCGACGGAGGCCCGGTGCGACTGGTGAGGCGGGGACGGGCGCCCAAGGCGCTGAAGCAGAGATTCAAGCTCATCCAGGCACGCCTGGATGCATTCCTGACGGAGGCCCGGTGCGACTGGTGAGATGGGTGCGCCCCCTGGAGGCGCTGAAGAAGACGGTGTGGAGTGGGGTGGTGCTGGCCGCAGTGGCGGGCTGCTCGGGACAGAAGGCCGCTCCGGCCGCGCCCCCGCCTCGCGAGGTGGAAGTCGTCACGCTCGCGCCCCATGAGGTGCGGGACACCGGCGAGTACCTCGGCTCGCTGCTGTCGCGGCAGAGCCTCACCGTGCTGCCGCAGGTGGCCGGCTACATCCGGAATATTCACGTGCGCCCCGGCCAGCAGGTGGAGGCCGGCGCGGCGCTGGTGGAAGTCGACGCGCGCGAGGAGACGGCCGCGCTCGACAGCGCCCAGGCGCAGCTCAGCTCCTCGCAGGTGAACCTGGAGCTGTCGCGCCGCACACTCGCCCGCACGGAGGCGCTCCACAAGGAGGGCCTCGCCAGCGCCCAGGAGCTGGAGGCCGGCCGCGCGCAGGTTCAGGCCGCCGAGGCCGCATCCCGCTCCTCCGCCGCACAGGTGGCGCAGCGCCAGGTGCAGCTGCAGTACCACGTGGTGCGCGCCCCCTTCGCCGGCACCGTGGGCGACGTCGTCATCCGCCAGGGTGACTTCGTCAGCGCCACCACGCCGCTGACCAGCGTGGCCCAGTCGGACGTCCTCGAGGTGAGCGTGGCGGTGCCCTCAACGCGCGCCCGCTCGCTGAAGCCGGACACGGCGCTGGAAGTCCTCGACGCCCAGGGCAAGGTGCTGCTCACCAGCTCCATCTTCTTCGTGGCACCGCAGGCCGACCCGCGCACCCAACTGGTGGAGGTAAAGGCCGCCTTCCGCAACACGGGGGGCCTGCGCCCCAGCGAGCTGGTGCGTGCGCGCATCGTCTACTCCGTGCGGGACGCCCTGCAGATTCCGGCGCTCGCGGTGGTGCGCCAGAGCGGCCAGCCCTTCGCGCTGGTGGTGAAGGAGAAGGACGGCAAGACGGTGGTGGAGCGCCGCCCCATCACCCTGGGCGCGCTGGGCGACATGGCCTACGTGGTGGAGAAGGGCCTGTCGGCGGGAGACCTCGTCGCCGTCTCCTCCATGCAGGCGCTGCGCGATGGCATGCCCGTGAAGGTGAAGGTGCATGGCACGCCCCGAGCCACGGTGGACTCGGGCTCGGGCGTGAAACTGTCGACGGTGGCTGCTCCCGCTGTCGGAAGCAGCCGCTGAGGGCCCAGGCACCATGTTCATCGACTTCTTCATCCGCCGGCCCGTCTTCGCCATCGTCTGCTCCATCCTGCTGACGCTGGCGGGGGCCATTGCCATTCCCTCGCTGCCCATTGCCCAGTACCCGGACCTGGCTTCACCCCAGGTGACGGTCTCCGCCAGCTACGTGGGTGCCAGCGCCGAGGTGGTGGAGAGCGCCGTCACCATCCCCCTGGAGCAGGAGCTCAACGGCGTGGAGGGCATGCGCTACATCACCTCCTCCAGCAGCAACAACGGCACCAGCAGCGTCACTGTCACCTTCGAGCCCACTCGCGACATCGAGGTGGCCGCCGTCGACGTGCAGAACCGCGTCAGCCGCGCCGCCTCACGCCTGCCCGCCCAGGTGAACCAGGCGGGCATCACCGTCAACAAGGCCTCCAGTCAGATTCTGCTGTCGGTGGCGCTGTTCAGCTCGGACGACCGGTACGACACGAAGTTCCTCAGCAACTACGCCGACGTGAATCTGAAGGACGCCATCAAGCGCGTGCGCGGCGTGGGCGACGTGCAGATTTTCGGCGAGCGCAAGTTCTCCATGCGCGTGTGGCTGGACCCCACGGAGCTGGCACGCCGCAAGCTGACGCCCCAGGACGTGACGCGCGCGCTGCAGGAGCAGAACCTCCAGGTGGCCGCGGGCCAGGTGGGCCAGCCGCCCTCCGCCGTGGACCAGCCCTACCAGCTCGCGGTGCGGGCCCGGGGGCGGCTCGTGGAGCCGGGCGAGTTCGGGGACATCGTCCTCATGCGCGAGAATGACGGCAAGAGCGTGCGCGTGAAGGACGTGGCCCGCGTGGAGCTGGGCGCGGAGAGCTACAACACGCTGCTGCGCTTCCGGGGCCAGCAGGCTGTCGGCATCGCCATCTTCCAGCTGCCCACCGCCAACGCCCTCGAGGTTCGCGACGCCGTGTACGCGGAGCTGGAGCGGCTGTCCCAGCAGTTCCCGCCGAACATGGAGTTCAAGGCGGGCACTGACACCACGCTCGCGGTGCGCGCCACGCTCGAGGGCGTCGTGCAGACGCTGGTGGAGGCCATCGCCCTCGTCATCCTCGTCATCTTCGTGTTCCTGCACGGCTGGCGCAGCGTGCTCATCACCGCCTTCACGTTGCCCGTCTCGCTGGTGGGCACCTTCGCCTTCGTCCAGCTGATGGGCTTCTCCATCAACACCCTCACGCTCTTCGGCCTCACCCTGGCCACGGGCCTGGTGGTGGATGACGCCATCGTCGTCATCGAGAACATCGAGCGGCTGATGGTGGAGCGGAAGCTGTCGGCCGTGGAGGCCGCGCGCGAGGGCATGAAGGAGGTGGCCGGCGCCGTCGTCGCCATCTCCATCGTGCTGGTGGCGGTGTTCGTCCCGGTGGCGCTCGTGCCCGGCACCACCGGCGCCATCTACCGCCAGTTCGCGCTCACCATCGCCGCGTCGGTGGCCCTGTCCACCTTCTGTGCCTTCACCCTCACGCCCGCGCTGTCCGCACGGATGCTCCAGCACCACCACGGGGAGAAGTGGATCTTCTTCCGCTGGGTGGACCGGGCGCTCGACGCCACGCGGAGCGTGTACGGGCGCAACCTCCGCCGGCTGCTGAAGCGCCCGCTCCTCGTCCTGGCGGCGTTCCTCCTGTGCATCGGTGTCACCGGGGTGCTCCTCCGGGTGACGCCCACGGGCTTCATCCCCGACGAGGACCAGGGCTATCTCATCGTCACCGTGCAGGGGCCGGAGGGCATGTCCCTCAGCCAGACGGAGCAGGTGATGGCGGAGGTGGAGGCGGTGCTGAAGGCCCAGCCGGAGGTGCGCGCCATCTTCGCCAATGGCGGCGCCTCGCCGGTGGGTGCGGGCTCCAACGTCTCCGGCATCTTCGTGGCACTGGCACCGTGGGAGGAGCGGACGGGGAAGGACCAGTCGGTGGCCGCGGTGGTGGAGCGGCTGCGGGGGCCGCTGGGCCGCATCGGCGAGGCACGCGTGGTGCCCTTCCAGCCGCCCGGTATCCGGGGCGTGGGCAGCCTGGGCGGCTTCCAGTTCGTCGTCGAAGACGTCGCCGGCACCGCCTCGCTGGACGAGCTGGCGGCGGCCACGCAGGCGCTGGTGGCCCGGGGCAACGAGCAGGGCCTGCTGCGTGGCGTCTCCACCGGCTTCAACGCGGATACCCCCCTGTTGGACGTGGAGGTGGACCGGCAGAAGGCCAAGGCGCTCGGGGTGCCGATTGAGCAGATCTTCGGCACGCTGCAGGTCTACATGGGCAGCCAGTACGTCAACGACTTCAACTACGCCAACCGCACCTACCGCGTCTATGTGCAGGCCGAGCAGCAGTTCCGCGACAGCCCGCGGGACATCGGCGCCTTCTACGTGCGCAGCGACACCGGAGACATGATTCCGCTGGAGTCGCTGGTGAAGGTGGAGCCGACGGTGTCCGCCCAGGTCATCCGGCACTACAACCTGTTCCGTTCCGCCGAAATCAATGGCCAGGCCGCGCCGGGCGTCTCCTCCGGAGAGGCCATGGCGGCGATGGAGGCCCTGGCCCGCGAGCATCTGCCGCAGGGCATGAGCGCGGAGTGGACGGGCATCAGCCTGGAGCAGCGGCAGAGTGGACGGCAGACGCTCATCATCTTCGGGCTCGGGCTGCTGTTCGTCTTCCTGGTGCTCGCGGCGCAGTACGAGAGCTTCCTCCTGCCGCTGGTCGTCATCCTCTCGGTGCCGCTGGCCGTCATGGGCGCGCTGGGACTGCAGCTGGCGCGCGGCTTCGCCAACGACGTGTTCTGCCAGGTGGGGCTCGTCATGCTGGTGGGCCTGGCCAGCAAGAACGCCATCCTCATCGTCGAGTTCGCCGAGCAGCTGCGGGCGACGGGCAGGAATGCCGTCGACGCGGTGGTGGAGGCGGCCGAGGTGCGGCTGCGGCCCATCCTGATGACGTCGATTGCCTTCCTCCTCGGCGTGGTGCCGCTGATGACGGCCTCGGGCGCGGGCGCGGCGTCGCGCAACTCGCTGGGCACGGCGGTGTTCGGCGGCATGCTGGTGTCCACGGTGGTCAACTTCGTCTTCATCCCCGGCCTCTACGTGCTGATGCAGAAGCTGCGCGGGGAGGCGAAGCGGACCGTCGGCCTGGTGGCACCTCCGGCGCCCTCCCACTGAAGGAATGGCAGGGGTGGAACGGACCGTGCCATCGTTCGCGGCCCATGACGACCGTGAGCCTGACGCCCGAGCCCCCGTCCACGCCTGCTGCCGTGTTCGCCGGCCTGCTGACCCAGCTGGCGGAGGCGGGGCGAGCACCCTCGGAGGCGCCCGCGTCTCCGTCGACGCCCGAGGCCCTGGCGGTGGCCCTCTTCGAGGTGGCGGCGCGGGCGGGCGTGGCGCTGTTCTCCGTCTGGGCGGAGGAGGCCTACGCCGCGGCCGGGGCCGACGGTGACGTCGACGGCGACGAGGGTGGGGGCGCGGTGCCCGAGCCACGCGTCGACGCTGGCATCTCACTCTTCTTCGACACCGAGGCCTCCGCGGAGCAGGTCGCGGTGAGGCAGTCCATGGCCTCCACGCTGTATCGGCCGCTCGGGCAGGCGCTGGCGGCGCACGCGAGGCGTGGCGAGGACCCGAAGCTGCCCCAGCGCGGCGTCGTGTCCTTCCCGGCGGGCGCGGTGGACCCGGACCTGGAGTTCCGGGTGTCGTTCCGGGACCACGCGCTGGGCACGTGGACCTCGGCGCTGGCGAGGGACCGGGAGACGCGCCTGGCCTTTCCCAGGGTCACGTCGCTGCCGCTCCCGGCGGACGCGGGGGCATTCCTCGAGGCGTACTTCCGCGGGCCGAGCGGGGCGCTCTTCCAGGGCCAGCCGGTGCTGCTCACGGGCGCCTCCAGGACGGGGCGCAGCACGACCCTGCGCGCCCTCATGGATGCGCTGCCCGACAGCGTGCGCGCGCTGGCGGCGGTGGAGGAGCCGAAGGGCGTCACGGGCGGCGCCATCGGCAGGGTGAGGGTCGGGCAGGGGATGGCCCTGGTGCAGGTGGTGCGTTCGTTCTTGCGGCAGGACCCCGACTTCATCTTCGCGGACGAGGTGCGTACGCTGGAGGAGCTGCAGCTGCTCTGCAATGGCGCGCTCACGGGGCATGCCATGGTCTGCGTCCTGGAGGCCGCTACGCCCGAGGACGGCTACGCCTGGATGACCGAGGCGATGCCGGGCATGCCCATGCAATCCCTCCTCGTGCACCACACGCGCGACGCCACGACGGGCGCCCTCACGATGTCGCTCCACGAGACGCAGCCCACGGAAGACGGCGGCGCGCTGCGCGTCGTGCCATGGACGCCAGCCCCCCCCGTGCGTACCTAGCAGTGCTGCTCGACGGCCGAGACCAGCTCCTCGATCCTGGGCGGCTTCTTGATGTACGACGCCGCCCGGAGCTTCTCCGCGTTGGCCTGCACGTCCCGGTACGCGGACACGACGATGATGGGGATGTTGGCGAGCACCGGGTCCTGGACCTGGGCCTCCCGGAAGGTCTGCCCGTCCATGACGGGCATCATCAGGTCCAGCAGGATGAGGCAGGGCAGCACGGTCGCGCTCTTGAGGTAGGCCAGGGCCAGCGCGCCATTGGCCGCGCCGACGACTTCACAGCCGTGCTCCTCCAGGATTTCGATGAGGACCTCGCGAATCTCGTCGTCATCCTCGACGACCATCACCTTGTGCCGCCTCATGGCGCCACCCCCGTCCCCGTCGCTGGGGGCGTGCCCGTCGCCGCCCCTGCGCCGCGGGGCAGGATGACGACGAAGCGCGCACCGTGAGGCTTCACGGCCTCCACGGAGATGGTGCCGCCGTGGCCCTCCACGATTTCCCGCGCGACATACAGCCCCAGGCCCATGCCTCCGTAGTGGCGCAGGGAGGCCGCGCGCTCGAACCGGCCGAAGATGCGCGCCCACTCGGACTCGGGGATGCCCGGTCCCTGGTCGGAGACCGTGAGCACCGCGTTGGCGCCCTCCGCCCTCACCGAGAGCTCCACCGGAGTCCCGGCGGCATACTTGAGGGCGTTGGCCAGCAGGTTGGTGACCACCTGCTCCAGGCGGAGCCGGTCCCATTCGCCGGAGACGGGCTCCTCCAGGCGGAGGAGCAGCTCGCAGCCGGCCCGGGCGGCCTGCTCACGGAAGCGCTCGGTGACCTCCTCCACGCACCGGGCCAGGTCGAACCCGCTGCGCGACAGGCTGAAGCGGCCCGTGGCGATGCGGGACACGTCCAGCAGCGTCTCCACCAGGTCCAGCAGCCGCTCCGCGCCCTTGTAGGCACGCTCGGCCTTGGTGCGGACCTTCGTGTCCAGGGACTGGACCCCCTGGAGCAGGCTCTGGAGCTGGAGGTGGAGGGCGCTCAGCGGCGTCCTCAGCTCGTGGGAGGCAATGGAGAGGAACTCGTCTCGCAGGCGGATGGCTTCCTGCGCCTGGGCAAGCCGGAGCCGCTCTTCTTCCGCACGGCGCCGCTCCGTCAGGTCGCGGGTGACCTTCGCGAACCCGACGAGCTGGCCGTCGCGGTTCCTCACGGGCTCGATGACGACATTGGCCCAGAACCGTGAGCCGTCCTTGCGCAGCCGCCAGCCCTCCTCCTCGAACTTGCCCTCGGCGATGGCGACCTCGAGCTCCCGCTCGCACTTGCCGCTGGTGGCCTCATCGGGCGGGTAGAAGCGCGAGAAGTGCTGGCCGATGATTTCCTGGGGCGCGTAGCCCTTGATGCGCGCGGCCCCCGTATTCCACGTGGCCACGCGGCCCTGGGGGTCGAGCATGAAGATGGCATGGTCCTTCACGCTGTTGACGAGGAGCCGGAAGCGCTCCTCGCTCTGGCGGAGCGCGTCCTCCGCCATGCGCCGCTCCGTCAGGTCGCGGGTGACCTTCGTGTACCCCTGCAGCACGCCCGCCGTGTCGTAGAGCGCGGTAATCACCACGTCCGCCCAGAACCGGCTCCCGTCCTTCCGGACGCGCCAGCCCTCGTCCTCGATGCGCCCCTGCTGGCGCGCGAGCTGGAGCAGGTGCTGGGGCCTGCCCGCGGCGACGTCTTCCGGCGCGTAGAAGACGGAGATGAACTTCCCGATGATCTCCGTGCCCTGGTAGCCCTTGATGGCCTGCGCACCCGCGTTCCACGTCTCGACGCGCCCCTGGTCATCCAGCATGAAGATGGCGTAGTCCTTCACGCTGCCCACCATGAGCCGGATGCGCTCGTCGCTCTGGCGCGGCGTCTCTTGGGTAGGACCTGGTTCCTCAGCGGGCTGGATGGGCTGAACGGTGCGGCTCAAGATGGGCTCCAGCGAATTTGAACCAAAGGACAGGCACCTATCGTACGAAAAGGTTGAGTGCCAACTTTCTTGGAGCGGGAGTCGACCGGACGACTGTTCAGTCGTGCACCGCCAACCGTTCAGCGGGTGAAGCGGGCGGTGGCACGGGCCACGGCCCACTGAGCAGGCTTGCTCCCTGTGCCCCGGCCAGCGGGTGCGTAGCGCGCTGTGCACGGTGCGTAATGGCTTGTCCGTTGAATGGCCGGAAGGCGGGTGCTACCTCGCGCACCATGGCGAATGCTTCCGGCTACGTCCTCGACTTCGAGCGCCCCCTCGTCGAGCTCGAGAAGAAGCTCGCGGCGCTCAGGGCCCTGTCGGCGAGCGGCGCGGTGGAGGTGTCCTCGGAGCTGGCGAGCCTCGAGAAGAAGGCGAAGAAGCTGGCGGTGGAGATTTTCGGTTCGCTCACCCGCTGGCAGGTGGTGCAGCTGTCCCGCCATCCGTCGCGCCCGTTCTTCCTGGACTACGTCCAGCACCTCTTCACCGACTTCGTCGAGCTGTGCGGCGACCGGCACTTCGCGGATGACCGCTCCATCGTCGGGGGCTTCGCGCGCTTCGACGGCAGGCCCGTGCTGGTGCTGGGGCACCAGAAGGGGCGCAACACGAAGGAGAGCATGGAGCGCAACTTCGGCATGCCGCGCCCGGAGGGCTACCGCAAGGCCCGCCGGCTCATGGAGCTGGCCGAGCGCTTCGGCAAGCCCATCCTCACCTTCGTGGACACCATGGGCGCCTACCCCGGAATGGATGCCGAGGAGCGCGGGCAGGCGGAGGCCATCGCCGTCAACCTGGAGGTGATGAGCCGGCTGCGCGTGCCCATCATCTCCACCGTGATAGGGGAGGGTGGCTCGGGGGGCGCGCTGGCCATCGGCGTGGGCAACCGCGTGCTGATGCTGGAGAACAGCATCTACTCGGTCATCACCCCCGAAGGGTGTGCCTCCATCCTCTTCCGCGACGCGGCCCAGGCACCCCGGGCGGCGGATGCCCTGAAGCTCACCGCGAAGGACCTGTCGGCGCTGAAGGTGCTGGACGAGGTGGTGCCGGAGCCGCTCGGAGGCGCGCACCGCGACCCGGCGAAGACGGCCGAGGCACTGGGCAAGGCGCTGCGCAAGCACCTGACCCAGCTGGCCGACCTGTCTCCCGAGGCGCTGGTGAAGGACCGCTACGAGAAGTTCCGCGCGTTCGGCGTCTTCTCCGGGCGCTGAGCGGCACCGCGGGCGCGGCACGCCACGCATTGCCCCTGCCCGGCGTCCAGCTGGAGCACGGCGCCGCGGCCCGGAATGGCCGCGGCGCCGTCACTTCACGACGCTCAGCGCAGCGGAGGCGGCAGCACCTTCAGCTGCGGCTTCACGACCTTCTGGTCACCGGCGATGACCACCGTCATGGCGTCCTGCTTCAGCGCGGTGCTGGCCAGCTGCCGCACCTGCTCCGGCGTCACGGCCATCACGTTCTGCACATAGTCCCGCAGGTAGGTGTCCGGCAGGCCGTGCAGGTCCACGAAGCGCAGCTGGTTGATGATGCCGCTGCGCGAGGAGTTCTGGAGCAGGAAGAAGCCCGCCAGGTAGTTCTGGACGTCCTTCAGCTCCTGCGCCGAAGGCGCCGTCTTGCGCAGCGAGTCCACCTCCTTGAGGATCTCCTTCAGGGACTCGCCCGTGACGGCGGTCGTCACGTCCGCCCGCTGCACCCAGTACGCGTCCTTCACGTGCGTGGTGATGGCGCTGTTGGGCGAGTAGGAATAGCCCCTCTTCTCGCGGATGTTCGCGGTGATGCGCGAGCTGAAGTAGCCGCCCAGCATCGTGTTCAGGACCTCCTGCTTGACGTAGTCCGGGTGCGACGGAGGCAGCGCCTTCACGGCGACCCGCAGGGTGGACTGCACCGCGCCGGGCCGGTCGATGAGCTGCACCGACTTGGCCACCTGCTGCGTGGGCACGTTCTCCACTCGCGCCGGGCCGGCCTTCCAGCCGGAGAAGGCGTCTCGCACGGCCTTCTCCAGCTGGGCCGCGTCGTACCGGCCGACCACGTACAGCCGCGCCCGCGCCGCGCCGTAGTTCGCGTCGAAGTGCGCGCGCACCGTCTCCTGCGTGTACCCCTTCAGCATCTCCTCGGTCGGGAAGTAGCGGCCATAGGGATGCTGGTCGCCATAGATGGCGCGGAACAGCTGCTCGTCCGCGAGCACCTGCGGCTGGCTCTTGAAGATGGCCAGGTCGCGCAGCAGGTCTCCCTTCACGCGCTCCAGGTCCTCCTTGGGGAAGCGCGGGTTCTGGATGACGTCCGCGAGCAGCGACACCGCCTTCGGTCCCGACTCGGAGAGGACCTCGATGGCGAGGAACGTCTGGTCCGTGCTCGTCGTCTCGGAGAGGGGGCCTCCCAGCTTCGCGGCCTCCTGGGCCAGCTGCTGCGCGGAGCGGGTGGTGGTGCCCTCCAGCAGCAGCTTCGAGGTGAGGTCCGCCAGCCAGACCTCGTTCTGCTTCTCGTGGATGTTGCCGGTGTCGAGCACCAGCTGGAGGGCGACCTTCGGCACGTCGCCGTAGGGCACCAGGGAGACCTCGAGCCCGTTGTCGAGCTTGAACTCGGTGCGCTCCGGCAGCTTGAACGGCTTCGGCGCCGCCGCCGCGGGCGGAGCCTCCCTGGCAGGGGCGGCCTTGGCGGGAGCGGCCTTGGCGGGAGCGGCCGCGAGGACGGGCGTGGTGAGCAGCCCGAGCACCATCAGCGCGGGCGCGGCGAGGCGGGTGCGGAATGCGTGCGTGTTCATGGTGGGCGGCTCCTCAGGGCGTCTTGGACGTGGCGGCACTCTTCGCGGCGGGCGTCACCGTGAGAATCGTGCGGTTGTCGCGGCGCAGGTACTCGCGCGCCGTCTTCTGGATGAGCTCCGGCGTCACCTTCATCAGCTCGTCCTCCAGCCGGTTGATGCGCGCCGGGTCGTCGAAGAAGAGGGCGAACGAGGCGAGCAGGTCCGCGCGGCCGAAGCCGAGGAACCCCTCCATCTGCCCATACAGGCGGGAGCGCGCCTTCACCCGCGCGCGCGCCAGCGTCTCCGCGTCGATGGGCCGGCTGCGCAGCTGCTCCACCGCTGCGTCGAACTCCTTCAGGAGGGTCTCCAGGGAGGTGTCCGCATCGTGGTAGAGGTACGCCGTCCACTGCATCGGGCCGTTGTAGTTCCAGTGGTTGCCGAGCAGGTTGACGCCGCCCTCCACCCCACCCGTCAGCCCCTTCTGCTGCACCAGCTGCTGGTAGAGCATGCTGTCGTTGCCCTGCAGCAGCACCTCGTCGACCAGCGCCATCGCGTAGTGCTCGGGCGTGCCCACCGGAGGCATGTGGTAGCCGATGGCGAGCGCCGGCCGCTGGGCGAGCGAGTCGTGCTTGTCGTGGCGCTTCTCCTTCTCCTGACGCGGCTCGGAGATGTCCGGCTGCGGCGGCTGCGGTACCGAGGGAATCGAGGAGAAGTACTTCTGCACCCAGCCCTTGGCCTGCTCGGGCTCGAAGTCACCCACCAACACCAGCACGGCGTTGTTGGGGGCGTAGTACGTCTTGAAGAACGCGCTCACGTCCTCGAGCGTGGCCGCCTCCAGGTCCTTCAGGTCGCCGTAGAAGTTGTGCGCGTTGTACCAGTTGGTGTTCGCCACCTGCGGCATGTCCAGCCACGGGAAGCCGCCATAGGGCCGGTTGAGGACGTTGACCTTCACCTCGTTCATCACCACGCCCTGCTGGTTCTTCAGGTTCTCCTGCGTCACCGCGAGGCCGCGCATGCGGTCGGCTTCCGCCCAGAGCATCGGCTCCAGCGCGTTGGCCGGGACGATTTCGAAGTAGTTGGTGAAGTCGAACCGGGTGGAGCCGTTGAGCACGCCGCCGTTCTTCTGGATGAGGCGGATGAACTCCATCTTCCCCAGGTTCTGTGAGCCCTGGAACATCATGTGCTCGAACAGGTGCGCGAAGCCCGTGCGGTCCTTGGGTTCGATGCGGAACCCGATGTTGTAATAGACGGCGATGACCGCCGTGGGCGCCGTGGTGTCCCGCGAGAGCACCACCTTCAAGCCGTTGTCGAGCTTGAAGTAGTCCACCGGGACCTGGAGCTTCTGCGCCGGAGCCGGCTCGGCGGGCTTGTCGGCCGGGGCCTGGGCCGCCGTCGTCGCGGGCGGCTCCGTCGTCTCGGGCTTCGGGGCTTCCTGTGTGGTCGCGCACCCGGTGAACGCGGCCAGTGCTACCGCTCCCAACAAGCTTCTCATCGGACCTCCCCTGGGGCATGGCTGCCCGTCGATGGACGGAGCCAGTACGGCGGTTGAAGTCACTCGATTGCCAGAGTGCGGGGACCCCGGCAACTTCTCTCTCCGGACTAGCGTAGCGTGTCTGGGAATCCGACTGGAGGAGCCCCGTGCTGCGTGACGTCGAGGTGCTGCTGGAGAAGGCCCCTCCCGGCTGCGGCTGCTCCCGTTGATGGAGGGTGCCGATGCGAATGCTGCCCCGACTTGCCTGTCCGTTGCTGACCCTGCTGCTCGCCGCCTGCGCGGGCATCGACGTGAGCACCCAGTACGACTCCAGCGCGGCGCGTGAGTCGGGCGGCTTCCGCACCTACGCCTGGGTGCCTCCTCCACCGGGCCAGGCCCCGCGCGTGTTCAGCGGCGACATGGACATCAGCGTCGAGAAGTCGGTGGACGCGTATCTCCAGGCCCGGGGCTACCAGCAGGTGGAGGCCAGTGCCTCTCCGAGCTTCCTCATCGACTGGGGAGGCGCCGTCTCCTCGAGGACGCGGTTGGTGCCGAGCATCGGCCGGGGCCCCGAGATGACTCCACGGCAGGGGATGAACCCCTATCCCAACGCGACGCCCCCTCCGTCCGGTCGCGAGTATTCGAAGGGCGTGCTGGACCTCGACATCATGGAGGCGAGGACGCAGAAGCTCGTGTGGCGCGGCACCGCCAGGGGAGACCTGCCCCCGGAGCCGCGTGCCGAGGAGGTCCAGGACTGGTTGAATGAGGCAGTCTCCAAGCTCCTCGGAGACTTCCGGGCCAGGGCCGGGAAGCGGTGACGCCGCCGAATCACCGGGCCTTGCGTGCGGTGCCACGCTGTCCCGCCGGGGCGCGGACCTCGACGGGGGGCGGCGTCGAGTCCAGCGCCGCATAGCTGCGCGCCTCCGCGAGCAGCCACTCCCGGAACGCGACGAGCCCCGCGTGGTCGTCCGAGCGCGGTGGGTACACGAGGTGGTACGCCTTGTCGGACTTGAGGCGCTCGCTGAAGAGCGGCACGAGCAGGCCCGCCTTCACCAGCGGGCGCATCAGCGTCGAGCGGCCCAGGGCCACGCCGAGCCCCTCCACCGCGGCACGGAGCATCGTCTCCGAGTCGTCGAAAGTGGCGACGAAGCGCCGGGGCGGCGTGCCGCCGTAGGTCTCGAACCAGCGGCTCCAGTTGCCCGCCGCGCTCAGCAGGGGGAAGCGCTCCAGCGTCCGCAGGGTGGGGCGCCCGAGCCGCTCGAGGAGCGCCGGGCTCGCCGAGGGCATCACCCAGTCGTCGAACAGGTGCACCGTCCGCAGCCCCGGCCACTCCCCGTGTCCGAAGCGCAGGCCCGCGTCGATGCCGAGGTCTCTCTCGAAGTCCACCAGGTCCGCGGTCGACTGCAGGTTGATCTCCAGCCGCGGATGCAGGTCGACGAAGCCTGGCAGGCGCGGCACCAGCCAGCTCGTCGCGAACGAGGGCAGCACCGTGATTGTCAGCACGTCATCGCGGCGGGCGCGGTACGGCCGCATCGCCTGCTCTATCGCCTCCAGGTGCTCGGCGACGCGCTCGAACAGTCGCTGTCCGTCGGCGGTCAGCTCGACGCCGCGCGCCTTGCGCACGAAGAGCCGCTGGCCGAGCTGCTCCTCCAGGCCGCGAATCTGGTGGCTCAACGCGCTGACTGTCAGGTGAAGCGACTGCGCCGCGTGTGAAAGGTTGCCGTGGCGCGCGGCGGCCACGAAGCCCTGCAGGGCATACAGCGAAGGGCGGGACATACCGGTGGGACCCTTGAGGGAAGTTCAACTCAGGCTTGCAAAATCATCGCTTTTTCGCCGGAGAGGATGTCCCTACCTTGAGCTGCGTTCAACAAGACGAGCACATCCCGCCCGTCGCGACGACCGCGAGGAGCAGCATATGAACATCTACAAGGGACTGTTGATGGCGGGGGGCTACCTGACCCGCGTGGACGCCACGGATGACGAAGGGCGGGGGCAGCTCACCGCGGCACCGGATTCCTGCCCGCCTCCTGGCGGTGGTGGCCGGGCGGCCCTTCGGGGTGGCTCCCGCTCCGCGCCGGCCGTGCTCAGCGGGGAGGCTGGCGGCCTGGCTTGCGGATGAAGCTGAGGGAATGCAGCACCTGGACGCCGTCGACGGGCGGAAGACCGCCCGTCGACAGCCCAGCTAGCAGAACTACAGGGCGAGGACGCCGCCGCACGCACGGGGACCGCCACGGACCTTGGTCTGGATCTTCATGATCTTCTCCTGGTGGGTTGCTTCGTTGACTCCAGCGCGTGTCGGGAGCAGCTCCCTTCACGCGTGGAGGGCCACCAGTAGAGGAAGAACACGCGAGGCCGTCAACGGGCTCGTGTGTTTTCTGCGTCAGATGGACAACGGCACGACACGTTGGCGCACGGCGTCACCGGAGGCAGACGGCTTCGACGTTGTTGCCATCCGGGTCCAGCAGGAACGCGGCGGAGCCGCTCGGGCGGTGGCGGCGGGCGCCTAGCCCTTCTTCGCCGGGCGCACGGGCACGGAGACCTGGGTGTTCTCCCAGGAGATGTTCAGCGCGGTGCCCTTGTCATCGAAGGCGATGGTGAGCGCCTCGTAGGTGTCCGCGGACTTCTTCGCCGGCACGTCCACGCGCAGGACGTCGTTGTCCTTGTTGTACTTGTAGGCGCCCCACTGGCCCACGTCCTTGTTGACGATGAGCGTCCACTTGTCGGCCTGGGGAATGGCGAAGAGCGAGTAGGTGCCGGCCGGGAGCTTCTTGCCAGCGAACTCGATGTCCGCGGTCGCGGTGAGCTCCGTGGCGGCGTTCGCACCCAGGCGCCACACCTCGCCCTGCGGCACCAGCTTGCCGAAGATGACGCGCTTCTGGCCGGTCTTCGGGTCCTGGAGGCGGGGCGAGCCGTAGGTCACCTTCACGTACGTGGCGTCATCCAGCTTCTTGGCCGCCATCTGGAGCGGGCTGGCGGGGGCCTTCTCGGGCGGAATGGACTTCTGCGCCAGGGCCGGCGTGGCCGCGAGGAACGCGAGCGCGGCCAGGGTGGGCAGGCTCAGGCGCGACGTCAGTCGAAAGTTCGTCATGGGTTGAATCCCTCTGTCTGGAGGAGTGGGCGAAGCGGCGACGGAACCTATCATCCCCGTCTTTTCATCCCGTCCTTTGGAAGCAGGTGTCCAGATAGGCACGGACGGCGGGCTCCGCTGGCGAGCGACGGACGGCCCCCGTCGTGTCGCGCACCTGGGCATAGAGCGCCACGGCGGCGTGGAGGGCGCGCCCGCAGTCTCCTGCCTCCGGCCGTGCCACTGTTTGCGCGAGCGCGGGCAACACGTGGGCCAGGTCCCGCTCCACCCGGCGCACGCCGCGCGTGTCCCGGCCCGCCGCCAGGCCGGCCAGCGGCGCCAGCACCTGGGCCCGCAGGTAGCCCAGCATGTCCAGGCACTCGAACAGCTCTCCGCGACGGACCTTGTCCGCACCGTAGTGAATCCACACCCAGAAGCGGTCCTCGAGCCACTGGGGGTCGGGCGGCGGCAGGGGCGTGGCGGCGTCCTGGGCCAGTCGCTCCGTCAGCGCTCCCGCGCGCTCCCAGAGCACGACCGGGTCCTCGATGCGCGAGCCCAGCTCCGCGAGCGACACGAACTTCAGGTCCACGTGGAGCAGGGGAGGGCCGTAGAGACAGATGAGCAGGCGGGGCTCGCCCACGTGCTCGCCGGTGAAGCCCTGCAGGAGCGCTCCGGCCCTGCGTGCAATCGCGAGCCGGTCCTGCATGACGGCGGCACGCGCGTCGTCCCGGCAGACGAGGACGAGGTCCAGGTCAGAGAAGGCATCCATCCGGCCCGTCATGAGGCTCCCCCCGGCGGCCACACCCAGCAGGCGGGAGTCCGAGGTCCATGCGGCCTGGGAGACGTCGAGGAAGCGGCGGTGGGGCTCGGGAAGCATCGGGAGGATGACTCCGGTCGGGTCGGCGGACTGACACATCGCACGCGCGGTGTGCTGGCTCAACGCGTGGTTTCACCCGGGCGTCGGATGACCGACGCCGCGCAGGTGACGCAACCATGTGGTGCCATTCCCGGCGGACAGCGCGTTCGAGGTCCCGGCCCGGAGGCATGCTTGCCGAGCTCACCGGCACGGAGGTCCCGTTCCCGGACCGCTCCACGGTGGGCGGCACGTCCGAAGGCCTTGCCATCATGTATAAGCGCTTATATATCTGCCTCATGAAAGCGGGGCTCGGAACGCAGCTGAGGCACCTGATTGAGCTGCTCGATGGGGCGGTGGCGGACGCCTATGAGGCCGAGGGGCTGTCGTACCGGCCCCGCTACACGCCGGTCATGCGCGCATTGATGGCACATGAGCCCGCGACGATTGGCCAGCTGGCCGAGCTCGCGGGCATCACCCAGCCCGCCGTCACCCAGACGGTGGCGCTCATGCTCAAGGAGGGGCTGGTCTCCGCGGAGTCGGAGCCGGGAGACCGGCGCCAGCGGCTGGTTCGACTCTCGCCGGCCGGGCGCGAGCTGCTCCCGCGCCTGCAGGCGTGCTGGAAGGCCACGGCGGGCGCGGCGGCCGACCTGGACGCCGAGCTGCCCACGCCTCTGTCTCAGACGCTGGAGCAGGCCATCCGCGCGCTCGAGGCAAGGCCCTTCTCAACGCGCATCGCCGAGGCGCGCGCCCGTCTGAAGACGCCGGAGGCAGTGCCCTCCACCCCCGCGCGGGGAGGCCGTCCCAAGACGCGTCGCGCCTGACGCGCCCCGGCCCGCGCGCGGGCCTTCGCGCCGGTGAGCCGCACGGCCAGCGCGCCGTCGCGGTCGCCACCCCTTTGCCTTGCACCCAGGAACACGCACCGGAGTCACCATGAGAGCCGTCTTCTTCAATGTCGGAAACAGCGTGCGCAGTGGCTGGAAGCTCCTCGGCTACTTCCTCCTGACCGCCCTCTTCGTCGGGGGGAGCATCTTCCTGCGCCGGATGCTGCCGGACGGGGTGCGGCCGTTCGTCTCGGAGCCGCTGCTGGCCTTCCTGGGCGCGCTGCTCGCGACCAGGGTCTGCACCCGGCTGGAGCGCACGTCGCTCGCGGCGGCAGGCTTCTCGCCCACCGGGCCCATCTGGCGCGACCTGGGCCTGGGTCTGCTGGGCGGCGCCGCCGCCGTGCTCCTGGTGGCCGTGGGCGTGTGGCTGCTCGACGGGCTCCACCTGGTGCGGGCACCGGAGGGGACGGTCTCCGGCCTGCTGAGGGGCGCGTGGACGATGCTGGTCGCCTCGCTCTTCGAGGAGACGGTGTTTCGTGGCTACGCCTTCCAGCGGGCCGTGCAGGGAATGGGCGCGCGCTGGGCGCAGGTCCTGTTCGCCGTCCTCTTCACCCTGGCTCACCCCTTCCCGCCGGAGATGGAGGGAAGCGTCATGGCGCTGGCGATGCTCAATACCTTCATGGCCGGCTGGGTGTTCGGCCTCTGCTACCTGCGCACGGGCCACCTGGCGCTCCCCGTGGGTGCGCACTGGGGATGGAACTGGGTGCTGGGGAGCCTGGGCTTCGGGGTGAGCGGCAACGACTCGAAGGGCTGGTGGACTCCCGTCTTCCACGGCAAGCCCACGTGGCTGACCGGCGGCGACTATGGCCTCGAGGCCTCCGTCGTCACCGCCGGGGTCCTCGTGCTCATCCTGGTTGGGCTGACACGCTGGAAGGGACACAAGACTGTCATCGCGCCCGTCCCCCTCACGCCGCCGATTATTGCCACGGGGTTGTAAGAAGGTCGCGCCCTCCACCGGCGGCGTCTGGCCAGGACGCGGCGCCGTTCCGGTGGAACGCACTGCATGTCTTTATCCGGGAGGCGTCAGGGTTTCGGACCCTGCCTTTCCCTCTCAAGCGCGCCTGGACGGGCGCCGTGGCACATCACTTGCGTTGGCCCTCCACACGGACCTCAGAGCCCGGTCCGTGAACCCGAGGGATTTCCCTTACAGGGAATTCCCCAACAGGAGCGCACATGGCCCCCGCGAGACTCGCAATCATTCCCCAGACCACCCTGGCTACCAGCTTCATCATCAAGCCCGAGGACGTGACGGGGACGCAGATCACCTTTCACTACGATTCCATGCCCGGGAATCAGCCGAATGCCTACGGCAACTCGGCGTTCATCTGGCAGACGTCCCAGCAGGCAATCCCTATCAACACCAAGCCGTACAACTCCCTGACGATTCCGCAGAACCAGCCCAACGGTTCCAGCGTCTTCATGGGGCTCGACGTCAGCTCCGAGTCCTACCTGGTGGCCTACGCCACGGGCCCGGACGTCTCCAACATCGTCGCCTCTGTCTTCATCCCCGCCACGGGCGGTGGGCCCGCGGACCCGAACTCGTCGCAGCCCTCGCTCCAGGTGACGAACGTGGGCTCCACCTCGGTGTCCTTCTCCTACGCCATGCCGCTGGGAATGCAGCCCCTGTCCAACGGTGACTGGGTGGGCCTGTGGCAGGGCCAGGGTGAGTCGGCGCTCTACAGCGTGCAGCCCACCTGGTTCACGCAGCTGGGCACCAACGCCAACAGCGGCAACTGGGGCCTCAACCTGAGCAAGGGCGTCATCCAGCGCGGCACCCTCTACACGCTCGGCTACTTCAAGGGCGGGTACGCCTCGCCCAACCCCAAGCTGTCGACGCTCGCCTGCTCCGCCAGCTTCACCGGCTGAAACCTCCCACGCAGCCTCTTTCCCTTCGCGCGCGCTGGCGGACCTCCGCCGGCGTCGAGGAGTCATGACGATGAGCTTCTTCGAGCGGTTCCAGGACTCGAGACTCTACGTGGCATCCACCAGCGCGAGCGATGCGGGGTGGCTCGCCTATGTCCTTCCCATCGGGGCTCCGCCGCAGAAGGACGGACTGGAGCTGGAGGCGGCGCTCTCCGAGCAGTCGGGCTCCTTCCTCTTCTCCGCCACCGCGCCGGACCTGCTGCCGCCGGGCGCGCTGACGACGTTCCTGCAGGCCGTCGATGCGGTGCTCGCGGCCTCACCGGCCTCGCGCGGCTTCATGTGGCTGGCGGACCTGTCCGGCATCACCCCCGCCACCACGCCGCTGATGGGGCTGGACTCCTGGGGCTCGCGGGTGACGACCGCGCTGGTGGCACCCATCGAGGAGACGCTCTCGCTCAACGTGCAGGGAGGCATGACGCTGACCCTGCAGGGGGAGGCGCTGCTGCTCTCCGGCCAGGGCGGCATCTTCTTCGACGGCGCCTCCAGTCCGGGAGGAGGGCAGGTCACCCAGGTGTCCTCGGCGTTGCTGCCGCTCTCAGGGCCGGGGCGGGGGGCGCTCCAGTTCGCCTTCTGGCTGCAGCGGCAGTTCCTGCACGACGGCTTCGACTGGGGCTTCCAGCTCCTCATCCCCACCACGGACCCGGTGCGCACGGCCGTGGGTGCCTGGCTGCCGCTGGCGGCGGGGTACCTGCCGGCGGCCAATGACCTGCTGGGCTTCACGGTGTCCTTCGACCCCAGCGACGTCTTCAACCGCCGCGTGCCCGTCGCCAACCGCAGCGTGCTCACCTTCACCGGGCAGAACCAGGACGGCTCCCCCACGGTGCTCTCCTCGTTCTACGCCACGGCCTTCGGCGCACCCGTCACGCTCGTCCCCGTCGCCGGGCCGCTGGACGCCGAGCCCCGCGCGGCGCGGCTGCTCTTCAACTCCGGCCCGCTGGATGGTGAGGGCAACCACGACTTCCAGCTCGCGCCCGAGGGCGACTTCGTGCTGGCGCTCGACGGCGCGGAGCCGGGCCGCGTCTACGACCTGCTCTGCGGGCTCCAGGGCACCGAGTACCTGGCCTTCCAGCCCCGCATCGCCGGAGGCTACGCGGGCGACAGGCTGCGCTTCACCTCGCGCCAGCCCGCGTACGCGCCCCGCTATCCCTTCACGGAGGCGTCCCCCGTGGGGCCGCCGGTGGACCTCCAGGCGCCGCTGCTGGACGGCACCTTCACCACCGCCTGGGCCACCGTGGCGCGCGCGCCCTCGGCGCAAGGCGGCATCGCGTACGTGGCGCAGCCCAAGGGCGCGTCCCTGTACGGCCGGGACGGACTCATCTTCCCCCAGGGACAGAAGACGCTCTTCGGCCCCCTGGACCCCAGCCTGACGCTCCCCGAGGGGACGCCCTTCCCCATGGTGCCCTACGCGGGCGTGTCCCCCGGTGACGGCCTCAACAGCTTCACCCCGGCGCAGCTCGAGGAGTTCGAGCGCCTGGTGGTGGGCCCCACGCGCAGCCGGGAAATTTCGAAGGCGGCTCCCGCCACGGCGCCGTCCAAGGCCGCGCTGCTGGGGCTCGTGGCCGCGCAGGCGGCGCCCTTCAACACGACGACGCCGTCGGGGCTGCTGGCCACGGTGGGGCCGGATGGCCGCTGGAGCCGGCTGCTGCTGGCGCAGAACCTGTCACCCACGCCGCGCCAGCTCTGCTTCAACGCGCCGGACGAGGTGCTCCAGCAGGCGTTCCAGACCAGTGACCTGCTCCTGGTCGTCGCCAACGCCCAGCACCTGGGCACGCTCTCCGGCGCGGACGGCTGCCCGGGCGGAGGCACGTCGCCCACGTTCTGCAACCGGATGAACGTGGGCGACTGGCTCTTCGACGCGGACGTGGGCCAGCGCAACCGGTACGGCGACTACGCCAGCGTGATGATTGTGAAGGGCCGCCGGGGCGCGCTCTTCGACCCCTCCAGCCCGAGCACCTCGCTGGTCGCCAGCCCCGACAAGTGGACCGCGAAGGACGTGTTCGCCGCGCCGAGCGACCTGCGCGACAACCCCAGCCCGCCACCCGCCGAGGTCCCCGGCGCCCCCAACCCGGCGGAGCTGACGTCGCTGTCGTTCTGGCTCCAGCAGTACTTCCAGGACGCGGCCGACCAGCCGGAGACGGAGTACTTCGCGAAGTTCAACGCCATCGCGAAGGACCCCAACTGGACGGGCATCCTGTTGCTGCGCACGAAGGTGACGCCGCCCCAGGACCTGATTGGCGTGCTCGCGGGCGTGGCCGCGCCGGAGCGCTTCAACGCGCACCACCTGGGC
Organism: Pyxidicoccus xibeiensis; assembly: GCF_024198175.1. NCBI lineage: Bacteria > Pseudomonadati > Myxococcota > Myxococcia > Myxococcales > Myxococcaceae > Pyxidicoccus > Pyxidicoccus xibeiensis. The sequence continues at coordinate 322,924 of NZ_JAJVKV010000005.1, forward strand.
ATCGAAATCAGCCAGGTGGCCAACGACCCGAGCGCGCCGGACATCCAGGTGAAGGACTCCAGCTCCCTGTTCGGCCTCGTCTACTACGTGGACCCGGAGTTCACCTCGCCCGCGGCCGGGGCGCAGGCCCAGCCGGTGCCGCCCACGCCGGGCCTCGACTACGACTTCCGGCTGCTGTCGCTCAAGGCGCTCTTCGAGAACACCTCCGTCCGCGCCTTCCAGAGCTATGCGCAGCTCACCCTCAACCGGCTCCTCGGGATGCCGGTGGTGGGGATGGGGGAGGGGGGCAACGGCTTCAACTCGCTCGTCCTGCGCGGCGCGTACCAGGACAACGGCGGCCGCCCCGTCTACAGCCTGCGCACCACCGCGGAGAGCACCTTCCTCTTCGACAACGACGTCCTCTCCAAGGTGGAGGTGGACAGCGCGCAGCTGACGACGCGCAGCGCGCGCGGCGCGGAGGACGTCGTCTCCTGGTTCGGCCTCTCCGGCTTCCTGGACTTCAAGGTCGTCACCGGCCGGTTCGGCGAGTTCGACGTCTTCTCGTTCGGCAGCGACGCGGGACAGGACCAGCTGCGCCGGGGGCTGAGCTTCTCGGACCTGGGCCTGCGGATGGCCTTCCCGCTGGGAGACCCGTCCCAGCGCACGATGACCTTCGTCACCGACGCGCTGCGCTTCGACCCGGCCACCAGCACGCCGCGCCCGGGCAGCCTCTTCACCAACTTCGCGCTCAGCCTGGAGGGGCTCCAGCTGGGCACGGAGGACTCGCCGCCCACGGGCTACACCGACGTGCTCACCGACGCCGCCCTCACCGGCGTCGCGGGAGGGCCCTGGTACGGCCTGCGCTACCGGCTGGACCTGGGGACGCCGGGCGCGCTGGCGGGGAGCGTGGGCCTCGCCTCGTACCTGCTCACGGCCTGGTCTCCGGAAGCGGCCACGGCCTCCGGCGGTGACGGGCCGCCGCGCTACCAGGCGTGGCTGGGACTGCAGCTGCCGGGGACGGGCGGCGGCGCCAACCTCATCAGCCTGCAGAACGTGCTCAAGCTGTCGGTGGGCCCCATCCGCCTCACCTACGACGCCGACCAGCGCTCCTTCCTGCTGATGCTCACCGAGATGGCCCTGAAGCTCCTGGGGCTGCTCAAGCTGCCCCCGAGCGGCTCCACGCTGTTCTACCTGTTCGGCAACCCGCAAGCCGCGGGCAGGCCGTCCGGGCTGGGCTGGTACGCGATGTACCGGCGCACCCCTCCAGCCAGCTCCACCACTCCTTGAGCGCGGAGAACCTGCCCATGCCCACGTTTCCTCCCTTCAAGTTCCTGAATGACACCACGCAGGCCCTGCGCGACCAGCACTCCGCGGAGTCGCTGGAGCGGTTCCGCCAGGACGTGAACACGCAGCCCGTGGTCCGCATCATCGTGGACAGCACCCCCGGGTACGGCCACCAGGCCTCCAGCATGTTCGTCCTGCGCCGGCTCGTGGGGGCCGTCAACGGGCCGTGGCGGGGCTTCGGTTACGCCGGGACGGTGGAGGTCTACTACCAGGAGATGGACCCCCAGGACCCGGTCCTGCCCAAGCTCCACGCGCTCCTGCCCGAGCTTCAGGGCGCGGCCAACGGCATCATCGGCAATGCGACGGTTCGCCTCAAGGACCTGGACACTGCGGCCCCCGCGGCGTGGGTCCGCTGGGGCTTCAGCGGCGGCTACGACACGCCGAACACCACCCCCGGCACCTCAATCAAGGCCCGGTTCTTCGTCCTCACCCAGCCGTATCGGTGGGCGGTGAAGCTTCCTCCGGACCCCTACAAGCCCGGCAACCTGCTCATGTGGGACCTGCCCCCGTCGAGCGGCGTCCGGCCCGCGAAGGCCTTCGTCAACTACGACAAGCAGTTCCCCAACGGGCCGGACTGGCGCGGCTTCCAGGTCGCCGAGCGCGCCTACATGCTCCAGGTCCAGGAGCTGACGAACGCGGACTGGAACTACTACCAGGGCGCCGGCTTCCCGGCGGGCGTCCAGCGAATCGCCGCGGCGCTCCAGTATCTGACCCGGGCCGACACGCTGAATCAGGTCTCCCTCAAGCCGCTGGCCGGGGTCAACTTCCCCTCCACCAGCGTGTACGAGGACCCGGTGCCGGAGCGCATCGTCCTGGAGATGGTGGCGGTGCGCACGCTGCTGGAGGTCTCCGAGAAGGTCATCAAGCCGCCCATCATCCTCAACTTCGGCAACTACCAGCCAGGCGCGAGACAGGACGCCACCTTCAAGTACCTCCAGGGCCTGCTCGCCGGAGGGCCCACCACCTATGAGACCAACCTGGGGCTGCTGGCCAGCACGCCCCTGGGCACGCCGCTGTCCAGGCAGCTGTGGCTCGCGGCCGTTCAGGCTCGGGCCCGCCGGCAGGCCAGCTTCCAGCTCCCGGGCTCGGACACTCAGTACCTGCTGGTCGACTTCCTCACCGACAACGTCCCGGTGCAGGAGCTGGTGAAGTGGGTGACCAGCGCACCGAAGCGGGTCCTGTTCGTCCAGCTCGGCTTCGTCCCGCCGCCCATCTTCAACCACGTCATGCTCAAGGCAGGGCTGCCCCCCATGTTCGAGGGCGCCAACACCACCGTGGTGGCCCTCAACACGGGCAAGCCGTACCTCAACACCGCCCGTCCCGGTGAGGCCAACATCCGCTACCCCACGGGCTACCTGGGCCAGGAGAACGCCAGCGAGCCGGTGCGGAGCCTCCAGGGCATCGCCAACCAGATTCAAGCGCAGCTCGACACGTGGCCGGCGCGGAGGGAGCAGGCGCCCACGCTCGTCATGGCCGCGTTCATGGCGCAGGTGCAGTTCCCGGAGAACAAATACAACCAGTACTTCCAGTCGCTGCAGGCGTACTACCAGCAGCCGCAGAATGAGAAGCTGAACATCGCGCTCGGCCTGGCGGCGGAGCTGGCCAGCCAGGTGGTCACCCAGGGCGTGCTCCTGGAGGAGGCCGGAGCCGAGGCGGTGGGCGGCGGGCGTGTCCAGGGCGACAGCGTGCTGATGGAGCTGGCGGAGGCCGTGCCCTCCACGCTCCAGGAGCTGTACCAGACGCTGCAGGACCTGATTGACCAGGGCGGCCAGGTGGACCTGCTGGCGGACGTCTTCGACAGCGGCGCCATCCATGACACGTACGCGGCGCTGCTCGAGCAGACGGGCGGCCAGCTGCTCATCACCGGCGCGAAGGCGACGGCGGACGGGACGCCCGTGTCGAGCGTCACGCTGACGGGGCAGACGCAGGCCTTCGGGGTGAAGACCGGCGTCACCTTCACCTTCACGGAGCTGTTTGGCCAGATAGACAGCGCGGCCCGCTTCACCGCGAGCCTGCCGTGGAACCTGGACGGGGTGCCGTGGATTGTCTTCGACCGGCCCTTCCTCCAGGTGCTCGCCTCGGAGTCGGGGACGTCGCCCTCCACCTTCGTCGGCGGGCGGGTGAAGGGCTCGGACTTCGAGCTGGGCATGGCGCTGCCCGTGCAGGACGGCCGCGTCGTCGTCCGGGGTGAGTTCGACACGCTGAAGACGGTCTCCGACTTCTTCGCGCTCGCGGGGGGCGTGGACCTGGCCGCCGCGCTGCCCGCGCCGCTGATGGCGCTGGGGGGCATCGGCGTGCGGTACACGGAGCTGGCCTACGACACCTCCGCGTCGGCGCTCGACTACGTGGCGGTCCGCCTGGAGACGGCCTCGCCGTGGAACCTCTTCGACCGGCTCCAGTTGGAGGACCTCTCCGCCACGGTGACGGTCCTCCAGCCGGCGAACCTCCAGGGCCGCCAGACGAAGGCGTCGTTCCGGGGCATGGTGCGCATCGGCACGAAGCCGGAGTCCCCGCGCATCGAGGTGGGCGCCGAGGTGCCGGGGCTCGTCCTCCGGGGACAGCTCGCGGACCCCTCGCTGCCGCTGGATGACGTGCTCCAGGTCTTCTGGCCGGGTGTCACGCCCGCGTGGCCCGGCGGCAACGTGCCCACGTTCACCCAGCTGTCGCTGAGCTACCAGACGGACACGCGGGCCTACAACGTGGGTGCGCGGCTGGTGCTCGACTGGCCCATCACCATCGCCGGCACCACCGTGCTCACCGTGAGCGACCTGAGCCTGACGCTGGACGGCTCACCCGGGGCAGGGCAGGGCAGCCTGGGCGGCTCGGTGGTGGTGCTCCCCGACTCCGCGAAGCTGGGGCTGTACCTGGGCGCGGCGTGGCTGGGCGGCAACGCCGGCTGGCGCTTCGAGGCCCGGCAGACGTCGGGGGTGCTGTCCATCTCCGACCTGCTGAAGGAGTACCTCGGCTGGAACACGACGCTGGACATCTCCGTCGACGGGCTGGGGCTCTCCGTGGAGACCGCCACCTCGTCCTTCGAGTTCACCGCGAAGACGGCCGCGCCGTGGGTCATCCCCATCGACACCGGCATCCAGATATTCGGCGACATGAAGGTCGGCTACAACGGCGGGACGCCGACGCTGGGGCCGGACCTGGTGCGCACCGGTGTGGCGACGGTGCCCATGCGCGCGCCCAACGGCCAGCGACTGCTGGCGCTCGCCGGAGTGGAAGCGCGCAAGCCCGGCTGGTTCGGGGAGCTGAACGCCAACATCAAGTGGCGGGGCATCGACCTCACCGTCTTCTACAACTTCGACCCGGAGGTCAGCAGCTACGGCGTCACCTGGGGCGTGCTGACCGGGAAGATTGAAGACAAGCTCGTCGACGGGAAGGTGCACAAGGTCGCCACGCTCCGGTTCACCGAGGGCACCACGCTGGGGAGCATGGTGGAGACGATGGTCTCCTGGGCCACCGGTACCCAGTTCGGCCTGGGCGCGCCCTGGAACCTCCTCAATGACATCACGCTGAACAACCTGGCGCTGACGTACGACTTCACCGCGGGGAAGGTGGGCTTCGAGCTGGACATCGGCCCCATCGAGCTGGGCTTCGCGCGCATCACCGCCATCACGGTGACGTACCGCTCCGACGCGCCGGACCCGGCGGACAACGGCGTCATCGTCTCGCTGAAGGGCTCCTTCTTCTGGCAGTCCGACCCGAGCGCGCCGCTGGAGTGGGACGCCACGAAGCCGGAGACGACCCCGGCGCCCCCGGGCAACGGCAACAAGTACTTCGACCTGCGACTGCTGGCCATGGGGCAGCACGTCACCCTGGACTGCTTCCGCGACGCGGACTCGGTGCAGAAGGCCATCGCCTGCATGGCGAACCTGCCGGAGCCCACGCCGGGAGAGATTCCTCCCGTGCGCTTCGACCCGCAGAGCGGCTGGCTCATCGGCGCCGACTTCGGCGTCCTCAAGGTGGAGACGGGCCCGGAGGAGGCGGAGGCCCCGCCGAAGTACCTGCTCACCGTGCAGACGGTGTTCAACGACCCGCACCTGTACGCGCTGCGGCTGGCGCTCGACGGCCCCGCGGCCAAGGTCTTCAAGGGGCTCGACTTCCAGGTGATGTACCGGCAGGTCAGCGACACGGTGGGCGTGTACCAGTCCGAAATCACGCTGCCGGACGTCATGCGCCACCTGAGCGTGGGGGCGTACTCGCTCACGCTGCCGGTGTTCGGCATCGCCGTGTACACCAACGGCGACTTCCTGGTGGACATCGGCTTCCCGTGGAACGAGGACTTCTCCCGCTCGTTCACCATCGAGGCCATCATCTACCCCGGCATCCCCGTGCTGGGCTCGGCGGGCCTCTACTTCGGCAAGCTGTCCAGCGCCACCACCAACAAGGTGCCCCAGGCCACCAACGGCACCTTCAACCCGGTCATCGTCTTCGGCCTCGGGCTGCAGGTGGGCTTCGGCAAGTCCATCGAGTACGGCATCCTCAAGGCCGGCTTCAGCGTGACGGCGGTGGGCATCCTCGAGGGCGTCATCGCGAAGTGGAACCCGTATGCGCTCGCCGACTCGGGCAGCCAGCCGGGCTCGCAGCTCCAGGGCGACTACTACTTCTGGATGCGCGGCACCGTGGGGCTCATCGGCAAGGTGTACGGCAGCGTCGACTTCTCCATCGTGAAGGCCGACGTCAACGTGGTGGTGAAGCTGCTCATGCAGCTGACGTACGAGTCGTTCGTGTCGCTGGCCATCACCGTCATCGCCTCGGTCGACGTGTCGGTGAGCGTGAAGATCAACCTGGGCCTGTTCAAGGTGTCCATCGACTTCAGCTTCTCCATGCGGCTGAAGGAGACCTTCGCCATCGACAACAGCGGCACCGCGCCGTGGCAGGTGGCGTCCGGCGCCCAGGCCCGGGGGCGGCTGCGGGCCCCCGTGGAGCGCCGGCTGCGCGACCTGCGCGCCGACGCGCCGGGGCTGCTCGCCCTGGCCCAGTCCGCACCGCCCGCCTGGACGAACCTGGTGGCGGCCCCGGCGCCCGCGCCCCTGACGGGGTACGTGGCCCCCGGGCTCACGGTGGCTCGGGACGAGTGGAAGACGGCGGCGACGCCCGCGGACCAGGTCCCCTGCTACGTGGCGCTGCTGCTCATCGACTCCGTCCCGGCGGCGGGCAGGGACGGCGACGCGAGCGCGCGCAAGGCGGCGGGTGACGCGCCGGACACGTCCTTCGAGACGCTGAGCAAGATGGTGCTGCGCTGGGTGGTGGCCGCGCTCCAGCCCGCGCCCCTCACCGCCGCCCAGGTGGACGCGCTGCTCCTCCACGAGGCGGACCTGGAGCGGCTGACGAACGAGGTGCTGGTCAGCACGTCCGACACCCCGACGCCCATCCCGCTGGACGCCATCCAGCAGTTCCTCACCCGCCAGTTCAAGCTGACGCTGCGGCTGCCGCCCGACGCGGCCCTCTCCGCGGATGTCACCTGCTTCCCCGCGCCGCCGGACCTGAAGCTCGTGCTGCCGGCCTACGGCCAGAGCTACCCGGGTGCCAGCTACACCTTCGGTGGCTACAACGCGCTGGACACCGCCACCCTGCGCCAGCTGCGGGCCTGGTTCGACGACCTGGCCGTGCAGGTGCAGCGCGAGCAGGGCGCCGCGCCGCCGCTGTCCGCCGCGCTCGCCGAGCAGTCGCTGTCCATGGCGGGGTGGATGTTCTCCGACTACTTCCTGTTGCTGGCCCGGCAGATGGTGCGGGCCCTGCGGGACTCGCTGCGCGACTTCAAGTACCCCCTCCAGGCCGGCCAGACGCCGGACCAGGTGGTGTCGTGGGTGGACACCCAGGGCCAGCTCGGCGGCGCCTTCACGCTTGGCGACCTCTTCGCGGCCAATGCCTCGCATCCCCTGACGGCCGGCAAGACGCTGGCGGTGGGCGGAGACACGACGTACCCGACGGCCAGCGGCGACACGCTCCAGTCGGTGGCGTCGCGCTTCGGCGTGGCGCTGGAGGTGCTGGCCGAGCAGTCCGCCAACGGGCAGGTGAAGGACCTCTTCGCCGCGCAGGCGCCGGATGGCACCGCGGCGCCGTACCTGGACGTGCCGCACCTGGAGCGCTTCCCCGTGGGAGCGCTGCTGGCCGAGGCGCAGCGCGTGGGCGCGCTCCAGAACCTCTCTGGCATGGCCTCGCGCTACAACCTGCACGGCCTGCGCCTGCCCACCGCGGGCATCCAGCCCAAGGCGATGGGCATGTGGGTGCGGCAGGGGAAGAACGGGCCGGAGCTGCCGCCCCAGGCGGGCCTCTACGCGCTCACGGGCCAGCAGTTCCCCCTGCCGGTGCTGGAGGCCGACAAGCCCTTCAACGCGACGTTCGACGACACGAGCGGCCCGGCGTGGCTGGACTTCGTGGACGGAGCGGGCAAGCCCACCTCCACCCTGGTGCTGTCGCTGAAGCCGGGCACCCGGGACGCGACTCGCCTGGACAAGGTGACGGCCTATGCGCGCAGCCTCCGGCTCGACGTCCCGCTGCTGGGCGGACTCGGCGTGGGTGACCTGGTCCACGGCGAGCCCTCGAACTACCCCTTCACCTCGGCGACGGCGTGGCAGGCCACGGGGCCGGCGCTGACGCTCCCGTACGGAGCGCCGCCGGCCGGCGTGCAGGCGCTGAAGCTGTGGCGCCTGCCCGACGCGATGACCTCACTGCCGGACCTGACGACGCGGGCGGTGGACCCACGCTTCTCCGTCCAACTGGCGCGCTTCGACGAGGCCACCGGCGACACGGTGAAGGGTGCGGTGGGCTCGTACGGCTGGGCCTCTTCCATCGGCTTCACCGTCAAGCGCATCCCCGCCGTGGACGGCAGCCCGGCCTCGGCCACTACGTACGAGGTGGTGGGCGCGGGCGGCAACGACATCGTCCTGCTGGAGCGGCTGCTGGACCAGGTGCGGGACGACGACGCCTTCTACGACCTGCTGGTGCTGGGCTACCCCGCGGGGGCGGCGCCGGGCTCGGGGGTGCGGACGGACGCGGTGGACGGCGTCACCTTCGGGCTGGCGCAGGTGAACCTCTCCACCGAGACGCGGCCGCCGGACTCCGCGCGCGCCCTCTTCGCCACGCAGGTCGAGGCGGCGGCGAAGCCCCGGCTGCTCAACACGCCTTCGGGCTTCGTGCGCCTGCTGTGGGAGGCGAGCATCACCCGCTCGGGCGGCTTCTTCCTGTACTACTTCGACGGGGCGGAGAAGCGCGGCCTGCCAGACGCCATCTTCAACGACCGGGGCGAGGCCACGCTCACCCTCATCGCCGTCTACTCGAGGCCGGCGGGGGAGGCCGCGCGGGACCGCCTCACGGGCTTCATGAACGCGGTCGTCACGGGAGACCCGCTCGACACCTCGAACGCGGTGGTCTTCGCCCAGGCCAACCCCCCGGTGACCACGGTGACGGCGGGCGCGCAGGACACCCTCGACGCGCTGGCCTACGCTTTCTACTCGGACCCGGCCGACGTGGCGGAGGCGAACGCGAGCGTCCCGCTGCGTGCCGGGGCGACGCTGGAGGTCGACGAGGGCGTCTACCAGGCGCCTCCGGGCGGCATCACCCTGGCGGCCGTGGCGGCGCGCTTCGGCACCACGGTGGCGGCGCTGAATCAGGCCAACCCGAAGTGGCCGGGCGGGCTGCCCGACCCGCTGAGCTTCCCCGCGGCCATCCGGCTCCCGCTGCTGTCCCTGAAGGTGGGCACCAGCGCCCACACCGCCACGCTGGCGGACGTCAGCGGGTTCTACGGCCAGTCGCTCACGGCGCTGGCGGCGCACAACCGCCTCGTGCAGGGCCTCTTCGCGACGGGCCAGGCGCTGAGCATCCCCGGTGGCCCAAGGGTGCGCGCGTCGCTGGTCCCCCCGGGCGTGCAGTCCCTCAACACGCTGCGGCCGGCGCCAGTGCCGGTGCCGGACGACCCCAACGCGCCGGACTTCGCCCGGACGTTCCTGCTCAACGCCTTCAGCCTGCTCAGCCAGCAGGTGGCGGACAACGTCGACTTCAAGGAGAGCAAGCCGGGCCTGCCCGCCGGGCCCACGGACCCGGACGCCGACGCGGGGACGGACAAGCTGCGCAGGCCCCGTGCGCTGATGGACGTCTCCACCTGGGCGTTCGACCAGGCCGTGCCGTACTCGCGCTTCGCGAAGACGGCCCTGGCGTCGGCCGCGGGCCTGCCTCCCGCGAGCCAGAGCCCGTACCTGGGCGTGGGCAAGCTGCTCCAGGTCTCCTTCGGCTGGCAGGACTACTACGGCAACCGGCTGGTGACGACGCTGTCGGACCCGGCGCCGGGCGACACCGGGCCGCTCAACCAGCCGCCGGTGCTGACGGGCTACACGGACCCGCTGGTGGCGCTCGGCCAGTGGCCGTCGGTGGCGTCCTCGTGGCAGGTGCTGCCGGGGACGGGGGGCCAGAAGCCGTCGCTGGAGCTGGAGCTGGGCTTCGACCCCAGCCGCTACCAGGGCCTGCTCTCGGCGGCCCCAACGGATGCCACCACCCTGGTGGCCACCTTCACCCAGCCGGTGGATGCCGCCTCGGCGGCGGACGTGTCCCGCTACAGCGTGGAGCCCGGCATCCAGGTGAGCCGCGCGGTGCCGAGCGCGGACGGGCGCACGGTGACGCTGACCGTCTCTCCGCTCACCCAGGGTGAGGCGTACACGCTGGGGGTCAGCGACGTGAAGGTCCGCGACGGCGACCTGCGCTTCAGCGGCCAGGCGGGCTTCGTCCCCGGCAACCCGGCGGCGCGCTCGTCCAGCGTGCAGCGCAACGCGCAGCAGGACCTGCGGACGTACACGCAGCTGTACTACCAGCTCACCGACCCGAACGGGCTCGGCCTCTCCGTGGAGTCCAGCCTGCTGCCGGGCACCGGCGGCCTCCCGCTCGGCCAGGCCCAGGTGGACGCGCTGAAGGGCTGGCTGTTCGGAATCGGGGGCGGGACGTCCATCTTCGCCTTCGTCCAGGACCGGGCCGGCTTCGGCACGTCGGTGGCGCCGCCGGCCGGAGCGCTGTCACTCAAGCTGGAGCTGGACCCGGCGCGGGTGACGCAGGAGCGCATCTTCGAGCTGTGGCTGTCGTTCACCCTGACGCGCACGGGCGGCGCGGTGCTCGGCGAGCTGGAGACGACGCCCGGCATCCGGAGCGCGGCCACGCGCGTCGCCCTTCGTCAGGACACGCCAGGCTCGGGCAGCGGCACGCTGGGGCTGGTGGGCTTCGCCCGGAACTTCGAGGCCGCGCTCTCCGTGCCCGGCGCCTTCAAGCGCAAGGTGGCCACGGGCGTGGACCGCTTCACGCCTTCCGCGTCGGCTGCCGCGGGCGCGGTGTGGGCGGTGCGCGTGGGACTCACGCCCCAGGAGGCCCTCTCGTATCGCATCCAGGACGCGGGAGCGCCGGCCCTCTTCGCGCCGAGGCCCGTGTCCAACACGCTGCAGAGCCGCCAGCACGTCCCCCTGTACGACTACGTGACGGGGACGGGCATCAGCCCCACGCCGTCGCGCTTCGCCGACTACACGGACGTGGACCTGGACGGGTGGTGCCAGCAGACGTTCGAGGCCATCGACGGCGTCCTCACGCCCCGGTTCACGGCGCCCCTCCAGCTGGTGGGCCGCTTCAAGGCCACGGACTACCTGCAGCGCGTGCTGGACGGGAAGAAGGCGCTGGCCCGGCTCGCCAGCCTGTGGATGGTGCCCGTCTTCGAGGGTGAGAGCGCGGACCCGGCCCAGGCGCGGGAGGCCTTCTTCCAGCAGCTGCTGGTGCGGCTCGGCGCGGCCTACACCACGCGCGCGGCGGTGGAGTTCCACGCGAGCGTGAATGCCGGCACCGGCACGCCGCAGGGCGACGCCCCGCCGAGGCTGTTCGGCGACGTGACACGCGTCCCGGACCTCACGCCCCCTGCTCCAGGCGGGCCCGGGGACTCGTCCAGCACGCTGACGTTCAGCTCGCCCAAGCTCCAGCTCCAGACGGCGGCGGCCCAGCCGCTCACGTTCCTGCTGAGCGCGCCGGACACGGTGCGGGGCGCGGGCGGCGAGGTGGTGCCCGCGGTGGAGCTGTCCCTCCAGTACGACGGGGCGCGCATCGAGCACCAGATTGGCTCCGTCGCGGGCATCGAGGGCTACCAGGCCTCCACCTGGCTGGGCTTCGTGCTGCCGGAGGAGGACGGACCGCTGAAGGCCGGGCTGGGCCGCTTCGAGGTGCCCATGGTGCTGCGGGCCTTCCCCGCCAGCCCGAGCATGGCCACGCAGTCGGGCCAGGCGACGTACCCGCTGGACACGGCGGAGCTGGCCCGGCTGACGCGCTGGGACTACGCCTTCACCTACGCGCTGCCGTTCCACTACCCTCAGGACCGCGTGTACGGGACGGTGGAGTTCAACCTGCGCCAGACGCCCGCGCTGCTGGCCGCCCTGGAGGATGCCTTCGCGCAGCTCGCCGAGTTCGTGGCCGTCTTCCCGGCGGTGAACGAGGACCTGGTGACGCTGCTGGGCAGCATCGACGCCACGACGGACCCGGTGGTGGACAAGGAGAAGGTCGACCGGGCGGCGGTGGCGGTGGTGTCCTTCCTGCGGCTCGTCGAGGACCTGGTGCGCGCCGCGGGAGGAGACCCGCGGCAGCTGCTGAGCGGGGACGGGCCGGTGGGCCCCGGGCTCGTCGTCGACAAGCGGCCCCGCTCGCTCCAGGGCTCGGCGCAGCTCACGTACTCCTTCTACGTGCAGGAGGGGAGCGTCGACTACGAGGACACCGTGGGCGCGCTGGTGGTGTCACTGGTGGGCGAGCGTCCGGGGGGCATGGGGATACCCGAGGTGCTCGTGGCGCCGGACGACTACGAGTGCGTCCGCTACCAGCCCTCGGAAGGGCCCTGCGCGGGGACGGACCGCCTCTGCTTCGTGTACCGCCGCAAGCAGGGCGCGGGGCCGGACGGCTCGTACCTCACCGCGAAGGAGGGGCAGACGATTGCGGACCGTCAGGTGGTGCTGCCGGAGCTGGACCTGCTGGAGCGGCAGGACGCGTGGGCGACGGTGTACCTGGACCGCAACCGCGAGCTGGTGGAGGGCCGGCCGTCGGCGGAGCCCTTCGTCTACACCACGCCCGAGGTCCGCTTCTCCAGCCCGCTGTACCCCACCAACGATGCGCTGGCGGTGGTGAACGTGGCGGAGCTGGGCTCCGGGAATCCGCCGAAGCCCATCACCCGCACGCTGCCGGAGCAGCTCCAGACGCTGTTCGACGCGCTGCTGGCGAACAACACGCAGGCGCGGCTGACCTTCCAGGTGGAGGTGACGTACGCGTACCCGCTGAACCCGGGGCTGTCGGACGTCACGCTGCCGGTGCTGATGCAGGCGCCCCTCACGGTGGAGCTGAAGGGGAGCGGGCCGGGCTTGCTGGAGACGATGGTGTCCGACTGGAGCGCGGCCATCGAGCTGTGGTTCAGCACGTACGTGCCGAAGGGCGGTGGCACGCTCTGGCTCGACCTGACGGTGATGTCCGACCTGACGGAGCAGCCGATGCCGCTGCTGCGCCTGCGCCGGCTCTGCCTGCCCGTGTCCGCGGTGCAGCCGCCGCTGGCGACGCGGTAGGCGCACGAGGAGGCAGCCAGGCGTGGCATGGTGGAAGGGAACCCGTGATGACCCGGAGGCCCTCCACCCATGCCACGCCTGAAGCTTCCCACCTTCGGGGTGGGGCTCGTGGGGTTGATGGCCACGGCCAGCGCGCTGGCGTGCGGCGTCCTGGGTGGCAAGGGCGCTCGCGACGTACAGCTGCACGTGGAGGTGGCCTCGCCATCGCTGGAGGTGGGCGCTGATGCCCAGGTATGGACGTGCGCCCTCACCATCACAGGCTCGTCGGGCACGACGGTGGACGTGAGCTACGTGGGGCCTCCGGGGAACCAGCCGCACACCTTCCAGAACTTCGTGGCGCTCTGGCGGGCCAGCGTGGTGCCGTGGGGCGTGGTGCCCGAGGCGAGGCTGACGGTGCCGACGGATGGGGAGACGGGCTCGCTGGTGCTGATGGACGTCTCGATTACCCGGGCCGAGTACACCACGGCCTATGCGGTGGGGCCGGAGGTCGATGACATCTGCGCCTCGGCCCTGCTGGAAGCGGATGGGTCGGCGGGGCCGGTGGACGCGGTGACGGCGAAGATTGTCTCCCTGGGCGCCGACTCCCTGACGGTCCGCTACCACACGCTCGACGGCTACCTGCCCGCGACGGCCGGGAACTGGCTGGGCCTGTGGCGGGGGAGGGTGAGCCCCTACCATGCGCCGGCGGAGGCGCTGGCCCGGGTGCCCATCCCGCAGGACGTCACGGACGGGGACGTGGACATCAACGGCGTCAAGTTGGAGCCGGACTTTCCGCACACGCTCATCTACTTCATGGACAAGGACCTGAAGTCCGCGGCGGTGGTGCTCCAGTTCACGCCAGTCGCTCGGTGACCGCGGGCTCCGCGGTGTTGTCTGTCTTGTGACAGTGCCGTAGCGGCCGCGCCCCGGGCCCCGTGCCAGGATGCCGCGCGTGTCACTTCCGCTGCTTGCACTGCTCCTCTCCCCGCTCGCGGCGACCCCCTCCGAGGCGCCGGACACCCCGAGTGCCCAGGTGAACTACGAGGATGTCCTCGTCCAGTGGGGCTTGGCTCAACATTGCCGCGAGGTGGACCCGGAGCCAGAGGGCAAGCCGCTGGAGGCGGTGCTGGTGGCGCTGGAGGACGTGGTCGCCGAGAGCGACCCGTACCCCGGCTTCCTCAACCTCGTCCACGCTCGCACGCGCGAGGAGGTCGTGCGCCGGGAGGTGCTGCTCACGGAGGGGCAGGCCTACTCGGCGGCGCTCGCCGAGGAGACGGCGCGCAACCTGCGCGAGCTGGGCATCTTCGCCGTGGTGCGCGCCGTGGCGGTGCGCGGCGAGACACCCGGCTCGGTGGCGCTGCTCATCGTCGCCAAGGATGTCTGGTCGCTGCGGCTCAACAACGACTTCTCCGCCGTGGGCTCGCTGTTGCAGTACCTGCGCCTGCAGGCCACCGAGGACAACTTCCTCGGACGCGGCAAGAAGGTGGCGCTCGACTTCGTCCTGCTGCTCGACACGTACTCGCTGGGGCAGAGCTACATCGACAAGCAGCTGCTCGGCAGCCGCTGGACGCTCGACGAGTCCGTGGCCGTCATCCTCGGCCGGGAGAGCGGCCGGGCCGAAGGCAGTCGCGGCAACCTCGTCCTCGCCCGGCCCCTGTACTCGCTGGCCACGCGCTGGAGCCTCAGCACTCAGCTCGCGTGGAACATGGAGACCTCGCGCACCTTCCGGGGTGCGGACGTCTGGCAGCTCCCATACCCGGACGGCGCCCCCGTGCCCTACGTCTACAACGTGCGCGAGCTGACGGGCAGCGTGCTCTACCTGCGCTCCTGGAGCGGCGACCTCAAGTGGGAGGCGGGCGGCGGGGCGGGGGCCTACCACAAGGCGTACTCGCCCCCCGTGGAGTCCCGCCTGGACACGGGGCAGAGCGAGTGGTTCCAGGCCCGCTACCTTCCCCGCACCGAGGATGCGCTCTACGCCACCGGCTCCCTGCGCCTCTACCAGCCCCGCTTCGAGGTGCTGCGCGACGTGGACACCTACTCGCTGTCCGAGGACTTCCAGGTGGGGCCCTCGCTGACGGCCACCCTGCGCTATGCGCCACCCCTCTTCGCCTCCGCCTCGCACTTCGCGGAGTCCGGTCTCGCCGCGCGCTACCGTGTGCGTCTGGGAGATGCGCTCACCACCGTGTCCGCCGCCGGCACGCTGCGCCGGCAGCTCGGGGGCGGCGCGGGGTGGACGAACCGCCGCTGGGCCATGGAGGTCCACCAGGTGTCCCCACGTGTGCTGGGCGGGCGCTTCGTCGCGCGCGGGCTGCTGGACGTGAACGTCGACGCCGTGAACGAGCGCGTGGCGCTGCTCGGCGGCGGCAACGGGCTGCGCGGTGCCGGCGTGGACGCGTACGCGGGCCGCCGGGTGCTGCTGTTCAACGTGGAGTACCGCACCCCGCCGCTCATCATCCGCACGCTGCACGTGGGCGGCGTGCTGTTCTATGACGCCGGGAGCGCGTTCGACCGGAGTCCGGAGCTGGTGCAGTCGGTGGGAGTGGGCCTGCGGCTGCTGCTGCCACAGTTCAACATCATCCCGTTCCGGTTCGACTTCGGGTACGTCCTCGACGGGGACAGGCCCCCGGTGGGAAGCCGCTTCCTGGCGGGCGGTGGACAGATTACAGACAACCGGCCCACCTTCCTCGACACCCCGCTGAGGTAGCTCCGCCCGGCATGGCGCAGTGGGCGCTGACGTCCCGTGCCTCTTGCCCCCCGAGCGCCCACGCGAGCCATTGGCACGCCACTGGTCAGCGCAAGGGGGACTGCACATCTTGCGCGCGTGCGGCGGGCGATTGCTTGGGTGGCGGCGGTAGCGGTGGCGGGGTGTGGCGGCGTCGGGGCAGGAGATGTCGCCCCGCCAACGTCTGTGGTGGACGAGAATCCTCCTCCTGGCCCCGGTGACTCGCCCGGTCCCGGGGAGCCGGTGGACCCCGGTGAGGGTCAGGGACCTGGCGAAGAGCCGGGCCCGGTGCAGCCTCCTCCTCAGGTCGAAGCCCAGGCGCCGCGCTGCGCCGAGCTCTCCGAACAGGGCCTGCTCTGCCATGACAGCTGGTGCTGGGAGCTGCAGGGCCAGCAGGGCAACGACCTGCTCGCCGCGACCTCCACGGGCAAGGAGGTCTGGGCGGTCGGGGCGGCGGGAACCCTCCTGCGCTGGGACGGGAAGCGCTGGTCGCGAGAGCCGTCCGGCACCTCCGTGACGCTGGTCGACGTGGACCATTCGGGGGACGAGGTCTGGGCGGTGGGCGCCGAGGGGACGATTCTCCGCCGCACGAGGGGCCAGTGGCACGCGGAGTCGAGCCCGAGCCCCGTCGACGTGCATCGGGTCGAGGTCGCCGCTCCAGGGGATGCGTGGATTGCCGTCGCCGGAGGCGTGGCCCGCTACCACCAGGGTGCCTGGTCGTGGGTGCTGCGCGCCGCGGGCGACTACGACCTCTGGTCCTCGGGCCCCGACGACGTGTGGATTCTCGGTGAGCGGAAGGCCTACCGCTGGGATGGCTCCGGCCTCCATGAGATGGAGACGCCCTTCTTCCGCGGCAGGTTCGGCGGCACGGAGCGCGGCAGGCCCTTCGTGGCCTCCGAGCACGAGGTCTATCAGTGGACCGGCGAAGCCTTCGAGCAGCGCTTCGCCATCCCCAACTCCACCTTCACCGTCGAAGCCCTGGCGCAGCATGACGGTGACCTCTGGGTCTTCGCCAATCGCGGCGGCGGCGGCAGCGGATGGGACGATGGGCGCCTGGTCGTGCGGTGGGATGGGACGACCGCGCACGAGGTCTGGAGTGAGTCCTTCCCTGCCTCCTCCCAGTGGAGCAGCGGCATGCCCAGGGCCCTGGCCCTCCTGGACGGTGGGGGGGCGTTCCTCATGGGCGAGCGGGGACGGACGCTCCGCTGGGATGGCTCCTCCTGGTTCGAGCCTCCCCGGGCCCCAGGCGACATCGACGTGCTGCTCCCCTTCGATACCGGTGGCTACTGGGCGCTGCACTGGACCCGGGGGCCCTGGATCTCCGGACTGCAGTGGGATGGGACGTCGGCCTGGCGGCCGCTCGAGCAGGTGGGAGGCTTCACCTCGGGCCGTCTCACCGGCACGGGCCCAGAGGATATCTGGGTGCTCATCGGGCGACTCAGCCGCTGGGACGGGAGCACCTGGCACGGGTACGACGACGTCGGCGTGCTGAGGGATGTCTATTCGGTGACGCGGGACGAGGTCTGGGCGGTGGGGGACGGAGGCCGCGCGGTCCACCTGCAGGGCGACGCCTGGACCGAGGCCCCCACCGGGACGACGGGCGACCTCCAGGCACTCTGGGCCAGCGGACCGAAGGACGTGTGGGCCGGGGGGGCCACGCTCATCCATTGGAATGGTGAAGCCTGGTCGCCGGCGCCGGGCATTGACGCGACGGAGGACCTGCGCATCACCCAGCTCAGTGGCTCGGGCCCCGGTGAGGCCTGGGCGCTGGGGACACGGCTCCACCGCTGGGACGGCAAGGCCTGGCGGGACGTGGCGCCCCCTCGAGGCAATGAGCGGTGCTGGGAGCTCTGGAGCGCGGGGCCCGCCGCGACGTTCGCGACGTGCGAGAAGGGCTTCTACCGCTGGGACGGGCGCGGATGGACGGCGCTCCCATTCCACGGCAGGCCTGGCGCATTCGCGGGAAAGGCGAAGCGTGGGTACATGGCGTACGGCGACGCGCTCCTCAGGTACTGCCGCGAGTAGCGCCTGCCCGCGCCTCGTTGGCTTCCCGTCACTCGGTTGCCGTTTCGGTCCGTCAGGGAACGGTGCGCTGCTTCCCGGGTACTCCCGCACGGCCCCACGGCTTATCCACCAGGATCGATGCTGGAGTGGTCCGGGACGGTGCACACATGAAGACGTCAGCGGAGAGTCCGGTGGGAGGAGGGGCGGCACCTTCGGGAGAGCCCGCCAGGCAGCGGCTCTCCCTGCGTGTCAACGGCGTGGAGAAGCAGCTGGACGTGGCGCCGTGGACCACGCTGCTCGACCTGCTGCGCGAGTCGCTCGACCTGACCGGTACGAAGAAGGGGTGTGACCACGGGCAGTGTGGCGCCTGCACCGTCCTGGTCGAAGGCAAGCGCATCAACTCGTGCCTCACCCTGGCCGTCATGAAGGATGGCTGCGAGGTGACGACGATTGAGGGGCTCGCCCGGGGGGACGCCCTGCACCCGCTGCAGGAGGCATTCATCGAGCAGGACGCCTTCCAGTGTGGCTACTGCACTCCCGGGCAGATCTGCTCCGCGGTGGGGCTGCTGGCCGAGGGCCGGGCCCGGACGGAGGACGACGTCCGCGAGCTGATGAGTGGCAACCTCTGCCGCTGTGGCGCCTACCCCAACATCCTGGCGGCCATCCAGCAGGTGCGGGGAAGGGGGGATGGGCAATGAACCGCTTCTCCTACGTGCGTGCCCGGGACGTCCAGGGCGCCGTGGAGGTCGTCTCGGCGAATCCCTCAGCCCGGTTCATCGGGGGCGGCACCAACCTCCTGGACCTGATGAAGGAGCACGTCACCAGCCCCAGCCACCTGGTGGACATCACCCGGCTGCCCTTGAATGGAATCGAGGACACGCCGGACGGCGGCCTGCGCATCGGCGCGCTCGTCACCAACTCCGAGGTGGCGTGGAACGCGCAGGTGGAGCGGCGCTACCCGCTGCTGTCGAAGGCCATCCTGGCCGGTGCCTCGCCGCAGCTTCGCAACATGGCGACGACGGGCGGGAACCTGCTCCAGCGCACGCGCTGCTACTACTTCTATGACGTGGGCACGCCCTGCAACAAACGCGAGCCGGGCTCAGGCTGCGGGGCGAAGGCCGGCTTCAACCGCATCCACGCCATCCTCGGGACGAGTGAGCAGTGCATCGCCACCCACCCGTCGGACATGTGCGTGGCGCTGGCGGCGCTGGACGCCGTCGTCCGGGTGACGGGCCGCGACGGCGAGCGCACCATTCCCTTCGCCGACTTCCATCGGCTTCCGGGGGACACGCCGCACCTGGACACGAACCTGCGACCCGACGAGCTCATCACCGCCGTGGAGCTTCCCCCAGAGGGCTTCGCCGCGCACTCCACCTACCTCAAGGTCCGGGACCGGGCCTCCTATGCCTTCGCGCTCGTGTCGGTGGCGGCGGCGCTCACGCTGGACGGTGACCGCATCCAGGCCGCGCGGCTCGCGCTCGGCGGAGTGGCGCACAAGCCCTGGAGGGACCCGGAAGCCGAGGCGCTGCTGGCGGGCAGGCCCGCCACGCGGGAGCACTTCCAGGCCGCCGCCGAGGCCCTGGTCCGGGACGCGAAGGGCTTCGGCCACAACACCTTCAAGATAGAGCTGGCGAAGCGCAGCGTGGTGCGGGCCCTGGAGCAGGCCGCCGGGCAGGAGGGACAGCGATGACCCCGCCCTCCACGCAGCTCGGCCGGCCCATCAGCCGCGTCGATGGTCGCGCAAAGGTGACGGGCGAGGCACGGTATGCCGGGGAGTTCAACGTGCCCGGGCTCGTCTACGGGCAGGTGGTGTCGAGCACCATCGCCCGGGGGCGCATCAAGCGCATCGACGCGGGCGAGGCCCTCCGGCTCCCGGGCGTGCTGCGCGTGTTCACCCACGAGAACCGCCCCAGCCTGCCGTGGTTCGACCGCAAGTACCGGGACGACGATGCTCCCTCGGGCTCACCGTTCCGGCCGCTCTACGACGACAAGGTCCTCTACAGCGGGCAGCCCGTCGCGCTGGTGGTGGCGGAGACGTTCGAGCTCGCCCGCCACGCGGCCTCGCTCGTGCGCATCGACTACGCGCCCGAAGCGCACGAGACGGACCTGCGCGCCCGGCGGAAGAAGGCGCGTTCGCCCGGCAAGGGCAAGGACGGCTTCGAGCCGCCGCCGAAGCCCTGGGGCCATGCGGACAAGGCGCTCGACAAAGCCGCGGTGCGGGTCGACGCGGAGTACGAGTCTCCCGTCGAGCACCACAACCCGATGGAGCCCCATGCCTCCACCGTCATCTACGAGGACGATGGCTCGCTCACCATCCACGACAAGACGCAGGGCGTGCTGAACAGCCAGACGTACGTCTGCAACGTGTTCGACCTGCCGAAGGAGCAGGTGCGCGTCCTCTCGCGCTTCGTGGGTGGGGCGTTCGGCTCGGGGCTGCGGCCGCAGTACCAGCTGTTCATGGCCGTCCTCGCGGCGCGGGAGCTGAAGCGCTCGGTCCGGGTGACGCTGTCACGCGAGCAGATGTTCACCTTCGGCCACCGTCCCGCGACGCTGCAGCGGGTCGCCCTGGGGGCCTCGGCCGACGGCACGCTGGAAGCCCTCATCCACGAGGCCGTGGGGGAGACGTCGTCCTTCGAGGACTACATCGAGGTCGTCGTGAACTGGGGCAGCATGCTCTACCGCTGCGACAACGTCCGGCAGGACTACAAGATTGTCCCGCTGGACTGCTACACGCCCCTGGACATGCGCGCGCCCGGCGCGGCCCTCGGCGTCTACGCGCTGGAGTGCGCGATGGACGAGCTGGCCCATGCGCTGCGCATGGACCCCATCGCGCTGCGCCTCAAGAACTACGCCGAGCGCGACCAGAACAAGGACAAGCCCTATTCGAGCAAGGAGCTGCGCGCCTGCTACCAGCAGGGCTCGGAGCGGTTCGGCTGGGCCCGGCGCAACCCGGCCCCGCGCTCGATGCGGGAGGGGCGCGAGCTCGTCGGCTGGGGCATGGCCACCGGCATCTGGGACGCCATGCAGCAGCCCGCGAGCGCGAAGGCGGTGCTGGGGCTGGACGGCCGGCTCACCGTGAGCAGCGCCACGGCGGACATCGGCACGGGCACGTACACGGTGATGACGCAGATTGCGGCGGAGACGCTCGGCCTGCGCGTGGAGGACGTGACGTTCAAGCTCGGAGACTCCTCGCTGCCCATGGCGCCCCTGCAGGGCGGCTCGTGGACGGCGGCGTCCGTGGGCTCGGCGGTGAAGGAGGTCTGCGAGAAGCTCCGCGAGCAGCTGGCCACGTTCGCCCGGAAGGCGAAGGGCTCTCCACTGGCCGGAGCGGGCGCGGAAGAGGTGACCTTCGCGGAGGGGCAGCTCCGGCACGCCTCGGATGCGTCCAGGGCCATCTCGATTGTCGAGGCGATGCGGCTCGGCGGCGTCACCAGCCTCGAGGAGAAGTCGCTGGCCGTTCCGAGCCCCAAGCAGCAGGCGTACACACGGAGCACGCACTCCGCGGTGTTCGTCGAGGTGAAGGTGGACGAGGCGCTGGGCACGGTGCGGGTGACCCGCGTCGTCAGCGCCGTCGCGGCCGGGCGCATCCTCAATCCGAAGACGGCGCGGAGTCAGGTGCTGGGCGGAGTCGTCTGGGGCATCGGCATGGCGCTGGAGGAGGAGACGGCCATCGACCACACGCTCGGCCGCTTCATCAACCACAACCTCGCCGAGTACCACGTCCCGGTGAACGCGGATGTGCACGACATCGACGTCCTCTTCGTTGACGAGGACGACACCGTCGTCAACCCGCTCGGCGCCAAGGGGCTGGGAGAGATTGGCATCGTCGGCGTGGCGGCGGCCATCGCCAACGCGGTGTTCCACGCGACGGGCCGGCGCGTCCGCGGCCTGCCCATCACGCTGGACAAGCTGCTCTAGGTCCTACGGCTTTGCCCGGCGAGCCCGCTTCGCCGGGGCGGGGCGCGGGGATGACTTCGCGCGTGACGAGACCTGCTTCGCGCGCGGAGTCTTCTGTGGCTTGCCGCGGGGCTCCGGCGCGGAGTCCCCGCCTTCGAGCTGTGCCACCAGCTTCCGGGGCGCCTTGAGCCGCCAGGACGACTTCAGCCGCGCGCGGCACTCGGGGAGCCGCAGCGCGCTCAGCCGCGCCAGCACCGCGGGGTAGCCGCGGTAGTGGTCGGTGATGAAGTAGACGTCGGACCGGGCGGTGATGAGGAACTCCTGCTCGTCGACGCTCTCCAGCATGAACACGACGGAGGCGCCGTCCTCCTTGAGACGGACGAAGGCCTTGCCACGCACCTTCAGCGCGGGGGTGCGGAACCACACGTCCTCGACGACTTCCGGCAGCTCCAGCCCCAGCTTGCAGAGTTGTTCCCACGTCATGGCCGCTGTCTAGCAACACCCGGGGCAAAGGAGAACACGACGGACAGGACGGCCGGGTTGCCGCGGGGGCGGGCGGGCGGAATGATGGTGCGCGTCGAGGCTGCGCGGGAGGCGCGAGATGGCGGGTGGCATCGTGACGGACCTCCTCGCGCTCGCGCTCGCGGCCTTCGAGGAGGACAGGGAGCAGGAAGCCCTGCTGCACCTGCTGGACGCCTGGCGTGAGTCCCGCTCCGAGCGCGTCGCCGTGCTCGTGGAGAAGCTGTCGACCCGGCTCACCGACGGGCTCGTGCCTCTCCCGTGTGAGCCGTCCTCCGTGGCCATGGAGCTGCAGCGGCCGCTCGATTTGCCCCGGATGTTCGGCGCGCTCCAGGAGACGGCGGACCGCGGGCTCGCGCGGGAGCTGGGCGAGCAGCTCGGAGCCCTCCGCAAGTGGCCCGCGGACCCACGGCTCTTCACCCCGCTGCGGGCCCTCGCGCGCAGTCGCATCGCCCACGACCTCCAGGTCCTGGATGCGCTGTGCGACCTGTTCCTCTCCCTGCGGGACCCACGCGCCCTTCCCGTGCTCCGTGAGCTGCTCGCCGGGCTTCCTCCGCGGATGCGCGACCGGGCCGAGCGGCTCGGCGCCATCGTCGTGTGGGCCGAGTCGCCCGAGGCTCCCTCGCTGGAGGTCCTGCTGGACGCGAAGGAAAGGGCCCTCTGTGACGTTCTGGAGGCCGACCTCGACGCGCGGGATGCCGCCAGGTCGCGCAGCTCGGCGGTCCGTGGCGAGCTGCTGGCGCGCGTCTACGCCTCGCCGGAAGATGACAGCGCGCGGCTCGTGCTGGCCGACCACCTGCTGGAGCAGGGCGACCCGCTGGGCGAGTTCATCATGCTGCAATACTCGCCGCAGCCCGATGAGCTCCGCCTCGCCGCGTTGCTGCGCGCGCACAGGGTGCCGTGGCAGGCCCCGCTGGGGCCCCTCGTGGACCCCGCGCACACCCGCTTCGAGCGAGGCTTTCCCGTGGAGGTCCGGCTGTCGCTCCGCAACCGTCGCTCCCTGCCACCTCCGGGACCGGCCTGGAGCACCGTCCAGGACCTCGACTGGGGCTGGTCGGGCCCTCCGGAGGGCGGTGACTGGCTCGCGCACCCGCACCTGCGCAGCGTGACACGGCTGCGCAGGACCCGGGCGGTCATCGCCCGGCGGCTGGGGGCGCACGCACTGCGCCTGTGGCGGCTGGAGCTGCGGGGCGGCCTCGCCCTCCAGGCGCCGGACGTGTTCACCGCGCTGTCCGGCCTGCCGCACCTGACGTGGGTGGAGCTTCACGACGGGGAGCCGCGCGACGTGGGCTTGTGCGCGGTGTCCGCCCTGGCCCGCCGCCTGGAGCGCTTCGAGTCGTCGGTGGCCGGGGCCTGGTCGCTCGTGGTGACGGGCCCGGTGGGGGTGACTGTCGAGGCGACGCTGGTGGACACGGAGCGCCTCGACGTGCTCCTGGAGGCTGTTCGCGCCTCGGCAGGCTTTGAAGCCCGGCTGCTGCGCTTTCATGCCCGGTGCCGGCTACAGACGTCGGAGATGCGCCGAATCGAACGCGCGGGGGCGGACTTCCCCAGCTTCTCCTGGGGATGAGGCGTACGCCCCTCCGTCGAGCCTGTGGTGACAGTGACCCGGGGCTGGCGTACCGGTGGTCTGGTGCCGGGGACACGCCACCTTGGCGACTCCCTTCGCGGAGTCCTCATGAGAGTCCCGGGTCGCCGGTCGCGCGGAATCGCTACCTGTCTGTTCCTCTGTCTCGCAGGCGGCCTGCTCGCGGGGGCCCGGGCTTCGCCAGGGCCCCAGGCGCCTGGGAGAGAAGGGCCAGGACCTCAGCGTGCCCTGCTTCCACCCGGATTCGTGGTGGAGGTGGTGGTCTCGGGGCTCCAGCTTCCGACCGCGTTCGCGACACTCCCTGACGGGCGCATCCTCATCGCGGAGAAGTCCGGCGTGGTCCGGCTCTTCAAGGACGGGGTGCTCCAGCCCACGCCGTTCATCGACCTCCGGGACAGGGTGAATGACATCCATGACCGCGGCCTCCTCGGGCTCACGGTGGACCCCGCCTTCGCGACGAACGGCTTTGTCTATCTGGCCTACACCTACGACGACGACGCCATCGAGGACCTGGAGCCGAAGACCGCGCGCATCGCGCGGTACACGGCCGTGGGGGACACGGCGTCGCCCTCCAGCGAGTACGTCCTGCTGGGCCGCGTGGTGGGCCGCTCCTGCAACGACTTCCCTCCCGGAACGGACTGCATTCCCTCCGACAGTGCTTCCCACTCCGTGGGCAACCTCCGCTTCGCACCGGATGGCACGCTCTTCGTGAGCCTGGGCGACGGGGCCCGCTTCGACGCGGTCGATGACGATGCCTTGCGAGCCCAGGACCTCGACTCGCTCGCGGGCAAGCTGGTGCGCATCACCCGGCTGGGCGAGGGCCTGCCCTCGAACCCGTTCTGGACTGGCGACGCCGGGGCCAATCGCTCGAAGGTCTGGGCCTACGGGCTGCGCAATCCCTATCGGTTCAACCTGCGTCCCGGCACGGGCGTCCCGTACCTGGGCGACGTGGGCTGGTCCACCTACGAGGAGATCAACGTCGCGAGCGCCGGCGCCAACCTGGGCTGGCCCTGCTACGAGGGGCACTACCCCCAGCCAGGTTATGAGCCCAGGGCGGTCTGCCAGGCGCTCTACGGCCGGGTCCCGCCCCCCGTGAAGGGACCGCTGTATGCCTGGGGCCGAGACGACGGTCGGACCTCCACGGGTGGGGCCTTCTACGGGGGGACGGCCTATCCGGCGGAGTGGCGCGGCGCCTACTTCTTCGGCGACTACAGCAAGGGCTGGATTCGAGCCCTGCGCGTCGACGCGGATGACAACCTCATCCCCGACAGCGTGACGACGTTCGCGACCGACGTGGGCGCGATGGTCGCCCTCGACGTCGGGCCGGACACCCACCTGTTCTACGTCGACATCCTCGCGGGAGAGCTGCGCCGCTTCCGCTACACGGCGGGCAACACGCCCCCCGTCGCGCGGGCCTCGGCCACTCCGCGCGAGGGGGCGGTGCCGCTGCACGTGCGGTTCTCCAGCGCGGGCTCCAGCGACCCGGATGGAGACGCGCTCCAGTACACGTGGGACTTCGGGGATGGCACCCCTACCTCGAACCTCGCCCACCCGGAGCACACCTACGCCGTCCGAGGCCTCTATACGGCCACCCTGCGCGTGGATGACGGGCGCGGCGGCAGCCACTCGGCCACCGTGCGAATCGCCGTGGGCCACCATGCCCCGGTCGTCTCCATCACCGCGCCGTCGCCGGCGTATCTGTTCAGTGTGGGGGACGTCGTGGCCTACGCGGGCTCCGCGAGCGACGCGGAGGATGGCCCCATTCCCGATGGGCGGCTGTCCTGGAGCATCACCCTCCAGCACTGCTCGGGCGGCAGCTGCCACGCCCATCCCTATGCCACCACCACCGGGCCGAGCGGGACGTTCACCGTCGCGGACCATGGGGACGAGGTCTTCTTCGAGCTGACGCTCACCGCGACGGACTCATCGGGCCTGACGGGCTCGAGCACCGTGAGGGTCCACCCCCGCACGGTGCGGCTGACGCTGGAGACCTCTCCGCCCGGGCTGGACCTGGTGTTCGACGGGACGTCGGGCCCGGCTCCGCGCGTGCGGACGGTCATCGTCGGCTCCACGCACACCCTCCATGCCCCCTCCCCGCAGGGTGATGCCTCCTTCCACGCCTGGGCAGACGGAGGGGCGCAGGAGCGCGAGGTCGTCGCCGGGACGACCGATGCCACGTACACCGCCTTCTTCGTCCCCGAGGCGCAGTGGGAGTGTCCCGACGGGATGTACCGGGCGGAGTACTTCGGCAATCCCGCGCTGCTAGGGGTACCGGCGGTGGTTCGCTGCGAGTCCGCGCCGCTCTCCCACGACTGGGGCCTGGGCAGCCCGTCACCGAGGTGGCTGGGGCCGGACGGGTTCTCCGTGCGCTGGTCCGGCCGGTTCTACATGCCCTCGGGCGGCTACTTCTTCGTCGCCGAGGCGGATGACGGAGTCCGGGTGTACGTGGACGGTGCCCGCATCATCAATGCGTGGAAGGACCAGCCGCCAACCTCGTATGTCACCTGGCGCTACCTGCGCTCCGGCATGCACCGCGTCGTCATGGAGTACTACGAGAACCAGGGGGGCGCCGTGGCCCGGCTTCAGTGGTGGCGGTAGCTGGCGCCAGGCCTGGCCGAGGGCCTGCTGACCGGGCGGCGCGACGACCGGACCGCGCGCCCCTCGCTGCGGTGCACTCCGGGGGCCCTCACCATGGCCTCGAAGAGCGCCACCAGAGGATGGGAGCCGTCATGTTCAGGAACACGAAGGCGTTCAGCGGCTTCTCGGTCAACGATGTGGAGGCCGCCCGGAAGTTCTACGCGGAGACGCTGGGCCTGGAGGTGTCGGTGGAGGACGGCATTTTGTTCCTGCACCTCGCCGGAGGACGGGACGTCCTGGCCTATCCCAAGGACGACCACGTCCCCGCGACGTTCACCATCCTCAACTTCCCGGTGCCGGACGTGGAGAAGGCCGTGGATCAGCTGGCCGCGCGCGGCGTGCGCTTCGAGCGCTACCCGCGCTTCGAGGCGGACACCGACGCCAGGGGCATCTTCCGGGGCGGCGGACCGCTGATTGCCTGGTTCAAGGATCCGGCCGGCAACGTGCTGTCCGTCATCCAGGAGGGCTAGCGGCGCCTGCATCTGTTCACGTGCTGACGGAAGGGGCCTCCCGGAGGGAACCGTGTGGAGGCCCGGTCGGGCATACATTGGCCGCAGCTCTTTCCCGGAGGACGACATGGGATTCCTGAGGCCTCACGCCGACCGCATCTACGCGCTGCTCCGGATCATGACCGGATTCATGTTCCTGTTTCACGGACTGCAGAAGCTCTTCGGCATGTTCGGCGGCACGCCCCCGGGAGCGCCCGCCTTCGTCGTCTATGTCGCGGGAGGCATCGAGCTCGTCTGCGGCGTCCTCGTGCTCATCGGGCTGTTCGCCGGCCCCGCGGCGTTCCTCGCGAGCGGCACCATGGCGGTGGCGTACTTCATCGGGCACGTGGCTCCCGCCGGGTGGAACATCCTGCCCATCGTGAACAAGGGTGAGCTCGCGGCGCTCTACTGCTTCGTGTTCCTCTACATCGCCGCGCGCGGCTCGGGCATCTGGAGCGTCGACGCCGCGCGGGGAGGCACCCGGCGCGCCTGACGCCCGGCGCAGGAGGCCCAGGTCGAGCCGCCGCCCCAGCCGGGTAGCCGGCGGCCGACCTGCACTTTCCCGTCCGAACGTGCTCACCGCGGAGCCGTTCGTGCGCGCCCGCCGTCCTCGCGTCCCGTACTTCATGCCCTGCAAGTCAGGAGGACTTCATGGGCAGGTACGCAGGGAAGAAGGCAGTGGTGACGGGAGGGACGGCGGGCATCGGGCTCGCCACCGTCAAGGCGCTCCTCGCCGAGGGCGCCGAGGTGCTGCTCACGGGCCGCACCGAGCAGCACCTGGAGGCGGCGCGGCGTGAGCTGGGCCCCCGGGCGCACGTGGTGCGCTCGGACATGGCGAGCCTGGCCGACATCAACGCGCTGGGCACGCTCATCGTGGAGAAGCTGGGGCAGGTGGACTTCGTGTTCATCAACGCCGGCTACGCGAAGCTGGTGCCGTTCGAGCAGTCGACCGAGGCGCTCTACGACCAGACCTTCGGGGTCAACACCAAGGGCGCCTTCTTCACGGCGCACCGGCTGGCGCCCCTCGTCCGGGAGGGCGGCTCCATCGTCTTCACCACGTCCGTCGCCGACGAGACGGGCGCCCCCGGCATGAGCCTCTACTCCGGGTCCAAGGCCGCGGTCCGCTCGTTCGTTCGCGTGCTGGCGGCCGAGCTGGTGCCCCGGCGCATCCGGGTGAACGCGGTGAGCCCCGGCTTCATCCGCACGCCGACGCTGGGCGTGGACGGCGCGTCGAAGGAGGAGGTGGCGGCCTTCGAGAAGGAAGGGGAGCACCTCACGCCGATGAAGCGCATCGGCGCGCCCGACGAGGTCGCTCGGGCGGCGCTGTTCCTCGCGTTCGAAGCCACGTTCACCACCGGCGCCGAGCTGCCCGTCGATGGCGGCCTCGGCCAGCTGTAGCCACCAAGCACATCCCACAGGAGATTCATCATGAAGCCAGGCATCGCGGTCCTGGGCGCGGGACGTATGGGCTCCGCGCTCATCAAGGCGTTTCTGAAGCAGGGGTACAGGACGGCCATCTGGAATCGCACCCGTGCGCGGAGCGAGCCGCTCGCCGCGCTGGGGGCCTGCATCGCGCCGTCGGTGAAGGATGCCGTCGCGGACGCGGAGGTCGTCGTGGTCAACGTGATTGACTACGCCGCCAGCGACGCGCTGCTGCGCACGGAGGAGGTGACACAGGCGCTGCGGGGCAAGGTGCTCGTCCAGCTGACGTCGGGCTCACCGAAGCAGGCGCGCGAGGCGGCCGAGTGGGCGCGGGCGCATGACATCCACTACCTGGACGGCGCCATCATGGGGACGCCGGACTTCATCGGCCAGCCCGGGGCCACCATCCTGTACGCGGGGCCGAGCGAGCCCTTCGAGAAGTACAAGCCCGTGTTCCTCGCGCTCGGGGGGAATGCGCAGTACGTGGGGCGTGACGTGGGGCATGCCTCGGCGCTCGACAGCTCGCTCCTCGTGGTCATGTGGGGCGCGATGTTCGGCGCGCTCCAGGCCACCGCCATCTGCGAGGCGGAGGGCATCCCGCTCGGGGCCTTCAGGGAGTACCTGAAGCCGGTGATGCCCGTCGTGGACGGGGCCGTGGACGACACGGTGACGCGCATCCAGCAGCGGCAGTTCAGCGGGGAGACCTCGCTGGCGACGCTGGAGGCGCACCATGTCGCGTTCGAGCACCTGCTGGAACTGACCCGGGAGCACGGCATCCACAGCGCGGTGCCGGACGCCTTCGAGCAGCTCTTCCAGGCGGCCATCCGGGCGGGGCAGGGCCGGGAGGACTTCGCCGTCCTCAGCACGTTCATGCGGCGCGCCTGAAATGAGAAGGGCCCGGAACCGCGAGGTCCCGGGCCCTTCGAGGACTGCCTGAGCCGCGCCTACTGGTCGACGGTGCCCAGCGTGTCGGGAGACAGGCCGTTGGCCGAGCCACCCGGCTGTCCTTCCGGCTGCCAGTCGCCGAAGCAGTAGGGCCCGGTGCCGACGCGGTAGCGCCACACGTAGGAGCTGCCCACGGGGGCGGTGACGGGCATGTCGGCCCGGTACTCGTCATCGTTGCCGGTGTCGCTCTGCACGGTGCCGGCAAGCCACGTCCAGGCGGTGCTCACGCCCGGGTCCTGCTCCTTGGGCCCATAGCCCAGCTCGGCGGTGAGGGTCGTGGCCGGCGGCGGGGCGTTGGTGACGCCGTCCTCGAAGATGAAGCCGTAGACGGTGCGGTTGCCCGTGAGGTCGCTGATCTTCAGCGGCCACTGCAGCCGGCAGTAGTCGATGCCCGCGTGGTTGCCGACGGTGAGGGCGTGCTGCTGGCCGAGCGTGTAGCCACCCACGTCGCTGCCGTCCTTGTCGCAGTAGAACCACGTGGTGCCGTTGGTGCTGTAGCGCATGCTGACCGCGCGGCTGCCCGTGTACCCCGGGCGGAGGTCCAGGGTGAACTCGTCCGTGTCCGCCTCGCCCTCCGCTTCACGCGAGTACGTCGCGGGAGCCCAGGTGAAGCTCGTCGCGCTGGTGGAGGCGTCCACGTCGGCGGCGCCCACGCCCATCTGCACCTGGAGGTTGGCACCCGCGCCGTTGCCATTCGTGACACCGGGGATGCGCACGCGGCCCACGGCCGTGACGGCGTCACCACTGCCCACCGTCGTCCCACTCACGCTCTGCAGCCGGCAGACGCCGACGACGGGCGCGGGCTCCTCGACGGTCAGCGTGCCCGTCTTCGACGCCTCGAAGCCGGTCTCCCCGCCGCTGTTGCCGTCCGCGTCGCAGTACAGGAACGCGCCGCCATTGGCCTGGAAGCGGTAGGCGAAGCGGAAGCTGCCCACCGTGCCGGGGTTGGGCAGCGTGGCCTCGAACTCGTCGTTGCTGCCAATCTCGCCCTTGTACGTCCCGGCCGTCTGCCAGTTCCAGGTGGCGGGGTCCGTTCCCGCCAGCCCCCAGCCGAGCTGGCCCACGACGCCCGGGCCAGCGCCCGCGCCCGGAGTGGCGCCCAGCACGTAGACCTGGCCGACAATCTTCCGGCTGGGCACCGTGGTGGTGAAGTACGTCACCGACTCCGGCGTGTTGTTCTGGTCGGGCCCCAGCTTGCAGTAGCCGACGACGCGGGGGAGGACGACCTCGCCCGTGACGTTGAGCACGCCCAGCTTGTCCAGCTCGAAGGCCTGGTTGCCGCTGTCGGTCCCGTTGTGGTCACACACCCGGACGGGGCCACCGTTGGCGCTGAAGCGCACCGCGTAGCGGTACTCGCCATTGACGGCCGGGTTGGGCAGCACGGCCTTGAACTCGTCGTTGACCGAGAAGTTGTCCTTGTTCCACGTCAGCTGCGTGGACCAGTTCCACACCGTCGAGGTGCGAGGGTCCTCGTTCTTGGGCCCCCAGCCGAGCTGGCCCGTCAGCCCCGGGCCCGCGCCGGGCTTGTCCGTCACGCCCGGCAGGTTGACGTTGGCGTACACCGTCTTGAACCCGGTGGTCTGCGTGGTCAGGTAGTTGACGACCTCGGGGTCGTTCTTCTGGTCCTCGCCAATCTTGCACCACGTCACCGCGGGCTTCGGCGGCTCATTGGCCACGGTGAGGATGCCCAGCTTGTTGGGGCTGTAGGTCAGCTCGCCCGTGAGGCTGTCGTTGACGCCGTCCACGTCACACATGCGCCACACGTCCTTGCTGATGCTGAAGCGCATGGCGACGCGGTACTGGCCCAGGGTGGCCGGGTTGGGAAGCTCGGCCTCGAACTCGTCGTTGTTGCCGATGTCCGTCTTGTACGTCGCGCTCACCCACGTCCACCCGGTGACGGCGGCGTCGTTCGGGTCGGAGTCCGGCGGCCCGAAGCCCAGCTGCGCCTGCACGCCCGAGCCCGCGCCGGAGCCCGGTGTGAGGCCCGCCGCGTACACCTGGCCCACCACCTTGAGGAGCACCGTCTCCGCCGGCTTGTAGAAGAGGTCCAGCGAGGAGCGGTTCGAGTCCGGTCCCAGCTTGCAGTAGTCCACCTTCGGCCGGGCGATGAACACCCGCCGCATCATCTGGGCCGACAGGCCGTTGGCCATGCCGTCGCCGTCCGTGAGCACCCACGTCTGGCCACCGTCGATGGAGAAGCGCAGGGTGACCGCCCACTCGCGCCGCTCCTGCTCGATGGGCGCCTGGAGCTGCACGTTGCCCTGGTAGACGTCCGCCTCGCGGGTGTTGGAGTCCTCGAGGTACGTGGCCGCCTCCCAGGTGTAGCTGGCCATGTCGAGCAGGTTCGCCTCGCCCGGCGCGAAGCCGACCTGCGCGAGCACGCCGCCGCCCTGACCCACGCCGCGGGTGACTCCGGCCACGTTGACCTCACCCGTGACGAGCGCGTCCACCGGCTGCCCGCCGCTGATCAGCTCGCGGTTGCCGCCGCTCACCCCGGCCTGGTCGATGCGGGGCGCGGGCGGGCCATCGAAGGCGAAGCCCCGCACCAGCACGCCGTACTCGCCGCCCGGGTTCACCACCCGCACGTCCACCCTGCCGGACGTGGCGGTGGGGGTGTAGCCGTAGAGGCGGAAGGCGTTGACCACCACCGTCCGCTGGACCTCGTGCTCCCCCAGGAAGACCTTCGCGCCGTCCTGGAAGCCGGAGCCATAGACGTTGATGAGGGTGTTGCCCGCGATGGGTCCGCCCGTGGGCTGGACCTCCCTCACGGTGGGCGGGGTGCCCGAGGGCGGAGTGCCCCCATCAGGGTCGTCGCTACAGGCGACGGCGAGCAACGGCAGGACGAGCAGCAGCAACCGCGAACAACGGGACGACATCGGCCATCACCCCTTGACACCGCCAGCGGTCAATCCGCCGACGATGTGCTTCTGGAGAGCGAAGAACAACGCCATGACCGGCGCGGAAACCACGAGCGCACCGGCGGCGAACTTGCCCCACTCCACCTTGTATTCGCCCACGTACCGCTGGAGGGCGACGGGCAGGGTGAAGCGGGTCGGGTCATTGAGCAGCGTGGCGGCGAGGATGAACTCATTCCAAGCCGTCATGAAGGAAAACAGCGCCGTCACCGCCAGGGCGGGACGGGCCAGCGGCAGCACCACCCGCAGGAAGATCTGCAGGGTGGAGGCCCCGTCCATCACCGCCGCCTCCTCCAGCTCGCGGGGGAGCGTGTCGAAGTAGCCCTTCAGCATCCAGATGCAGAAGGGCAGGGCGGTGGTGGCATAGACGAGGACGAGCCCGGTGAGGCTGTCCAGCAGCCGCAGCTTCTGGAGGATGCTGTAGATGGGCACCAGCATCAGCGTGGCCGGGAACATCTGGGTGATGAGCAGCGCCTGCATTCCGCCTTCCTTGCCGGGGAAGCGGAAGCGGGACAGCGCGTACGCGGCGGACACCGCCAGCGCCAGGCCCACCAGGGTGGTGGCGCCGGAGACCACGATGCTGGCCAGCAGCTGCCGGCCGAACACCCACCGCCCGGCCGTGTCCGTGCTCATCAGCACCGCGCGGAAGTGCTCCAGCGTCACCTCTTCCGGGAACGGGTTGATGGTGAGCGCCAGCCCGTCCGTGGGGGACAGGGCCATCTTCACCACCCACAGCACCGGGTAGAGCGTGGCCATGCACAGGAGCGTCAGCCCGGCGTGGATGACCGCCATCTTCAGGCGAGAGGGGCGGTTCATCCCATCGCCTCCGACGACGCGCGCGTCAGCCGCTTGGTGAAGGTGGACCAGCCCAGCAGCACCACGAAGATGAGGACCGAGTACGCCGCGGCGAAGCCGTACTGCTCGTTGCGCTGGAAGGCCCAGCGGAAGGCCTCGGACACCAGGATGTCCGTGCCGCCGCCCGGCTCACCGCCGGACACCAGGTAGATGACGTTGAACATGTTGAACGTCCACACGCTGCCCAGGATGACGGCCGGCAGCATGGCGGGCCTCAGCAGCGGCAGGGTGATGTGGCGGAACTGCGTCCACTTGCTCGCCCCATCCACCTCCGCGGCCTCGTAGAGGTCCTGGGGGATGGACTGGAGCGCGCCCAGCGCCACCACCATCATGAAGGGGAAGCCCAGCCACGTGTTGGTGGCCACGTTGGCCGCGAAGGCGGTGGAGAAGCGGGTGAACCAGCTCACCGGCTCCAGCCCCAGCGCCGTCAGCAGGCCGTTGATGGCGCCGAACTGCCGGTGGAACATGCCCTTCCACATCAGCGCGGTGATGTAGTTGGGCACCGCCCAGGGGATGATGAGCAGCACCCGGTACACGCCCCGCAGCTTCAGGAGCGGGTCCTTCAAGAGCAGCGCCAGGAACAGGCCGATGCCCACGTGGAGCACCACGTTGACCAGCGTCCACAGCAGCGTGACGGCCAGCGTGAAGTAGAACGACAGCGGCTCGCTGATGCGGTAGCCGCGGCTGGCCAGGATGTCCACGAAGTTGGCCAGGCCCACGAACGAGTACTGGCCCGCGTCGTGGTGGAACAGCGACAGGCTGAGGCCCACCCCGAAGGGGATGAACACCAGCACCGCGATGCCGGCCGCCGCGGGGGCGAGGTACGCCACCGCGCTGAGCACGTCCGGGTAGCGCTGCCGGAAGGTCTGCGTCGGCGCGGGCCGGCGCAGCACCCACACCGTGCCGCCCAGCGCCATGGCCCCCACGAGGCCCAGCCAGGGCAGGGGGCTGGCGTCGGGCGGGCGCTCGCGGTGCAGCGCGCGGTAGCGCCGGTCCGCCAGCGCGCCCGCGTCCGCCGGCTCCGTGCCACCCTGCAGCACCGCGCGCAGCGTCAGCTTCATGGGCTCCCACACGCGCGCCATCTCCAGCGTGTTGGGCATGGGCGTGGCGTGCTTCGCCGCCGCCTGGAAGGAGGAGATGAGCGTGTCGTCCTTCACCGCCTGGATTTCGTACGCCGCCACGTCCGCCGGAATCTGCCGGCCCACCGTGGTGCGCACCCGCGACGCCTCGCCCAGCGACAGGAAGCGCGCCAGCGCCTGCGCCTGCTCGGCCCGGGCGGAGCGCGCGGAGACGAAGGCCGCCTCCACGCCCAGGAAGGGCCGCATGGGGATGCCCGTCTCGGTCACCACCGGCAGGCCCACCACCTGGTAGTCCACCGAGGGCGCAATCTCCCCGGCGAACCAGGGGCCGCTGATGGTCATCGCCGCCCGGCCGTCGTTGAAGAGGCTCTTCACCAGCGCGCCGGACACCTCCGTGGGCATGTACCGCGCGTCCTGCAGCCCCTTCACGAAGGCCAGCGAGCGCGCCATGCCCTGCGTCTCGAAGCTGGCGCGGCCGGAGGCGTCGAACAGCGCTCCGCCGAAGCCGAAGAGGAAGGGCGCGTGGAAGTAGAAGTCGCCGCTCTCGTACACCAGGCCGAAGCGGCCCGCGTCCGCGTCCGACAGGGCCGGCAGCAGGGCCAGCAGCTCCGCCGTCGTCGTGGGCGGCCGGGGCACCAGCTTCCGGTTGACGTAGAGCGCCAGCGACTTGAGCGACAGGGGATAGCCGTAGACCTGGCCCTCCAGCTCCAGCGCCTCCACCGCGTTGGCGAAGTAGTCGCCGCGCACCAGCGAGCCCGTGGTGGGCGCCAGCAGGTGCAGCGCGTGGAAGTTGCGCAGCCGCTCGTGGTTGAAGATGAAGACGTCCGGCCCGGCGCCATGCGGAATCGCATTGGTCAGCTTGGACGCGTAGGCGTCATAGGGCAGGGCCAGCAGGTCCACCTTCACGCCCGTCTTCGAAGTGAAGAGCGCGGTGGCCTGGACCAGCGCCGCCTCCTCGCCTCCGCGGTACGCGTGCCACAGCTTCAGCGGCGCGGCCTCGTCGCCGGCCGCCCGCGCGCTCCCCGCCGTGACGAGGAGCGCCAGTGCCAGCAGCCACTTCAAGACGCCACCTCCAGCGACTCGCGGTCCACCGGGTGACGCAGCGCGCGCGCGCCGTCCTCGGAGAAGACGTGCAGCGAGTCCGACACCGGCGCCAGGGACACCTTGTCCCCCACGGCCACGTTGACGCCCTTCTCGAAGCGCGCCGCCACCGGGCCCGCCTCCGTCGTGAGGAAGGCGTACCCGTCGAAGCCCAGCCGCTCCACCGCGTCCACCGTGCCCGCCAGCGGCCCCTGCGACGTCACCCGCAGGTCCTGGGGCCGCAGGCCCACCAGCACGTTGGAGGCGTCCGCTGGCACGTCCCCGGGGCAGGGCAGGGTGAAGCCCCGGCCGGCGAAGCTTCCGCCCTGGCGCCGGGCCTCCAGGAAGTTCATCGCCGGGGAGCCGAGGAACCCCGCCACGAAGCGGTTCGCCGGGCGGTTGTAGAGCTCCAGGGGCGGCCCCACCTGCTGGAGGATGCCGGCGTTGAAGACGGCCACGCGGGTGGCCAGCGTCATCGCCTCCACCTGGTCGTGGGTGACGTAGATCATCGTCGCGCCCAGCCGGCGGTGCAGCCGGGCCAGCTCGCCGCGCATCTGCACGCGCAGGGCGGTGTCCAGGTTGGACAGGGGCTCGTCGAAGAGGAACACCTTGGGCCGCCGGACGATGGCGCGCCCCATGGCCACGCGCTGGCGCTGGCCGCCCGACAGGGCCTTGGGCTTGCGGTCCAGCAGGTGCGCCAGCTCCAGCATCCCCGCGACTTCCTGCACCCGGGCGGCAATCTCCGCCGGAGGGAACTTCCGCAGCGTCAGGCCGAAGGCCAGGTTCTCCCGCACCGTCATGTGCGGGTAGAGCGCGTACGACTGGAACACCATGGCCACGTCGCGATCACGCGGCGCGACCTCGTTCACCCGCGTCCCGCCGATGCGCACTTCACCCGAGTCCACCTGCTCCAGCCCCGCGATGAGGCGCAGCAGGGTGGTCTTCCCGCAGCCGGAAGGACCCACCATGACGAGGAATTCGCCTTCCCGCACCTGAAGGTCCACGCCCTTCACGATGAGGTTCTGGCCAAACGACTTCTTGATCCCGCTCAGGATGACTTCGGACAAGACGCGCTCGGAAATTTATAGGGGGAACGGCGGCGAACCTTACCCTCTGCCGCATGGATTCCCCAAACCTCCCTGGTTGGGCACTTTGGGCGCGGTGCGTCATGCGCGAGCCACCCATCCAGGCGAGGATGCGGGCCGTAGAGAGCGGTGGTGGGGGCCTGCCTTGTCAGCCCCGGAAGCCGCTTGTTATGGAAGCGTGGTTCGTCCCGGGCCGCAGTGCGTCCGGACCCCAGAGGTCAGCCCAATCGTTATGAGCACTCTCCGTATGACCCGCCTGCTGGGCGCGGCCCTGGCCAGCGCCCTCTTCGCCCTTGGGTGCAGTGAGAGCGATTATGTCCGGCTGTACCACAGTGAAGCCCGGGCCCCGAGCTACACGGTGGATGACGTGGAGTCCCTGCGGCACATGGGCCCCACCTTCGTGGACCGCGGGGTGAACTTCGCCCTCTACTCGGAGAACGCCACCCGGCTGGAGCTGCTGCTCTTCGACGACCCGGAAATCACCCGGCCCACGCGCACCTACGAGATGACGCGATACGGGGACGTGTGGAACGTCTACGTGGAGGGCGTGGGGCTGGGCCAGCACTACGGCTTCCGCGCCTGGGGCCCCAACTGGGAGTACGACCCCAGCTGGTTCCCCGGCTCCATCCTCGGCTTCAAGACGGACGTGGACGTCTATGGCAACCGTTTCAATCCGAACAAGCTGCTGACGGACCCGTACTCGAGGGCGCTCCACAGGGACCATGACTGGGGCAAGGGCAGCACTGCCAGTGGACCGGCCCGCACGGAGGTGACGTACGCGGCCTCCGCCAAGAGCGTGCTCGTCCAGAGCGACTACCAGTGGTCCGAGGCGGAGTCGCAGTGGCGGGCCAACCGGCAGAACGAGAAGTGGGAGGGCCACGGCTGGAACGACCTCATCGTCTACGAGGTCCACGCCAAGGGCTTCACCGCGGACCCCGCCAGCGGCGTGCGCTTCCCGGGGACGTACCGGGGCCTGGGCGAGAAGGCGGACTACTTCAAGGACCTGGGCATCACCGCCGTGGAGCTGCTGCCCATCCACGAGAAGCCGCTGGACGGTGGCTACTGGGGCTACCAGACCATCAACTTCTTCGCCCCCGAGCTGTCCTACGCGGCGCACAAGCTGCCGCACCAGGTCATCGACGAGTTCAAGTGGATGGTGGAGGAGCTGCACAAGCGCGACATCGAGGTCATCGTCGACGTGGTCTACAACCACACCGGCGAGGGCGGCCTGTGGCGCGAGAAGCTGGAGACGGACGACGTGCTCCCCGGGGAGCCGCTGGAGTCGCTGGACCCCACGGAGACGGCGGGCCTGTACTCGTTCCGCGGCATCGACAACCAGGCGTACTACGCGCTCAACCCGGACCGCCGCACGTACTGGAACAACACGGGCGTGGGCAACCAGACGCGGCCCAACCACCGGCCCATGCGCCGGCTGACCATGGACAGCCTCCGCTTCTACGTGGAGGAGCTGCACGTGGACGGCTTCCGCTTCGACCTGGCGCCCATCCTGGGAGAGCGCGACGGCGACTACAACCGCTGGGACGACCCGCGCAACACGGTGCTCCAGGAGATTGTCGACGACCCCGTCCTCCAGAAGTACAACACGCGCATCATCGCCGAGCCCTGGAGCGCGGGCGGCTGGTACTGCATGCCCATGGGCGAGTTCCCCAACTCCGTCACCCAGCCGGGCACCGGCTGGTACGAGTGGAACGGCCGCTTCCGCGACTGGTGGCGCAACTTCATCAACCGGGACGACTGGAAGCTCAACTCCAACGACGGCTCGCTGTGCGGCCGCCCCGGCTCGGCCGACGGCGCCTTCCTGATGTACGGCAGCAAGGAGTGGTACGAGCGCAACGGCCGCCGTCCCTACCACTCGATGAACTTCATCACCGTGCACGACGGCTTCACGATGTACGACCTGTTCGCGTACGACGAGAAGCAGAACCGGTGCGGCCCGCTCAACCCGGTGTGCTGCGACACGCCGAACAGCCCCTTCTGCGACAAGGTGAGCGGCGAGGACCACAACCGCTCGCGCAACTGGGGCCCGATTGGTGACGTGCGCGCGGAGAACACGCGCCGGCAGATGATGCGCAACGCCTTCATGGCGATGATGATCAGCCACGGCACGCCCATGATTCTTGGCGGCGACGAGTGGATGCGCACGCAGCTGGGCAACAACAACGCGTACTCCACGCGCGCGGACAACCCGTTCAACTGGTACCAGTGGGGCGCGTACCTCTCGCGGGACGAGCGCCACCGCATGTACGCATTCGTGAAGGCCGCCATCCGGCTGCGCAAGGAGCACGGGTACGCCTTCTCCCCGCCGGACTACGCCAAGGGCGCGCCGCTGGCCTGGAAGAGCCCCCAGAACACCGACGAGGTGGCGTGGGACAGCAAGCAGCTGATGATCCACTACCACGACAAGTCCTACGGGCCGGAGCTGGTGGTGCTCATCAACATGGGCAACACGCCCCAGACGTTCACCCTGCCCACGGGCCGCCAGTGGAAGGTGCTCATCGACACCAACGCGGTCTACGACACCCCGGAGCACCTCGCCGCCGAGGGCCTGGGCAGCCGCGTCACGGGCAATGCCTGGCTGGACACGCCCAAGCCCCACAACGGCGCTGAATACGCCGTGCCAGACCGGACGATGACCGTCCTGCGTGCGGAGTAGGGCAGCCAGCCGAGGTGCGCTATAAGCGGGGCCCGCCCATGCGAGTCACGCCCGCGCGCCTCGGCGCCTCCCTGCTGCTGCTCCTCAGCCCGCTCCTGGCCCTGGCCGACGCTCCCCGAGATCGCTTCGGGGCCGCGGGTTACTTCCGCATCATGACCCGCCCGGACTTCTCGGGCGGCTCCGGCCAGCTGGGCTACTACTGGCTCTATGGCCGGCTCCTCAACGAGAGCCCCTACGGAGAGCTGAACCTCCGGCTGGACGTGCTCCAGTCCACGCCCGGCACCAACGAGGTCTGGGCGGAGGTGCACACGCGCTTCTCCGGGACGTCCTTCCGGGGGGCGGACCCGGGCAACGGCTCGTTCGCCAACTTCCGCGCCGACTACCTCTTCGTGCGGGCCGGCAACATCCTGCTGGACCGCGTGACGTGGCAGTTGGGCACGCTCGAGGACCGCTGGAACGACCTGCACATCTACGACCAGCGGCCCGGCACCATCCTCTACGAGACGGTGGGCCTGTCCGGCACGTACAAGGCGGACCGCTTCGACGCGCTGCTGGCCTTCGGTGACAGCGGCTACACGCTGCGTCCCCAGAAGTACAACACGGTGCTCACCGGCGCGGCGTCGTTCCGCTACCACCTCATCCCGGGGCACCTGGAGGTGGGCGTGCGCGCGCAGGTGGGCTACGAGCCCGCGGTGCGCGGCAACCGCAACGCGCTCTACGAGTCTCCCGGCATCAACTACGAGGACTACGTGCGGCGCGAGGTGGTGCGGCGCTACTTCGAGGCCAACCCCGGCCTGGAGGACCTGGTGCCCAACCTCACCCCGCGCAGCGCGCTGTCCTACCGCGCCGTGGGCTACCTGGGCTTCGGCAACGTGGGCCCGCTGGTGTGGAACAACTTCTACGCCACCTTCGAGCGCAAGCACCCGGAGCAGGCGTACACGGAGAACTTCCGGGGCCGCGACTGGACTGTCTACATCACGGACCAGACGGACGAGCGCCACGAGG
Organism: Pyxidicoccus xibeiensis; assembly: GCF_024198175.1. Classification (NCBI taxonomy): domain Bacteria; kingdom Pseudomonadati; phylum Myxococcota; class Myxococcia; order Myxococcales; family Myxococcaceae; genus Pyxidicoccus; species Pyxidicoccus xibeiensis. Next base: position 362,705 of record NZ_JAJVKV010000005.1, read on the forward strand.
CGAGCCTGGGCAACGAGGCGTACGTGAAGATCATCCCGGACAAGCTGGAGGCGCTCTGGGGCGTCTGGGTGGGCTACGCCTTCAACGACGACAACGCCATCAAGCCGGGGGACGACGACCGGCTCATCGCCTCCACGGTGCTGCGCCTGCAGTACTTCCTCACGGAGCGGGTCCACCTGCTGGCGGAGACGAGCATCGCCCGGGAGAAGAGCCACAACGGCAACGTGTACCGCAACCACGTGGACTCGGTGTTCACCAACACGAACGGCATTCCGGACGCGCGCGGGCTGGAGTTCGGTGACAGCGACACGCGCGACACGTGGCAGGGCAAGGTGGGCGTGGTGCTCAACCCGACGGGCCGGGGCATCTACACGCGGCCCAGCCTGCGCCTGCTCTACGGCATCCAGTACTCGTCGCAGCACGCGGCGTTCGGCAACTCGTTCGTGGAGAGCCTGGACCAGTACAACGTGTACACCGGCCCCGAGCGCCACTGGCACTCGGTGGTCGCCATCGAGGCCGAAGGATGGTTCTGACACAGCGGTGGGGCGTGGTCCTCTTCCTCGCGGTGAGCGCGGCGGCGTGCCTGCAGCGCTCGGCGCCGCCCGTGCAGGCGCCCAACGGCACGGTGGTGGCGGTGGCCTACGTGCGCGACGACGTGCAGCGGCGCGGCACGGTGGCGGACGTGCCGGAGGCGGTGAAGCAGCGCGTGGTGGAGGCGCTGGCGAAGCGCAACCTCCAGGTGCAGGAGGTGCCCTATCAGCAGTACGCGGCCGAGTTCGCGAAGGTGACGGACTCGCAGCGCCGCTTCGCGATGCTGATGGCCCAGGCGCCGGAGGCGCCGCTGTATCTGTTGGTGGAGACGCGGGTCTCCCCCTTCGGTGAGGTGGGCGGCCGCTTCTCCTGGGAGGTCTACGTCCGGACGACGGCGGGCCGCGCGAAGTCCACGCTGGAGCCCAGCAGCGTCGACCAGGACTACGGCATCGCGCTCCAGTTCAGCCACCAGGGCGCGGACGACGCGCAGGGCGAGGTGGCACCGCAGATTTCGAGTCAGGCCGGAGGGCTGTTCGACTCGTTCCTCGCGTCGCCCATGGCGGTGCCGGCGGCGGACGGTGGGACGGGCACCCCGGTGGAGAGCTCCGCGGCGCCGGACACCGGCCCCTCGTCCTGGGTGCCGCCCGCGGGGGATGCCATCTACTTCGTGATGGTGGACCGCTTCGCCAACGGCGACCCGCGCAACGACGGGACGGTGGACCTGAAGGATGCGCAGGCCTTCCATGGGGGAGACCTGCAGGGCGTCATCTCGCGGTTGGACGGGCTGAAGCAGCTCGGTGTCCGCACGGTGTGGCTTTCACCCGTCTTCCAGATGCGGACGGAGAAGTTCTACGGGTACGGGGCCTTTCACGGCTACTGGGTAGAGGACTTCGGCAAGGTGGAGCCGCGCTTCGGTGACGAGGCGCTGCTGGTGCGGCTGGCGGAGGAGCTGCGCCGCCGGGACATGCGGCTGGTGCTGGACGTGGTGCTCAACCACGTGGGGCCGGACACGCGGCTGGTGCGCGAGAAGCCGGACTGGTTCCACGGCCTGGGGCCCATCGACAACTGGGACAACCCCCGCGAGCTGGTGATGCGGGACGTGCACGGGCTGCCGGACCTGGCGGTGGAGAAGGACGAGGTCTACCAGCACCTGCTCGAGCACTCGCGCCGGTGGGTGGACGCGGTGAAGCCGGCGGGCTACCGGCTGGACGCGGTGAAGCACATGCCGCTGAAGTTCTGGGCCCGCTACAACGACGACCTGCGGGCCCACGCCGGCAACGACTTCCTGCTGCTGGGGGAGATGCTGGACGGGGACCCGGTGCTGCTGGCGCGCACCATGGCGGAGGGGCGCTTCGGGACGATGTTCGACTTCCCGCTGGCCTTCGCGCTGGTGGATGTCTTCTGCCGGAATCGCTCGCCCGCGCACCTGGGCGCGGTGCTCTTCAACGACCGGCTCTACCCGGCGCCGGGCTCGCTGGTGACGCTGGTGGACAACCACGACCTGCCCCGGGTGAT